>NZ_AUPG01000010.1:0-91067 GCF_016772115.1 Petrotoga sp. 8T1HF07.NaAc.6.1
TGAAGTGTGACCATGACTAACCACGATCCTGTCTCTATCTGGATTAAACGGATCATCTGGGAATATATTTGCCCTATTTAAAACCGATAAAAACATATCAATAGAAGACATAGACCCTGCGGGGTGACCAGAATTAGCCACAGTGGTCATCTTCAATATATCTCCTCTGGCGATAACCGACAAGTTTTTTAGTTCTTTTAAATTTTTTTTCAACGAATACACCTCCAAGGAATTTACATTCATTATTAGAAAAATCTTCGAATGATAATTGATAGTAATGTGACTAATCCACTAACAATAAGCATCGTTGTAATAGGAATATATAAAACGAAATTTTCTCTTTTTATTATTATATCTCCGGGGAGTCTACCAAGTTTTATATTAAATGCAAACATCAACCCTATTATTAAAAACAAAATACCGATTGTTATGAATACAGCTGCAATTGTTCTCATATGATCACCCGTTTTGAGAGTTACCATTGTTGAAATAGGAAAAAGGAACTTTGATTAAGATTGGTTGATTTTCTTCTATTACTTGTAGCGAGACTTCTTTCAAGAACACGTTGACCGTTACAACTCTAGCTGGCTTTCCATCGTATTCTATTGTAGAGTTCTCATTTGGCACATTTTTAAGGACTTCTTTATAAAAATCATTTTCATATTTCAAACAACAAAGAAGCTTACCACATCTACCCGAAATTTTAGCTGTGTTAATCATCATCTGTTGGGTTTTAGCTAGCTCCATCTTTATAGAAGAAAAATCTCTCAGAAATCTGCTACAACAAGCCTCTTGTCCACATAAGCCAATTGATCCAATCTTCTTTACTTCATCCCTAGCTCCTACTTGTTTAAGTTCTATTCTTGTTTTGTACCTTTTAGCTAATATCTTTACCAATTCTCTGAAATCGATTCTAACATCGGAACCAAAGTAAATTACCAATTTTGATCTATCAAAAGTAAAATCGGCATCAAGAATCCTCATTTTTAATCCTAATTCTCTAACCATCTGTTTTGCATATTGTGCAACTTCTTCGGCTAGTTTAACATTGTCTTCTACTTGTTGTTTGTCTTCGTCTGAAACCCTTCTAATAATTGAGTTGGGTTCATAGCCTATTTCTTCAAACCTCATTGTAACAGGGCCCAACACAACCCTACCAACTTCTATTCCATTTTCTGTTTGAACCAAAACATAATCAAATATATTGATTTTTTCGATTCCTATATAATTATAGTAATATATGGGACCTAACTTTTCCAATTCTACCCCATAAACTTCAGCTTCAAGATCTATCAAAAGATTTCACTCCCATTGTATTATTATTTAATGGTTCTAATAAAGCATCTTTTAATTCTAAAAAAATGGGTAAATATTTCCATTTCAAAGTTAAAGTTAGCCAATCTCATCGTAGATACCCTATTCAAATATGATATATTATCTTTAATTTGCTCTAAATTAACAATATGTTCATTTAAGCCAAAGAAATAAACTAACGAGTTGTTCCAAAAAAATTTCCATTTGGAAGAATTCAAAAATACCATCGCATCTCTCAACAAAATAGCACCTAAAGAAGATATATTACTTAAAAAAGATAAATTTTCAACATCATTTTTTATTTGAGAAATATTTTTTATTAGATAAAAGAACTCTTTATCGTCTGAATTTATTAATATATTCCACAATTTATAATATGAAAGAGAAAACTTCAGTTTGTTGTATGGCAAATCAAGAGATAATTTAAAATTGCTTATCAATTCATCGATATTGTTGGATGAAAAGTTAAGCACCCTCTCGACCTCATCTTTAACTTTAGAAACATCGGTACTTTCATCGTTCAGAAACAATAAAACCCCCAAATCATAATGTCGGAAAAAATTGAAATAAATCGCTATTTCACCATATTTGCGATTAATATTTTCAACCAAAAGTGAAGGGATCGAAAGATCATACCTTATAAAACGACTTTTTATGGTTGGTAACAAATAATTCCATCTCGTAGTAGTTCCAAATATCAAAGCATATTCTGGAGGCTCTTCGATTAATTTGAGTGCGGCATTTGCTGCTTCTATGTTCAATCTATCAATATCCTCAAAAAAAACAACCTTCACCTTTGCATAGTTAGGTTTATACATTAAAAACTCTTCCACATCCCTAACTTGCTCTATCTTAATATTTCCACCAGAAGGTTTAATAATTAATGTATCTAACTGATTGAAAGCTGAAACTGAATTTAATAATTCATCTCTAAAATTATTTAAAATAAAATTATCTTCTGCAACAAAACACATGGAACTTGCCTTAATTACTTCTATTTTCGATTGAATTTTTTCTATTGTATCATAAAAAAATGAATCACTCAAAAAAAACACCTTCCATACACCTTTTATTTGTACAAATCTAAAATCAATCCGTTTATTTCGTCAATTTTGGACGCGTACACTAAAGTATTTTTCTCTCTTTTTAAAATCATATCAGTCAATTCCATGAGTTTGCCATCAACTACTTCGGCTACCATATGTAGTTGCGGTGTTGAATTTTTAAAATCAAGATCGTTTTTTATCACATACCAATGTTTCTCCAATCTTTTAAGGAAATCTTTGATAGCATTCCTATATCCTCGTAAATTAGATTGGGTGGGAGATTTTACAAAGTTGTTTCCCAGTTTAAGAATATTGTCAATCAAACTCCTTAACTCACTTTCAGAAATTTTTATATTTGTGTCAACTAATACATCAAAAAATCCTTCTTTTTCTTTCACCTCAGAAACAGTAACATCTTGATCGTTAGATTTTTTTATCTTCTTTTTTTTCATCTCTTTATCCATTTTTTTTCCGGTAATGGGATCTATCTCCATAGTATTCCCTTCTTCAATTAAGAATTCTGAATTTCTTCTATAATCTCAAAAAGTTTCTCTCTTATCTCACTTCTCTTAAAAGTACCGAAAAGTTCCCCTTTAAGGAAAATAGCCGCTGATGAATTTTTGGTTCCAACTATGGCGATATCAGAGTGTTTAGCTTCACCAGGACCGTTAACAACACATCCCATGACCGCTACGGTAATATTTTTTTTAACCTCTTTACCTTTTAACATTTTTTTTACTTCGTAGGCTAATCCTTCAACGTCGATTTCCGTCCTTGCACAAGTCGGACAGGCTATTACTCTTACCCCTATTTTCAAGCCTAATGCTATTAGCAAATCTTTTGCCAATTCAACTTCTCTGATCGGATCCCCGCTGATGGATATTCTGATTGTATCTCCGATGTCGTTTATAAGCAAAGAACCTAAACCTGCTGATGACAATATAACTGCATCCTCAAACACACCTGCTTCAGTAACTCCTATATGAAAAGGATAAGGTATCAACCTCGAAAGATATTGATTGGCAACAAAAGTTTCTTTAGCATCAACAGATTTCACAGAGACGACAATATCGTAAAAACCTTCTTTTTCTAGCAATCGAACTTCTTTTAAAGCGCTTTCAGCCAATGCTTTATGTCTAGGTAAATCAGAAAATTCTTTAGCGATCGAACCAGAATTAGATCCGACCCTTATTGGTACGTTGTACTCTTTAGCAACTTTAACTATTTCTCGTATTTTAACATCTGAACCAATGTTGCCTGGGTTTATTCTTACTTTCGAAGCACCGGCCTTAATAGATTCTATAGCTAACCTGTAGTCAAAATGAATATCTGCAACTAAAGGCACTTGAGATTTTTTTACGATTTCACCAAAAGGTTGAATGTCATCCTTACTTCTCACTGATACCCTTACAATCTGGGCACCTGAATTTTTCAAACGTTCAATTTGTAGCATAGTCTTCTCAACATTTGCTGTATCCGTATTCGTCATACTTTGAATAACGATGGGATACTTCCCGCCAATTTTAACCCCGCCAACATCCACTACTTTTTCTGAGAACATTTAGAACACCTCATTAGAAAAATCTCATTATATCGTTATAAGTGACGAAGATCATCAAAAATATTAAGAACAAAAATCCTATCGTATTCACTATAGCCTCAACTTTTGGACTCACCCTTTTTCTAGTTATCATTTCATAAATAGAAAAAACGATTCTGCCACCGTCTAAACCAGGGATTGGAATCAAATTAAAAACTCCTAAACTGATAGTTATTAAAGCGGTTAAATTTAAAATAGCATCAAAACCAACCATTGCTGCTTGCCCTATTATGGCAGCAGCTCCAACCGGACCTGCCAATTGATCAGCGCTCAACCTTCCTGTGAATAACTGACCGAAAGATCTAAACGTTAAAGCAATCAAATTATTTGCCCATTGAATGGGGACTGTAAGAGCCTCAATCCCTTTAGGATGCCAATTTTCGTATGGAACCTCTAAAATCCCAGGCTGAACGATGAAATCTAAAAATTCTTCTTTGGGTAAATCAATATTAATTATCTGACCGTTTCTCTCTACCAGCACCTCAAGAGCATCGTCACTAAATGGCTTATACTCATTAATAATTTCTTTACCAGAAACAGCAAACATTAATTCTCCAGTATTCAATTGGGTTCGATAAATTATATTTTGCAAATCAGATCCATTATTAATTGCTACTCCGTTAATTTCAATTATTTTATCTCCCTGTTGGAAAAAATCGTTACCTTTTGCTATAACATTTGAAAAAGTAGCGTACACGATACCTGTTTCATACGTGGGGGGAAAATAAGAATATTGAGCTAACTTACCTTCAATAACGGATCCATCTTCTAACTGTATTTCTATTGGATCACCATTTTCCATTCGGCTCATTACCAAATATAAATCTTCTTCACCATTTAGTGAAACAATCTCTTTGTTTTTCAAATTGAGCGCTTCGGCGTTTTCAATATCATAAAAAGTGAAAATTGCCCTATCGTTGGTAAGCTCTGGAATCAATGTAACATTAACTTCCTCTCCGTTTCTTATAACAGTTAACTCTAACGGTTTCCCAGAAGCTATTTCCATCTCTAAAATCGAAGGGTTAAATACATACTCACCATTTGCTGTTTTAATGATATCACCGGGCTCAAGACCAGCTTGGAGAGCAACGCTGTCCCTTCCTAATCTTTCAACCATTACCTCTGGAAAACCATAAACACCAGCTATTCCAACAAAAAGAAAATAACCTAAAAGGAAAGAAAACAAGGGCCCTGCAAAAGCTATCAAAAATTTCTGGAAAGGTTTTTTGTTGTAAAACAGTGCAGGATCAGTATCAGTATAACCTTCTTCTAATACTTCCTCACCAGCCAATCTAACATAACCACCCAATGGAATGATATTGAAGCGAAATGTGGTTTCTTTACCAGGAATCTTGAATAATGCAGGCCCAAATCCAATAGAGAATTCTTCAACTCTCGTCTTAAAAATTTTCGCAAAAATAAAATGCCCAAATTCATGCACAACTACAATAACGGATATGATAATCAAAAACCAAATAATTGATAATAAAACCGTCATTCGATAACCTCCATAATATATTTTTTCGCTATATTTCTACTGATTTTATCCACTTTAAGTATATCATCAAAATCATTAAAACTCAAGTTATTTGCAAAAGAATACTGGGTTTGCACCTCATTTACCGTTTTGTATATCACACGATAAATATCTCCAAATTTAATTGTACCTTTTAAAAAACTATCCACTGCAACCTCATCTGCGGCGTTAAATGCATTTTGTAATGGGGCCTTCCCAAGAATGCTATAAGCTAATTTTAAAGCGGGGAATCTATTGAAATCTACTCTCTCAAAATATATCTTCTCTGAAAATAAATCAGGTTTTTCAAAAACAAAATTTCGTTCAGGATAAGAAATCGAAAAAGCTATTGGAATTTTCATATCTGCTACACCGTAATGCATCTTAATTACTCCGTCAGAAAATTGAACCATAGAATGAATCCTACTGTTTCTGTTGATGGCAACCTCGATATTGTTTATTTTGAATAAATGAAAAGCTTCAAATAATTCAAGAGACTTATTTACCATCGATGCAGAATCAACGGTTATTCTTTTCCCCATCGACCAAACGGGATGGTTCAATACTTCTTCCACTGAAACATTTTCAAAGATTTCAACTGGGTAATCTCTTAAAGCTCCACCGCTAGCCGTTAATATAATCTTCTCTGGAGTCGAGGTTTCACCCATCAAAAGTTGAAATATCGCACTGTGTTCGCTATCAACAGGGATTATCTCTTTTTTGAGATTGCTAGCATAATCCAAAACATAATTTCCACCACACACAATCGATTCTTTATTCGCCAAACAGACCCGCTGGGAAACTTCTAAAGCCTTTAAGGTGTTTTTAACCCCAGAAAAACCAGAAGTAGCGATCAGAGAGTAATCAGGATTACAAAACTCTATGCTCCTTTCAACAGCATCTGCGCCAGTAAAAATGCGACAACCATTAAAAGTTTTGGGCATATTTTCAATATTTTCAACTATCCCAGCACTAATCAGATCGTATTTATCTATGGCTTCTTTTAATTTATCCCAACTCTTATAAACAGATCCTCCTACTATCTTAAAATTGTCTTTAAACCACCCGCTATTTAACACTTCTATAGCCTGTTGACCAATTGATCCGGAAATTCCAGCGATGAAAATACTTTTCACATATAAACCCCTTTCTCATTTCACTATTCTAAGCACAAAATAAATTATACCATCAATTCAAATAATCATAAATTAAAAAATGTGTTAAAATAATTAAGAAATACAAAAGCGAAATATTGAATCAATTAAGAAGGTGATTAAATGAACATTGGTAATTTTCTTTTAGAAAGTTCTAATTTGTTTACAGTCTACAGATGGAACAACAATCCTGCAATTGTAAGATTTAGCGAATCCGACAACATATACAACAACCTTCTTTTAAGTATATTTGTATTCTCCGAAGAATCTAAGGAAAATTTGGTAAAAATACTTCACAACAAAATATATGAAGCAATTCCCAAAATAAGATTATCAGACATATCATTGGCTACCAAAAGCAAAATTGAAGAAAAAGGCAAAAGACTTTGGGATGAAGTGATTAACAAAACCTACAAAGAAGTAGAATCTTATTTTGATAGCGATATTAGATCAAAACTATTAATTCATTATGCCTTTGATGAAGAAATAGAAAAAAAAGTTAGAATGATAAACCTTCTCGTCGCTCAAAAAGAAGCCAGTATTAACGAAAGAGTCTTTCCTGAATATTACACTGAACCTAAAATAAAAAAACCAAAACGAAAAATAAAAAAAATGGATATACAAGGTAAAAAAGAGATAGAAGAATTAGCTAATGAATTGTTAGAAATATCAACAAGATTGGTGACTATGATAAGATGGAACAAAAATCATAGAAATATTAAAAGTTCTGTAGCTTCACATACTTTTTTCGTTTTTTTAATTTCTTATCTTTTAGCTCTAAAAGCTAATTTACAAATGAAAGAAATTTACGATATTATGATTGCTTCAATACTACATGATTTGCCTGAAGCATTTACAGGTGATGTGATAAGCCCCACTAAAAGAAAAGTACGAGGCTTAGAAGAGATAATTGGAGAAATAGAAAAAGACTTCATTAAAGACTGGTACAATGATAAAATTGCTTTGAAAGAGAAAATTAAAAAATACGAAAAATACATATATGCTCCATTCGAAAATGATTATGGAGCATACGTGAAAACTTCTGATCTAATGGCTGCACTAATAGAGTGTTCACTAGAAATAAGTACCGGAAACCAAAATAAATATTTTATCGATACCTTTAAAACTATAAAAGAGGAGATATTACACTTCTCTCCAATAGATATCAGTGAAATTATAAATGAAATAGAATCATCTATTCACCCCTAACATATTTCTTTTCGCCGTTAGGTAGTTTGAATTTAACAACGACTCCTTTTTGAGGTTTTTCATAACCTAAATATATTTTATGCACATTAGATTGATTAACTCCTGATTCTACACCTTCCGATGAAATGTGTGCTTCAAAAGGATCTTCGTTGTAGACAAAAACGGTAACTTCTAACTCTTTCATAAAATCCCTCCAATCAAAGATATTTATTAAATTCAAAACAACTTTTGAGAATCTAAAAGTAAAGTCACTGGACCATCGTTGACAATATTTACTTTCATATGAGCTTGAAACTCACCTTGTTGAACGTTTATAGGGTATTTTTCTTTAAGGTAGGAAAGAAAATTATCGTAAAGAACTTTAGCTTTCTCGGGAGTTGCCGAATCAGTGAAGGATGGTCTCCTTCCTTTTCTACAATCACCATATAAAGTGAATTGAGAGACAACGATCATATCTCCCATAATATCTAATAAAGATCTATTCATTTTATTTTGATCATCTTCAAAAATTCTAAGATTTACAATCTTATCAGCCATCCAACTAATATCTGATACTTGATCAATTTTCGAAATGCCCAAGAAAACCAGGAGACCTTTTTCTATTTGAGCAACAATGTTATCAGAAATGGTTACGGAAGCTTGTGATACTCTTTGAACCACAGCCCTCAAATTATACCCTCCTAACAGAATAAACACCTTTAGAATTTTTTAATTTATTACTCAAAATACTCAGATGCTTTAAATTCTGAACAGCTAAATATATCCTAATATTAAGATAATTAGAATTATTCGTCATTTCAAATTTTTCAATATGTCCACCTTCATTATTTATAACATTTCTAACGTTATTTAAGACATTTTTACTTTCAACATCAATCATTAATACCGTAGAAAATTTGTTTTGATTGAATTCGTTCCACTCAACATTTACCTTCTTACTATCATCAATATCCTGAATATTATTACAATCTTTTCTATGTATGCCGATGCCTCTACGGGTTATCACACCAATAATTTCATCACCTGGAACAGGCATACAACATTTAGCAAAATAACTTTCGACTCCTTCTTCACCATCAACAAGAACAGAGATCCCTTTCCTACTTGAGTTAGTTTTTTCGACCGTAGTGATCGTTTCCTCTTCTTTTTCATTGAGGGTAAAAATATTTCTAATAGTATTAATATTGATATCTTCTAAAGATAACTTAATGAAAAATTCATCGTCGCTTTTTATATTGTATTTAATATAAAATCCTATTTCTTTCAATTTCTCGAGAATTTCATCCATAGAAAAATTAAGTTTTTTAGACAGCTCTCTAAACTTGTCCTTGCCTCTTTCTATTAACTCCACTTCGTTTTTTTGCCTGTAATATTTTTTTATCTTTGATATAGTCTTGGGAGAATGAGCATATTTTAACCAATCAATACTAGGTCCTTGAAAATTCCTATTGATCAATATCTCTACTATGTCCCCAGTCTGTAATTTGTATGAAATAGGGACTAATTTACCGTTGACTTTCGCTCCAGAAAAATGATTGCCAACCTCAGTATGAATAGCAAAAGCAAAATCAATAGGTGTTGCTCCTCTTGGTAAATGAATTATTTCTCCCTTTGGTGTAAATACAAAAGTTTCTTTTGAAAGAAGATTCGTTTCGATATCTTTCAATTCAAAAGCATTTTGAGCAATATACCTATGTAATTCCATAAGATCAGTTAAAAATTTCAACTTTTCCTGACTAACACCCTCTTTATAGACCCAATGGGCAGCTAAGCCGTATTCAGCTTCTTCATGCATTTCCCAATCTCGAATTTGAATTTCCAAAGGATCTCCTTTATGGGTTATAACGGTGGTATGCAGCGATTTATAACCATTGAATTTAGGGGTTGCAATGTAATCTTTTATTCTACCTGGAACAGGGGACCAAATAGAATGAATTATTCCCAACACAGCATAACATTTATTCTGATCTTCAGTAATTATCCTAAGAGCTATGTAGTCATATATTTCATCTAAAGTTTTTCCTTTTCGAATCATCTTATCCCATATACTATATAAATGCTTAGAGCGACCTTCAACCGTCGCTTTAATTTTCTGATTATCAAGCTCTTGTTTAATAATCTGCGCGTATTCGTTCAATCGATTTTGCCCAAGTCTTATTTTTTCCTCGATTTTAGTCTTTAGATCAAAATATGTCTCAGGATACAAATACCGAAAAGACAAATCTTCCAACTCTTCCTTCATCTTATAGATACCCAATCTATGGGCAATAGGTGCGTATATTTTTAAAGTTTCGTCGGCCTTGGCAATCTGCTTTTTTCTATCGACGAATTCTAAAGTTCTCATGTTATGTAATCTATCTGCCAATTTAACGATTATGACTCTTATATCCTCGGACATAGCAAAAAGCATCTTTCTGATAGTTTCCACTTTCTCTAAAGATTTCATGTCATTTTCGTTTAGCCGCTCATTGAGCTTTAAATTGCTAATCTTAGTGACACCTGAAACTATATTAGCAACATCGATCCCAAAAAGATCTTTTATTTTATCTATTGAAACACCACAATCTTCAACTACATCGTGCAAAAGACCAGCTATAATAGTATCCACATCCATTTTTAAACCTGCGAGTATCAATCCAACACTTTTTGGATGCTCAAAAAATTCCTCACCAGAATCCCTAAATTGACCACTATGAGATGTTTCAGCCAATTCATAGGCAGTTTTTATTCTTTCTTTTTCTTTTTTAGTAAGCTTCACATTTAATAGCTTTTCTACTTCTTTCTCATAACTTTTCGATTCAATCAACATAATCAAACACCTCTTAACGATTCTTAAAAATAATTACTTAGTTTATTTAGAGACATTACAATACAATTATAGCACAAATTCTAGAAATTTAGAAAAGGATAGAAGCTTAAAAAATTTATCAAATTGTAATAGCATTTTTATTTTTAGGTTCATCAATTATGGTTAAATATCAATGAAAGTACCTCCTTAATATTTCTTAATATCACTTGATTTTACCTAAAAAAAAGATTGTTATAATAACATCGAAAACATAAATTAAGGAGGGAAATATTGTGAAGAAAGTATTATTAACGTTTGTTTTAGTTGGTATAGCTCTTTTCAGTTTTGCAGAAACACTTGTTCTAAAAGGTTCAAACACGATTTTTCCAGTAGCTCAACTTTGGATTGAAGAGTTAAAAGATATGTATCCCGATTTAACAATCACATTGGAAGGTGCTGGCTCTTCAACCGGTATTGCTGCTTTATTCAACGGAACAACAGACATTGCAAACTCAAGTAGATGGCTTAAAGATTCTGAATTAGAGCAGATGCATGAAGAAGGTAAGTACTTCATTCCCGTTGTTTTAGGATACGATGGAATAGCAGTAATAGTTAATCCGAATCTTGGAATTGATGATATCACTATAGAAGAATTGGCAAAAATTTACACTGGTGAAATCACAAGATGGAACCAATTGAGCCCTAATTTACCAGGTCAAAGAATCGTTGTATATTCAAGAAACACAGCCTCAGGAACCTATGAAACATTTGTGGAAAAAGTTTTAGAGGGTAAAAGGATGACTCCAACAGTTCAGATGTTAGAATCTACCCAAGCGGAAATACAAGCAGTTGCACAAAACATGTATGCCATAGCTTATACAGGTGTAGGTTACGTAACTGACGATGTAAAAGTTTTATCGGTTGAAGGTGTACAA
The DNA here is from genome assembly GCF_016772115.1 of Petrotoga sp. 8T1HF07.NaAc.6.1. NCBI lineage: Bacteria > Thermotogati > Thermotogota > Thermotogae > Petrotogales > Petrotogaceae > Petrotoga > Petrotoga sp. 8T1HF07.NaAc.6.1. Next base: position 11,563 of record NZ_AUPG01000010.1, read on the forward strand.
CCAACAAAACTGAATATTTTAAATTCTGTATATCCAATCTCAAGACCATTGTATATGTTTGTTGATGCTACAAACGGTTACCCAGAAACTGGTCCAGTTAAACAATATTTGACATTTGGACTATCAAAAAGAGGTCAAGAGTTGGTTGAACAAGCTGGTTACGTTGCAGCATACGGATTTTAAAAAGATTATCTTTTAGAAGGAGTGCTTTATTCGTGAATAGACGAGATTTAAAAAATATCGCAAATCAAAGTATAATCACAGCTGTTGCAATGGTAGGAATTTTGGCATTAATTGGTCTATTCATTTTTATCATAAGAGAATCACTTCCAGCCCTGACAGAAGTTGGGGCTGAAATTTTTACCAGTAAATATTGGTATCCAACATATGATCCACCAGAGTACGGAATGTTAGCAATGATAGTAGGTTCTTTCATACTAACAGGATTTGCCTCTATTATAGTTATACCCGTAGGGTATATAATTGCCTTTTTCTTGTATGACTATGCCACGAACAGGGAGCAAAGAATTATAAAATCAGCGATAGATTTGTTATCTGGGATCCCAACTGTTATAATAGGTTCATTCTTATTCATTTATATTTCACCTATCCTGATGAATTTCGGTGCTTGGTCAGCAGGTAACTTGCTTTTGGCAGCTATTGGATTATCAATTTTATCTCTGCCATACGCTGCATCTCTCATGCAGGAAGCATTATCATCTGTTGACATCAGTTTAAAAGAAAGCGCCTTAGCCTTAGGAGCAAGTAGGTTCACTGCCGGATTTAGAATAGTAAGCAAAGCAGCCCTATCAGGAATTTTGAATTCAATAATTCTAACTATAAATAGAATCATAGGAGAAACTATTGTTGTATTGATGGTTTCGGGTGGAGCTGCCATAATTCCTAGATCAATTTGGGATCCGGTTAGACCTTTGACCGCTACTATTGCAAGCGAGATGGGGGAAGTACCGATAGGAAGTACTCACTACTCTGCGTTGTTTACAGCGGGTTTAATTTTGTTAACGATATCTTTTATTCTTACGATGATATCTAGGAGAATAACGAGGAGTTGGAAAAGTTGAAACAGCAAACTGGAATAGATTCTATTATATCACTCATTTTCAGAATTATAAGTTATATCGCCTTTGGCATAATATTGTCAATAATCATAATAGTAATAGTAGATGGTGCAAGATATTTTACTCCTTCTTTTTTTGTAGAGTACCCCAGTCAAGGTATGACTGCAGGAGGAATTGGACCAGCTATATTGGGAAGTCTATTGATGATTTTTTTTATCCTGTTATTTTCAATACCAATAGGAGTTCTCACTGGTACATTCCTATCTGAATACGGCCAAAAATCAAGATTAGGAAGAATAATTGACGTATCCGTAACCTCGTTGTCCGGTGTTCCTTCTGTTGTCTATGGATTGTTTGGATTAGCACTCTTTTCAATAACTCTTGGATTTGGGACGTCGCTTCTTAGTGGAAGTTTAACTTTGGCGATAATGACTTTACCAGTAATATCATCATCAGTAAAAGAAGCCCTTGCCTCTCTACCAAGGGAACTAAGGGAATCAGCCTATGCATTAGGAGCAAAAAAAACTGAAACTATTTACAAAATACTATTTCCTGCAGCAAAAAATAGAATAATAACAGCAATATTAATTGGTGCAGGAAGAGTTATCGGAGAAACCGCTCCTGTCTTATTGACTGGAGCAGTTTTCTATTCAACTAAGTTACCAAACTCTTTACTCGATCCCGTTATGACTCTCCCAACTCATATATATTTTATAACCATGGCTTATGGTGAGAGTGCTCAATGGATGGCAAAAGCAACTTCTGCATTCTTAATATTACTTATTTTAGTAATATACTCTATAGCCTTTAAAATAAGAGGAGGAAAACAAAAAAGTTGAATACAGAAAAAGAAATTGTGATAGAAATCAAAAATTTTAATGGTTGGTACGATCAAAAACAAGCCTTAAAAGATATAAATATGGAAATCAAAAAGAAAAGAGTCAGCGCAATAATAGGACCTTCAGGTTGTGGAAAATCAACGTTGTTGAGAAGTATTAATAGAATCAACGATGAAATTCCAGGCTATAGAACAAGCGGAGAAATAATATTTGAGGGAAAAAATGTATACGAAAATAACATTGATTTATCAACGCTTCGAAAAAAAAATTGGAATGGTTTTTCAAAAACCTGTTCCTTTTCCGATGTCTATTTATGAAAACATTGCCTTTGGAATAAAATTACACACACCAAGAAATAGTAGAAAAATGGATGAAATCATCGAAGCAGCACTAAAAAGAGCAGCTTTATGGGAAGAAGTAAAAGACGACCTCGACAAACCAGCGAGCTCACTTTCTGGTGGACAACAACAACGTTTGTGTATTGCTAGGGCTATCGCCATTGATCCTGAAATAATCTTATTGGACGAGCCTACATCTGCCCTAGATCCTATAGCAACGCAAAAAATTGAGAATTTAATTGAACACCTGTCGGAAAATTACACTATAATCATTGTTACACATAACCTAGCTCAAGCCATTAGAATATCAGATTATATGTATTTTATGTTTCAAGGAGAGCTTATCGAATCTGGAAAAACAGAAGACATTATAAAAAACCCTAAAGAACAATTGACAGAAGATTATTTAAATGGTAGAATTAGCTAAAACTTTAATAAACAAGCAAACAAAAGAAAGTATATAAGGAAAATAGGGAGTGGAATAAATGGATTACACACATTTTGAAACTGAAATGACACGATTAACAAGCGAAATATCCAAGCTTTTAACTGTAGTTTTAAGATCCTTTGAAAATTCTATTAAATCGCTAGAAGATAAAAACCTTGAATTAGCCGAAAAAGTCTTAAAAGCGGATGATCAAATAGATGAATTAAACCGCCAAATTGAAGAATCAGTATATCAAATTGTAGCAAGGTATCGACCTTTAGCTAAGGATTTGAGATACGCAGTAACAATGATAAAGTTTGCAAACAATCTTGAAAGGATAGGAGACCTTTCATGCAATATTGCAGAAAAAACTGAAACCTATGCCCATGTTGATTTAAAGGACATTGTAAATAATAAAGAAATAAAAAAGATGTTCGGTATATCTTTAGAAATGATAAAGGACTCGTATAAAGCCTTTGGAGAAAAAAACATTCAACAAGCAGTTAAAATATGGAAAAGAGACGACGAAGTAGACGACCTAGAAAGACAAATTCGAAAAATAGCTGTGCAAAAATTGGAGGATGAATCATTCAACAAAGAACTTATCATACCTTATATATTGTTGGCTAGAGACATAGAGAGGATCGCTGATCACGCAACAAACCTTTGCGAAGAAATAGTTTACATAGAAACAGGCAAGGAAATCGAAGAGTATCTATAAATGGAGGCTTTTTCATGCCTAAAGTATTAATTGTTGAAGACGATGAAGACATAAGAGATATATTAAAAACTTATCTTCGTTTAGAAGATTTACAAATCTTCGAAGCCGGTACGTTATCACAAATGAGAAATGTTTTAAACAAAGAATCAAACATCGATATAATCTTACTAGATTTAATGCTACCCGATGGTAACGCAGTTGATGAGTTACCTAAAGTTAGGGCTTTGAATAGAGAAATAGGTATAATAATCATTTCTGCAAAAAATACAGATGGAGAAAAAATCTTGGGAATTGAATCAGGAGCAGATGACTATATCACTAAACCCTTCAATCCCAGAGAAGTTACAGCAAGGGTGAGGGCTTTATTAAAAAGACTAAAAAAATCCGAAAGTAAAATGATTTTTGGACCAATGGAAATATACTCAAACAATTATTTAGTAACTTACAAAGGTAAAAATATTGAATTGACCTCAAAAGAGTTTGAAATACTTGATCTATTAGCAAGGAATTCAGAAAAAGTTTACACCAGAGAAGAAATTATCGACAAGATTTGGTTTGGAGATGAATTTATTACAGACCGGGTCATCGACGTACATATAAGCATGATCAGATCAAAGATAGGGAAAGAATGGATAAAAACTATTAGAAACGTAGGATACAAGTTCAACAAAAACGCTTATGCAGTAGATAACAACGGTGAAAATAAAATATGAAAAATACCAATTCGTTTGATTTTCAAATATTTGACTCTTTAGAAGACGCGGTATTACAGTTAGAAAACAAAACAACTATACTTAACGCAAATACCACGGCCAAAGCTTGGGGATTAGGAGCAAATAAAGAATTATTAAACACCATAAGTTTCAATGAAATCGATCAGCTTGCAAAGCATATATTGAATAATGAGGACTTTGAAATAGAAACAAATATATATTTCTTTGAAGGATACAGCAAGTTTTGCAAACTCACATTCAAACAAAAATATCAACTTTTAATATTACAGGACAAAACAGAATTTGAATTACTAAAAAAAGTGAAAGAGGATTTCATAACTTCTGTGTCCCACGAACTCAGAACTCCCCTCACTATAGCAAAAGGAAATACTCAAATTCTCAAAGACTTCATGAAAGATAATCAATTTATAAAACAAGTTACCAAAATCGAAGAATCTCTTGACAGAATAGAAAATATAATTTCTCAACTAACTCTTCTTTCGAAAGCAGAATTTGGAGAATACGAATTAAAAAAAGAAGTAATAAATCCAAGTACACTATACAATGAAGTAGTAACTGATCTCTACGAAAAAATACAAGAAAAATCGGTAAAGCTACACTTCAACTGCCATATTCACTCCTTAAAAGGTGACAAGTTTGTACTCTACACAATCTTCAGAAATCTACTTTCCAATGCGATTAAATATCTTACGAAAATTCTGATATATACATTGATTTCCAAAATGAACAACTCATTATAAAGGATGAAGGTATAGGTATAAGAGAAGAAGAACAAAAAAGAATTTTTGAAAGATTCTATCGAGGGGTCGAGGCAAAAAATCACGCCAAAGGATCGGGGTTGGGTTTGGCGGTGGTTAAATATCTATGCGAACTAGCAAATTATAAAATAGAATTTGAATCAAAATGGATGGTAGGTACAACCTTTAAAGTCTTTTTCTACAAGTAAACTTAACTTCTAATTCCCACTCAAACAACCTTAACGAATTTATTAGCTAAATTTTTAAAATTTACATTAGGTAGTACTGCATAATGAACAGTATTTAATGAGGTTTTCATATGAAAACTACATATTCGTTCAAGTATTAAACTATAAATATATAGACCGAATTTTTTTTAAATAAAAAAAAGTATGATTTCTTAAGATATTCCTAAATAATCGCTTTTAAATGATAATAATTGAGTATAAACGCTCATAATCAAACTTGACATTTATAATAAAATGTATTTAAATTGAAAGTGAAGCAGAAATAAAATGCAAAGGGGTTTACTGATGACAAATAAAACATACAATATAGAATTAGTTAAAGAGCGAAACAGGACTGTTGTTCTAGAATTATTGAATTCTAAAGGGACAAGCACAAGATCAGAAATATCAGACATAACAGGGCTTACAAACGCAACTATAACAAATATAGTCAACGAATTAATTTCCAAGGATTTAGTAGAAGAAGTTGGCACTGTAGATGGCAAATTAGGTAGAAAAAGAAAACTTATAAAAATCAAAGAAGACGCTTTTTATGTTATAGGTATTGAATTCGGGGTAAATATAGTACGTACAGGAATATTCAATATTAAGGGTAAAAAAATTAATAGTATTGAAAAAGAAATAAATTCATATGGAAGACCAACCGATGTTTTAAAAAACCTAATTTTAATAATTGATGAATTGATCAATAACTCCAAAGTCGACTTCTACAAGATTAAAGGGATGGGTATTGCTATGCCGGGTTTGATAGACAGTGAAAAAAGGATTTTACGATCAGTTCATCCTTTCCCATTACTAAAAGAATACCCGCTAGTTGAGCAGCTTGAAGAACACTATGAAAAAACAATTTGGTTAGAAAATGATGCAAATGGTGCCGTTTTAGGTGAAAAGTGGTTTGGACATGGAAAAAAATTTAACAATTATGTTTTTATTGTAGGTGATTCCGGAATCGGCGCAGGAATTATCATAAACGGAAAGTTATATTCGGGAACTTCTAATTCTGCTGGAGAAATAGGCCATACAGTCATAACTAAAGATTTAATTCCTTTGGAAAGTTTCGGAGGTTTATCAAGGTTAGCAGATGAATTTAACTTACCATTAGAGATAATTTTAAATGAATCAAAAAAGTCTGATGAAATTAAAAAAGCAATTGATGAAATCAGTAAATTTTTAGCTTTGGGAATAGTGAACCTGGTAAATACGATTGATCCCGAAGCAGTAATTTTAGGAGGGAGAATTTTAAAAGTAGGCAACTCTGTAATCAGAGAAATAAAAAAAATAGTTGAACAATACACCTTTTCCAATGAAATACCAGAAATTTTAGTCGCAACAAAGAAAGAAGATGCTATTTTGTCAGGTGCAGCCTCAATTGCGATCGAACACATCGTATCTTCTCCATATGAATTTTTGCTAAACAATGCCAAAAACATATCTTACAACAAACCCAAATAAAAAAGAAAGTTTTAGAGCTTCCAAATAAATTGTGAATTCTCAAAAAGGAGGTAGCGTAAGATGAGAAAATTAGTAGGTTTAGTACTTCTAAGTGTATTAAGTTTCACAATGATCTTTGCCCAAAGCGGGCAGGTAGAGATATTCAGTTGGTGGACAGGTGGAGGAGAAGAAGAGGCTCTTTTAGCAACTATTGAGGATTTCAATGAACTATATCCAAACATTGAAGTAATTAACGCAACTGTTGCCGGTGGTGCAGGGACTAACGCCAAAGCGGTATTGAAAACAAGAACCCTTGGTGGTAACCCACCAGATACATTCCAAGTACATGCTGGTTGGGAGCTAACAGATACATACGTAATACCTGGACTCATGGAACCTTTAACAGACTATCTCAAATCTTGGGGAGTATACGATAAATTTCCAAAAGGTCTAATAGACATTGTAAGTTATCAGGGTGAAGTATATTCCATTCCTCTGACTATCCATCGAAGTAACGTAATCTTCTATAACAAGAAATTATTCAACGAAATAGGTTTGACAAAAGAGCCAGAAACTTGGATGGAATTCATAGACGCATTAGAAAAAGCAAAAGCTGCAGGTTATACCCCACTTGCTTTGGGAGATAAAAACAAGTGGGAAGCCGGTCAAATTGCGGAAAATCTCATGGTAGCCGAATTTGGAGCCGTTAATTACAACGCATTATTCAACGGTGAACTATCGTTCAACGACAAAAGGCTTGACAGTGCATTAGAGAAAATGGTTCAACTTATGAACTACGTGAACGTAGACCATGCAGCTTTGGAATGGCAAGATGCTGCAAGGCTATTGTATGAAGACAAAGCTGTTTTCAACTTAATGGGTGACTGGGCGGAAGGTTACTACAAAACCTTAGGTTGGACACCAGGAGAAGACTTTGGATGGTTTGAACTGCCTGGTACGCAAGCGGTATTTGTACTAGTATCTGATACCTTCGGATTACCAAAGAATGCCCCACATAGACAAAATGCACTAATCTTTTTGGAATATTTGGCTTCCACAAGGGCTCAATCATTGTTTAACCCAATCAAAGGTTCTATCCCAGCAAGAATTGATGCAGATCCAGGAGATGATCCATATCTAATAGAAACAGCTGAAGATTTCAGAACTCTCATCATATCACCATCCATCGTTCACGGATCCGCTGCGCCCGAAGCATTTGTCACATCATTTAACGATGCCATCAACAATTTAGTAACTACTAAAAATGTTAACCAAGCAAAACAAATGATATTATGGGCTGCTGAAGACGTAAATCTACTCACAGATTAACATTAAGATAACTTAATCTCGGCCCTTTATGGGGCCGAGATTTTCAATATACCTCAATCGATAAGGAGAGATAGATATGTCCGTTCAAAAGAAAAAAGCAAGAGCAGGATTCCTTATAATTCTCCCTTCTTTAGCATTCATAGGAATATTTGTATATTATTTCATATTTTTAACTCTAAGAACATCAACATCCAACTGGAATAGTTTCTCCTCATTATTAAGTGGGGAATACAAGTTTGTAGGGCTTAGAAATTATCAAAGGTTATTCATGGATCCCAGATTTCAAACAGATTTATGGAATACATTATTCTTTACCCTATTTTTTCTTGCTGGTTGTATTATACTCGGTATATTTTTAGCCAATATTATTGACAAAAAATTGAAAGGATCAAGTTTTTTTCAAAACCTCTTTTTATTCCCAATGGCAATTTCATTTGTCGTAACAGGAACTGTTTGGGGTTGGATATTCGCTCCGGGGAACATACCAACTTCCCCACAGGGAATTAACTTATTACTTGAAAACCTTGGATGGTCAAACTTACAATGGATGTGGTACACGAGTACTCAATCAATAGGAAAATTCAATTTAGCGTTGATACCAGTGGTAATAGCAGCAACCTGGCAGATGTCAGGATACGTAATGGCAATGTATTTAGCTGGGCTTAGAGCTATCCCTGAAGAGATGATAGAAGCAGCACAAGTAGACGGTGCAACAGGTACTCAATTATTTTGGAGAATAAAGATGCCTATGCTTAGACCAATTACACTTAGTGCAATGATAGTAATAGGACACATGTCCTTAAAGATATTTGATTTAATATACGCTATGACTGGAAGTGGGCCTAACAACGTTACCGATATGCCTGCTGTTTACATGTTTGAACAGATGTTCAGATCAAACAGATATGCAGTAGCATCAGCTATTGCAATAATAATGTTGGTAATGGTAGCAGCGGTTATAGTACCATATCTTTATAGCTCTTTTAGGGGGGAGAGATGATGGCAGAAAAAACAAATAAAACTTCGCTTACAATCTATTACATTATATTGACTTTATTCACAATATTTTACGTGTTGCCGTTTTATGTAACTCTAAGCACCTCTTTTAAACCGTTTGAAGAAGTCTCTATATCAAACATGTGGAAACTTCCAACTAAGATTTCTTTTGAAGGTTTCAAAGAGGCGTTTGCAAAGTTAGGGCCGAATCTAAAAAACAGTTTTTATCTTACAATACCAGCAACACTAATATCTGCAATGATTGGTTCTATAAATGGCTTTGCCCTTTCAAAATTAAGATTCAAATATTCAAATATTATTTTTGCACTCATACTATTTGGCATGTTCATACCTTATCAGAGCGTATTATTTCCACTGATACAATTCTTTCAAGCAATAGGTTTATATGGAACAATACCAGCATTAATAATAACCCATGTTATATACGGAATACCGATCACAACATTAATGTTTAAAAATTACTATGAGGAAATCCCAAACGAATTAGTAGAAGCATCATCTGTGGATGGAGCAAACATATGGCAATCCTATACAAAGATTCTTTTACCTATATCTATACCTGGTTTCGTAGTTGTTATAATATGGCAGTTCACTAACATATGGAATGAATTCTTATTTGCAGTAACGATAACTAGTGACCCAACGAAACAGCCCATAACGGTGGCGTTAGTCAATTTGGCTGGCAGTCAGGTCGTTCAATGGAATGTTCAAATGGCAGGAGCTTTAATAGCTGCCCTTCCTACACTCATCGTTTACATGATATTGGGAAGGTATTTTGTAAGAGGTTTGCTCGCCGGTTCAGTCAAAGGATAAAATAAACCCGCCTAATTATAGATGGCGGGTATTTTTTCACTTTCCTAAATTTGTTTTTTTTAATATGAAAAACAAAAGATCGTTCAAGTATTAAAGCATATTTTTTAAAAAATATCTCTCAAATCTTTAAACAATTTTATAAGTGCATTTATAATGACGAAAAATTCCAGACGCCCTAAATACATTCCTAATGTTTGAGTCCAAATCACTCCTACGGGAGCTTGATTAGAAGTAATACCTGTAGAAAGTCCAACAGCAGATAAAGTCGAAGCATACTCAAACAACGCGTTATGAAGGGGATACCCATAAGCCAACAATATAAAAACGCCAATAAAATAAGTGATAAAATACATTGTAAAGACTACTAACACATTTTTTATTGAGTTAAGATCAATTTTCTTTCTTGATACCCCTTTATATACTTCTATGTAAAAAGTGGTTCCAGAGGGTTTAAAAAATTCTTTGATCTGGTTAATTATCAATTTGAAAGCGATATATACCCTGAATAATTTTAAACCGCCTGATGTGGAATCCATCATTCCGCCTAAGATCATCAATATTGTCAAAATTAACAATCCGAAATAATTCCAGTTTGAAAAAGCTACGGTTGAAAAACCCGTACCTGTTAAAGCTGAAATACTCTGAAACGCAGAATGAACTAAACCATTTCCAACTCCGTAAATTTCAACTGTTGTAAAAGCAAAAAGCAGCAAAAAGGAAATAACTAAAATTATGAACATGGTCTTAATTTCGGGATTTTTTAAAAAAGGCTCAGATTTAATTTTTTCTCTTAATTCAAGTAAAGAAATTTTTTTGGACCGATAGTCTCTGCGATTCCTAATAAAATTTCTAATCATTAATAAACCAGCATAATGGACTCCAAACCCGGTTCCGCCCATAATCATAAGCAACATGATAATTATTTCTACCTTCAAGCTACCAAAAGAACCTATACTAAAATTTTTTGTAGAAAATCCTCCTGTAGCCAAGCCGGTTAATGTATGGTTAAAGGCGTCAAAAAAAGAGAGTTTTCCTACAAACATCAAAAGCAAAACACCTATAACCGCCCAACTTAAATAGATTCTAAGAATAATCCTAGCTGATTCCCTCAAATTTGGAACTAAATTATCACTTCTTCCTTCTGCTTGATATATGCCAACCCCCATAGTACCAGCTATGATTACAGTAATTATAGCAAAACCAGCTCCACCAATAAATTGCATCACCGAGCGCCATATTAAAATAGACCGGGGTAGTACTTCCACATCAGAAAACATCGAAAGCCCCGTCGTTGTCCAGCCACTTGTGGATTCGAAAACCGCTTGTGAAAAATTCAATTCACCAGAAAAAATAAAAGGCAGAGAAGAAAGGAATATTGCGAGTGTCCAAACAAAAAAAACTGTGACGACAGCATCCTGTGTATTTAATTCTTTTCTTTTTTCTCCACTTCCAATGAAGCGAAACATTCCACCGCTAAGAAAGGACAATATCCCAGTAATCAAAAATGGTAGAAAATCTTTAAATGAATCATAAATAAAAGCCGTAGAACCCACTAAAAGTATCAAAACTGAAAGACCTATTATAATATTTCCTGTATTTCTAAAAATAGCTTTATACCTTAATTTTAAAAAATATGTGTAAGAAGGCACTTGATCACCTCTATTTTAACGTTTCTATAACATTGTCAGCTTGTTCTTTTAAAGCCAGAACGATCAATCTATCTCCTTTATAAATAATTGTTTCACCTTGAGGAACCATTATATCTCCGTCTTCTCTTATCAAAACTCCAATTATTGAATTCTGAGGTATATTTAATTCCTTCAGTTTTTTATTTACCGCTTTATCATCTTCAAGTATAGTGAGTTCCAGAATGGATAACTTTTCCACATAGGGATTGAAAAAATCGGTAATATCTTCATGAATCAAAGAAGATTCTATTATTTTTTGCATCCAAGAAATTGGAACTAGTGTTTCGACATTAATACCTTTGAAAATAGTTTCGTTTTCTGTTGCATTGACTAGAGAGATTATCTTTATATCTTCATAATATTCTCTCAGCAGCCAAGATACAACAAAATTCAATGCGTCATCCTCAGAGATTATTATTAAGGCTTCTACTTTTTTATTTAGATCCAAATTTTCTATCCATTTGATATCGGTGGGATCTTGCTTGACGAGCTCAAGAGCCGGAAAATTTACCTTTAATCCATCTAAAATCTCCAAATTTTCCTTATTTTGACTCACATAGTAAACCTGATTACCCAATAAGAGTAATTTTTTAGCTAAAGAATAGGCTAATATCTTTCCCTCTATGATATAAAAAATTCTACTCATACTTAACTACTTCCTTCTCCAATTCCTCAACTAAATCCATTACTGAATCCTCAATGGGACAAAATAAATTCAATCCTGCCTTAATAAAAATTGATTTTTTTAAAGGGTCGTTCACCCTTGCGGCTATTCTTACTCCCGAATTTAATTTTTTAATTCCATAAGCCAACATAAAATTTAAATTGTCATCGGGAGTGACAATATAAACCATGTGAGCTTTTTCAATATTCACATCCTTTAATGCAGCCATATCACTTGTGTCAATCACTCTTGTGAAACCAGTAAAATTTCTTTTCGATAATCTTTCAAAAGAGGATTCTTCTTTATCAAGAACCACAACATTATAAGATTTACTCAACTGTAAAGCTAGTTCAGACCCTAATCTTCCACAACCTATTATGATAATTAGTTTGGAACCATTTAATCGCATATATCCTCACTTCCAAAAAATATTATTGAAATATACAATTTATTAGCTCACTACCGTCCATCAAAGGATATATTCTCTAAGATCTTCATCACCATATACTTTACCAAGTCTTAGATCTACATAATTGCTATCAATTTTCAATTCCCATTCTCCTGATGCGGGGGCTTCAAAAGAAACCTCTTCAAGAACTTTTTCGACTACAGTGTAAAGTCTTCTTGCTCCAATATTTTCGACTTTTTCATTGAGCTCAAAGGCAATATTTGCCATTCTTTCAACGCCATCTTCAGTGAACTCAATTCTCACCCCATCGGTTTCGAGTAAGTACTGATACTGTTTTAATATTGCATTCTTTGGCTGGGTTAGTATTCTAATAAAGTCTTCTTTAGTCAAATCTGATAATTCTGCTCTGATAGGGAATCTACCCTGCAGCTCAGGAATCAGATCCGAAGGTTTAGCTTCACTGAATGCACCAGCAGCAATAAACAATATATAATCAGTACTAATGGAACCATACTTTGTCATGACGGTTGTACCTTCAACTATCGGCAACAAATCTCTTTGAACACCTTCTCTGGATACATCGGGTCCTGAAGAAACACCTTTGGATGTAATTTTATCTATCTCATCAATGAAAATTATGCCTCTATTTTCGGCTCTACTTACACCTTCTTGAATTAATTTATCTTGATCGATCAACTTTTCGGACTCGATAGGTTCCAAAACCTTCCTCGCTTCAGAAATCTTCATTCGCCTTCTTTTTTTCTTCTTAGGCATAAGATTTTGAAACATTTCTCCAAATTGTATACCCATGTCTTCTAATTCTGGTCCTAATCCAGCAAACATTGGGGAAGATTGTTCCTCGACTTCTACTTCTATTTCTACATCCTCTAATTCTCCCTTTCTTAATTTTTCCAATAATTCCTCTCTTCTTCTTCTTATATTTTCGTCTTCATTTTCATCGTAGTCCTTATTTTGGGAATATTCAGCGTTTTGATTGAAAAGTTGCATCACATCCATAAATGAGGGCTGAGCTTTTGCTCTTTTCTTTGAAGGCACGAGTACTTCTACTATTCTTTCTTCTACGAGCCTTTGAGCTTTATCTTTAACTTCTTCCATCATTTCTTTTTTAACCATATTGACTGAAGAATCAACCAATTCTCTGACCATACTTTCTACATTCTTTCCAACATATCCAACTTCGGTAAACCTTGTAGCTTCAACCTTCACAAATGGTGCATTGGCAACCTCTGCTAATCTTCTAGCAATCTCAGTCTTTCCAACACCGGTAGAACCTATCATCAGAATATTTTTTGGTATAACATCTTTTCTAACATCTTCTGATAGAGACAACCGTCTAATTCTATTTCTCAAAGCGATAGCAACTTGTTTCTTTGCTTCCTTTTGACCGATTATATAGTTATCCAATTTTTCTACAACTTTTTTTGGAGTTAATTCATCTATTTTATTCATAAAAATCACCTCAAAAATAAATTTTTACTAATGTATCAATTATATCATATCTCATGAACCTTTAAGAGATTGGTTTTACTGGAGAAACCATAGGGAATCCCAGCCGTCACTATGATATTTTCTCCTGATACACCAAAATCTAAAGATTTCACGATATTGCTAACGCTCTCCAACATATTATCTGTGTCGGTAAATTTTTGCATGATAACGGGGGTGACTCCCCATACCAATGCCAATCGATGATAAGTAGTTATCCTTGGAGATGCAGCAACTATTTTAATATTTCTTCTGAACCTAGACAAAGCTCTTGCCGTATAACCACTATAAGTGGTGGCAACTATAACATCAATTCCTAATTGCTCGGCAATTTTTATTGCAGACATCGTTATCGAATTGGTAGCGGGATCTCCACCACCGTATGTTGAATAATCAAATTTGTAGTAGTACTCTTCTAGTATTTTTTCGGTTTCTTTAGCTACATTAGCCATAACTTTGACAGCTTGTTCAGGGTATTTCCCAATCGACGTTTCTTCAGACAACATAACTGCATCCGTCCCATCTAATATAGCATTAGCTATATCAGTAGCTTCTGCTCTTGTAGGAAAAGGATTGTTAACCATACTTTCAAGCATTTGGGTAGCTGTTATAGCAGGCTTTGCCATTGTATTTGCAATCTCTATTATTCTCTTTTGAAGTAAAGGAATTTGTTCAACTGGTGCTTCAACACCCAAATCTCCTCTTGCGACCATCACCCCATCAGCTTCTTCAATGATCGATTCAAGGTTGTCTAGAGCTTGTAATGTTTCGATTTTAGCGATAATGGGGAGATCGGGCATACCCAATTCCGTTAGAATTCTCCTCGTTCTAGTGATATCTTCAGCTTTTCTAACAAAAGATTGTGCTATATAATCTACGTTCCATTCTACAGCCTTGTTTAAATACTCCATATCTTTTTCTGTTAAAGGTGGCAAACTGATATCTATTCCAGGAACGTTTATCCCTCTTCTGTGAGTGATACTGCCACCGGTTACAACCTTCGTAACAATTTCTTTTTCGTTGCTGCTAACGACTACAAGTCGAATTTTTCCATCATCAAGAAGAATAAAATCTCCTTTTTTAACTTCTTTAGGTAATTCTCTATAATTTATACTCACCCTTTCTTTGTTGCCAACGATCTCCTCGATAGTCAAAATAAATTTCTGTCCCTCTTCCAACATTACTTGATCCGTCTCAAATTTGCCCGTACGAATCTTAGGACCTTCTAAATCGAGTAAAATGGCAAAAGGTATGTTCAAATCTTTTCGTATCTTCTTTATTAAATTTACTCTTTTCTCATGATCAGCAATGGTATCGTGAGAAGTATTCAATCTTGCTACATTCATTCCTGCATTTATCAATTTTTTTATCATCGTTTCATCTTGTGTAGCTGGACCAATTGTGCAAACGATTCTCGTCTTTTTATTTTCTATTTTTTCGTTCATAACTATCCTCCTAAAGATGCGTAACTTTTGGGTGTTTCTTCCCAAATTACATCTTTTTTTTAGATTCCATGCCTTGGGAATTTTCAAGGGGTTTACCCCTTGAACGCCCTAGGATAAAATCCCTGCCAGCTTTACAATCTCCATATCCAATTTATTATTTTCAGAAAGCACTTTTTCAAGAGGTGTTCTTATTAAATCGTTTTTACTCAAGCCCACCATCACGTTAAAATTTCCGTCTTTAATAGATTTTACTACTTCGTTCCCCATTCTTGAAGCTAAAATTCTATCGAAAGCAGTAGGTGAACCACCTCTTTGAATATGGCCTAAAATTGTTATACGCGTTTCAAAACCAATTCTATTTTCTAAATGTCTGGCAACTGTATAAGCGCTGGCAGATCCCTCCGCAACAACGACTATTGAATTAATCTTACCCCTTTTTCTTTCATCCCACATTTTTTCTGCTAAAGCGTCGTAATCGGTGGGAACTTCTGGTATTATTATAGCTTCCGCACCTATAGCAAGACCTGACATCAACGCTATGTATCCAGAGGTCCTTCCCATAACTTCGACGATAAAAGCCCTTTCGTGGGAAGAAGCGGTATCTTTTAACTTTTGCATGGCATCAACTACTGTGTTAAGACAGGTATCAACACCTATGCTCATATCGGTATATGCAATATCGTTGTCTATAGAAGCCGGTACGCCTACTACAGATATCCCTTGTTCTTCTGCTAGCAACTTTCCCCCAGTAAGACTCCCGTTACCCCCAATTATAACTAACACATCTATACCTAAATCCTTCAATATATCAGCAGCTTTTTTTCTAACTTCAGGAACTTTGAATTCTGGTACTCGAGAGGTTCTTAAAATGGTTCCCCCTCTTTCCATTATTCCACCAACATCTGAATATGTTAGTTTTTTATATTCTTTATCTAAAATACCAGCAAATCCTCTCAAAAACCCATACACTTCGATATTTTCCACAACTGCACTTCTTGTAACAGCCCTAATAACAGCGTTCATTCCAGGTGCATCTCCACCACTGGTCATTAAACCGATTTTTTTAACCTCACTCACTGTATCCCTCCTAAAAATCTTCATTATTTTATACTTCATTTAGAAATCCCAAAATTCATTTAGCGCCCCGTCGCCCCAATCCTTGCCCATTAAGATATAAGGTCGCAATTCTTTGCTCTTTGCTCTTTAAACTACCTTTTTATTATATCACTTGTTTTTTGACACTATTGTTAATTTCACTATAATTCAAATAATTCTTTAAAATCTTGTGTTATAATTAACCAGTAAAATAATTTAAACTAAGGTGGTAGAGTTGGAAATTAAATACGATAAAAATAGTATAATCAAAATATTAAAAGATAAAAAGATTAAGGTTACTCCAAATAGATTCAAAGTAGCCTTTGAGCTTTTTAACTCTAATGAACATCCGTCGATTGATCAATTGCATCAAAAGTTAGTAAAAAGTAATGAAACTCAGATTTCTTTCACTTCAGTGTATAACATTGTAAAATTATTTGAAAATGCAGGACTAGTAAAAGAAATTTTAATTGAAAATAAAATCCATTACGATTCTAACATCACCCCTCATGCGCATTTTATTTGCAAAAATTGTGGAAAAGTGCAAGATATAGAGTTAGATAAACTAAATTTCATAGATGAAAAGAAATTAATTAGTTTTAAAACTTTTACTGAAGAAGAATTAAAAGACAACAAAATCGACTCTGTTGAAATCACTTTCTATGGAATCTGTGGAGAATGTTTAAAACAAGAAAACAGTGAGGCGTAAGTCGATATTTTTGCCTCACTGTTTTTTTGACTTAATATAACAAATACCTTCAACTTTCATCCCCAGCTTATCAACGCCTACTCAAATTTCACCTTTAAATCCTTATTGGCTTTTATTTCGTCCAATCTTTTAATAGTTAAACTCAAAGGAGCTTCTTTTAATTTATCTGGTTCTTTCCTGGCTTCTTCTAAGATTTTCTCATATATAGACGCAACTTCATCCAAGGTTTCTTTGCTTTCGGTTTCAGTTGGTTCAATCATCATTGCTTCATCCACTATCAAAGGAAAATAAACTGTTGGAGGATGCATACCATAATCTAAGAGCCTTTTTGCAAAATCCAGTGTGCTTACACCATAATCTTTCAACGAAGTCCCTTTTATTACAAACTCATGCTTACAGACATCTGGATAAGCAACGTCTAAAAATTCCGACAACTTCTCTTTCAAATAATTCGCATTTAAAGTTGCAAGTTCACTTACCTTCTTCAAACCTTCTTTGCCCATTGATAATATGTAAGTGTATGCTTTGATTAGTACTAAAAAATTACCATAAAAGCTACGTACTTTACCAATGCTTTTAGGGATATCATAATCAAAATAATATTCCCCACTTTCTTTCATACCCACAACAGGTTTAGGCAAATACTCTTTTAAAAAAGACTTTACAGCTATAGGACCACTCCCAGGTCCCCCCATTCCATGAGGGGTGGAAAATGTTTTGTGTAGATTTAGATGAACAACATCGAAACCATTATCTCCAGGTCTTACTTTTCCCATTATTGCGTTTAAATTCGCCCCATCGTAGTACAACAAGGCATTGTTTTTATGCATCAAATCAGATATCTTCAGAATATCTTTTTCAAACAATCCCAAAGTATTTGGATTGGTAAGCATAATAGCGGCAGTATTTTCATTCACTAAAGATTTCAAATGATCTAAATCGACTCTTCCCTCATTATTCGAATTAACTTTAACCACTTCAAACCCTGCCATTACCGCAGATGCAGGATTCGTACCATGAGCGGAATCTGGTATGATAACTTCATTTTTATGACCTAAATTATTTTCTTGTAGATATTTCTTGATAACAAGCATTCCTGTAAGCTCCCCATGGGCACCAGCAGCAGGCTGCAGGGTAACATAATCCATCCCTGTTATCTCTTTGAGAAATTCTTGCAATTCATACATCAATTCCAACGCACCTTGTACTGTACTTTCCTCTTGGTAGGGATGAATAAATTTGAATCCATTCAAAGATGCAGCCTCTTCATTCAGAAAAGGATTGTATTTCATTGTACAAGAACCCAAAGGATAAAAACCTCTATCAACCGAATGGTTTAGACTGGCTAATTGATTGTAATGTCTAACAACATCAACTTCGTAAAGTTCTGGTAGATTCGGAGCTTCATTTCTAACTAAATGTTCTGGTATATCTATCTGAGATTCTTTGACATCCAATTTAGGAAGCGAATATGATGTTCTCCCGCTAACTGATTTTTCAAATATCAATTTCATGATAATCCCTCCAAGAAAGAACATAAAAAGTCGATATCTCTTTTTTTAGTCAGTTCTGTTGCACAAAACAGTACCTTATTCCCCATTTCTTCATAAAAATTCTTCAGTATCAAAGGTCCAAAATAATGTTGCTCCAACAGTTTTTCGTTGAGAAGATCAGGATCAATTTTGCTTTCTAATACAAACTCGTTAAAAAATGGTCCGTCAAATACAGGTTTAAACTTTTCAGTCTCTACCAATTTTTTTGCTAGATAATGGGCTTTATGATAATTCTGAAGAGAAACTTCTCTTATCCCTTGCTTTCCCATCACATTCATATACAAAGAAGCCAAAAGAGCATTGAATGCATGATTTGAACATATATTAGAAGTAGCCTTCTCTCTTCTTATATGTTGTTCCCTTGTCTGCAAAATCATGCAAAATCCTCTTTTACCATCTTGATCCACGGTTTCACCGATAATTCTGCCAGGCATCTTTCGGATGTACTTTTTTTTGGAAGCGAAGATTCCCAAACCTGGTCCCCCAAATGAAGGTGTATTTCCTAAAGATTGACCTTCTCCTACTACTATATCCACCCCAAATTTTCCAGGAGTTTCTAACAACCCTAAAGAGATTGGATAGGTAACTACAATGAAAATAACATCGCTAGGAACCTTTCCTCTTATCGCTTTCAAATCTTCTATTACACCAAAAAAGTTTGGATATGAAACTACAACACAAGATGTTTCTTGGGTGATTTTAGAAGTTAAATCGTCTAGATCTAATTGTCCCGTTTCAGATAAATAGCCTATTTGCTCTATATTCATCCCTTGCACTTCAACATAAGTTTTTGATACTTCTTGATATTCGGGATGAACCAATTTAGACATCAAAACATGATTTTTACCATTAATTCTTTTTGCCATTAAAATAGCCTCAGCTAAAGCTGAAGCACCATCGTACATAGATGAATTAGAAACTTCCATCCCCGTAAGATTGCAAATTTGAGTTTGATACTCATAGAGTATTTGGAGGGTACCCTGAGAAACTTCAGCCTGGTAAGGCGTATATGCAGTTAAAAAATTCCTATTTGAAGCTAAAGGATATATCACAGAAGGAATATAATGATTGTAAATTCCCGCACCTCTAAAAATCCCGTATTCTTCCATATTTTTATTCATTTGCGATAAATCGGTTAGCCTTTCTTTAACTTCTAATTCACTCAAACCCGATGGGATATTCAACTCACCTTTGAACAGTGCTGGAATATCCCGATAAAGTTCATCTATATCTTTTATTCCCAAAAAAGAAAACATTTCTTCTATGTCTTTTTGGGTATGGGGTAAATATGGAAAATCATTCATTATAACATCTCACCTCTTTTTATTATTCTTATATAAGTTGATATAGCGCCCCTTTGCCTCGTTTGTTACTTTGTACTTCTTACACTTCCTTTATAAAACGGAGTTTTCACGACCTCAGCTTCTAGTAACTTTTCCCTTGCTTTTATACTCACAATGGTTTCTAATTTTGAAAATTCTTTACTTACATAGCCTAAGGCTAAATTTTTCCCCAAAGTAGGAGACTTTACACCACTTGTCACAAACCCTATATTTTCATTATCTTTGAAAATTTCATACCCATGTCTCACGGGCATCTTGTCGTGTACTTCCATACCAACTAATTTTCTTTTGATTCCTTCTTCTTTTTGTTTCAGCAAAGCTTCCTTACCAATAAATTCTTTATTAAAATCAACAGTCCAACTTAGACCTGCCTCCAAAGGAGTAGTATTTTCATCCATATCGTTGCCATAAAGGAGCATTTTAGGCTCGAATCTCAAAGTATCCCTGCTTCCTAAACCACATGGTTTCCCATCAACCTCTTTAGCAAGTTGTATAAGTCTATCCCAAACTTTAACAGCGATCGCTGGAGACAGGTACAACTCAAAACCATCTTCACCTGTGTATCCGGTCCTTGATAATATTACTTCTTCTCCTTCCAATCCTAGAATTTTGAAGGAATAATATTCTATACTATCCAGATCAATATCTTTAAGATATTTTTGCAGTTGATCCTGGGATTTAGGACCTTGGAAAGCTATTTGGCAATATTCATCACTCTTGTTAATAACCTCAACATTAAAAGAAGAAGATTGCTTTCTTACCCAATCAAAATCTTTTTGAGTATTAGATGCGTTGACTACCAACAAGATCTTTTCTTCGTCTAATTTATAAGCGAGAAGATCATCTAAAATACCACCATCCTCGTTACACATAGGAGAGTACACAATTTTACCAATGGGTATCTTTTCCACATTATTCGTAATAAGGTGATTTACAAATTTCTGAGCATCTTTCCCTTGCACAAATAATTCACCCATATGAGATACATCAAAAACTCCAACACAATTTCTTACTGCGTTATGCTCATCAATAATAGAAGAATACCATAACGGAAGCTCCCAACCTGCAAATTCTCCCAACTTCGCTCCAAGTTCTATATGTCTTTCATAAAGCGGAGTCTTTTTAAGTTCAGACAAAGTAATTCCTCCCTTCTCCAATTCTTCAATTATAACTATCGCGCTTTCAAAATCTTTATCCTCAACATATAAATCGTAAATTGCTCCTTCACCGAAATATTCTCCACCTATTCCAATGGGAGATTTTAAAAATACTTGTATACCGTTTTCTTCCAAAATTTGTTTCAAAATCTGACTCTGTGAATAATTGCAGTAATCTTTTAGTTTTTTCAGCATTGTCTCACACCTCTCAGAGAGAAGATACTATTCAACCTTAATTATATCACTCTTTGAAAAAGTTAGAAAGTCGAAGTATTTTTAATTAGAAGAGTTTAAAAGCAATTAAAGACGATTAAAGAAGTTTAAATCGATTTTTCAAACAGCTTGTAAAACTACGTGTCTGTTATCCTCAGTGATTCCAAAGGCCGTCAATTTCCCACCGTACACACATCCCGTATCTATATCTACACTTATTATTTTCTTATTATTATCACGTTTCACAAAGATCTTATCTTCACCTGTTAAGTACAATGTTGGAGTATGTCCATGAATAACGGTATAATTAAAATACCTTTCTGACATACTTAAAAATTCATCTCTTATCCACAACAAATCCCATTTATCTTGTTTTGAAAGTGACTTTTTTGGATTAACTCCCGCATGTACAAACAAATATTTCTCGTTTTCTACTTCCAACTCATAATACAGAGGTAGATCTTTTAAAAAGTTTATGTACTCTTCCCCAATATTGTTATTGAAACTTTTAATTGTCGACAATGCACCGTTGTAAAACCAGACACCTTCTCCATACTCATGAGTTTTTTGACAATAGTCGACCATCATATCGTCATGGTTCCCCTTTAAAAAAATACGATTCCTCTGTTTGCTTAAAGTAATCAAAAGATCCTGCACCTTTTTTGAATCAGGTCCTCTGTCCACATAATCACCAAGAAAAATCATTGTGTCAGAATCTTTGATCTGTATCCGTTTTAAAAGCGAAATTAAAGTATCGTACATACCGTGGATATCTGAAATCGCCCAGATCACTTGAAACCCTCCCATGTGATCAAGTCTTTATCATAAAAAAATGGGCAGGAACCCTGCCCATTTTTTGGAATTTACTTCACCATATCTTTTAATTCTTTACCAGGAACGAATTTTGGAACCATCTTTTCTGGAATCTTAATAGCTTTTCCAGTTTGTGGGTTGACACCTTTTCTAGCTGCTCTTTTCTGAACTTTGAAAGTTCCAAAACCAACTAACTTAACCTCTTCACCCTTACTTAAAGCCTCAGACACTACATCAACAAAAGCATCAACGAAACTTTCTGCATCTTTCTTTGTTACGTTAGCCTTCTTTGCAAAAGCATCAACTAAATCTTTCTTATTCACAAACATTCCCCCTTTCAACAGATAAAGATTCTTAAATCCTGATTCTACGGAACTTCAACGAAATTATACCATAAAACCAAAAAAATATCCACTTTTGAATCAATATTATGAAAAATTACTCTTTATTTTCTAATATTTTAGCACTTTTTAAAAAAAGAAGCAACTTTTTTATAGCCTTTGCCCTATGACTTATGCTATTTTTTACGTCTTTGGTCAGTTCTCCAAATGTATAATCGTATCCATCGGGAATAAAAATAGGATCGTAACCGAAACCATTCTTTCCTCTTATCTCAAATGCTATTTTACCATAAACTTCTTCTTGACAAGTAACTAAAATATTTTTTTGAGGGTCAAAATACGTCGCCGCACAGGCAAAATAAGCGGTTCTATCTTTTTCATTTTCCAGCATTGATAATAATTCCTTCATTTTCTGCTCATAGGAATGATTTTCCATGAACCTTGCAGAGTTCACGCCAGGGAATCCTCCTAGTGCAATTATAGACAAACCAGAATCATCTGAAAAAACCGGTTTTTTTATTAATTTTGAATAAGCCCAAGCTTTAATAACAGAATTTTCTACATAAGTTTCACCATACTCTTCTACTTCAAAATTATCCTCTTTTATCTCATCAAATATATATTTAACAGTGATACTTCCATTTATATCAATATTTTGCAAGATTTCATTGATTTCTCTTACCTTGTTTCTGTTTGATGTAGCCAAATAGACGTCACTCAAAATCTTCTGCCACCTTTTTTAGTTCGATTATCTCTTGTGAAGGATTTTCTGAATAAAACACACTGGCACCAATGATAAAAGTGTTAACGCCACTTTGGTGAAGTAATCCGATGTTCTGTTTATTCACTCCTCCATCAACCATTATTTCAACATTCAGTCCTTTCTCATCAGAGAGTCTTCTTAATTTTCTCACTTTTTCATAAGTAGTTTCTATAAAATGTTGTCCAGTAAATCCTGGATTAACCGACATAATCAATACCTTGTCCACATATGGTAGAATTTCTTCTAAAAGTGACACTGGAGTATGCGGATTTAAAGTAACACCTGCTTCACACCCCAACTCTTTGATTTTTAATACAGTTCTGTGTAGATGTGTGACTGCTTCATAATGCACTGTTATGCTATTCACAGACTTAGAAAAGTTTTCTAAATATTTATCTGGTTCAACTATCATCAAATGAGCATCCAAATATATATCTTTAAATTTTTTTCTAATCGATTCTACTATTGGAAAACCAAAAGTAATGTTTGGAACAAACACTCCATCCATAATATCGAGATGTATTCCATCAGCATCTTTAGAAACTTTCTCTACTTCTTGAGCTAAATTCAAAAAATCAGCAGCTAAAATGGAAGGATATATTTTTATCAAACTGAAACACCCCTATTGTAATTTTAGTGAACTATCTTCTATTTCTTCGTATATTTGACAATAATTGGTATACCTACTCAATGAAATCTGTCCGTTCTCTACAGCCTCTTTAATTGCACATCCAGGTTCAACCGTATGGGAACAATTAGAAAACTGGCAAAAACCGTCAAATTCCAAAAATTCTTTGAAATAACGCCTTACTTCATCTTTTTTTATTCCCCTTAACTCTAAACTCGAAAAACCAGGTGTGTCGACTATATATCCTCCAAAATCAAAATAAAGCAGTTCAGCATAAGTTGTTGTGTGTTTACCTCTACCTAATTTTTTGGAGATTTCTCCTTCTCTAAGTTTCAATTTTGGATCTAAAACATTCAATAAACTGGACTTTCCAACTCCAGAAGGACCTGCAAAGGTCGATACTTTGTTTTTTAAATATGATTTTAATATATCTAAATTATTTTTCGTTAATTTCGATGTAGGAATCACAGGATAAATTTTACCATAAATTTCTATAAATCTTTCCATTTCTCTTTTTTCTTCGTCACTACCAAGCAAATCCGTTTTGTTTAACACTATGACTACATCAAGCTTCTCTTTTTCAGCAAGAACTATGATTTTATCGACTACTATCAAATCTACTTGAGGCTCTTTAATTGAGGTAACTAAAACAAGCTGATCCAAGTTAGCTACTCTAGGCCTGTATAATTCATTTTTTCTCTCTAAAATGTTTTCTATTCTTCCATAAGTATTTTGTTGGTCCTTAGAATACTCTACATAATCGCCAACAATGGGCCTAATCTTCTGTAATTTGAATCTACCAGGGAGAAAGCAGTTAATTTTTTGATTACTTTCCAAATCTTGAACGGTTACCATATCCGAATGAAATCTAACAACTATACCCTTTCTCCAACTCATTGATTACTCCCTTCATATTTACCGACATAGAGAATCACCCTTTCTCCACTATAATTATTTCCTGGTGTTGGAGACATGTTCAATACCACATCATTTTCTTCAGGTTTATAAGTTAATTGATTTCTAATTTCAAAGGCTATGTTGTACTCATTTAAAAACTGTTGTGCTACCCCGGAAGGTATTCCTATCAGATCAGGAATCTTCAGAGTATTCATCTCTCTAAGTTGGACTATTACGTGATGTCCTTCTTTTACCTTTGTACCAGGTTCAGGATCGGTATACAAAACTTTTTCTCCATTACCTACTACGTTTGGAATTAGATTTAATTCCTCTAAAGAAGAGATTGCTACCTTTTTATCTTCCCCGATCAAATATGGAATCTCAACCATATTGGAACTATTGGCAAAAACTGTCATAAAAAAAAAGGCAAATATTCCAGAGGCAACTATCCCTAAAATAAAAAATATCAAATTTTTTATTAATTTTCTTACTTTAATCATTATGTTCACCTATTAGCTTCTTTTAACTCTCTAGTTCTTAATTGGCCACATGCGGCTGATATATCACTACCTTTCTCAGCTCGCACCACAGCATCAATTCCGTTCTTAACGAGAGTATCCAAAAAAGCTTGAATAAACCTTTTTGACGGCTTTTCAAAGCCCGCTGGATTTTCATTGACAGGAATTAAATTAACCATCACTTTCAAATCACCAAATAGTTCAACTAATTTCAAAGCGTCCTCTTTTGAATCATTAAATCCTTTTATCAAAATATACTCAAAAGTAACCCTCTTTTTTGTTTTTTTCTGATAAATTCGGCATGACTGAATAACCTGCTCTACCGGATATTTATGATTTATTGGCATTATTTGATCTCTTTGAAGATTCGTTGGTGCGTGAAGTGAAACAGAAAGTCGAAACTCTTTGTTCAAATCTCCTAATTCTTCAATTTTCTGAGGAATTCCCGCGGTTGAAATGGTTATATGTCTTGCCCCTAACTTTTTCATCTTTGGATGGTTTAATATCTCTATGGTTTGAACAACGTTGTTAAAATTTAATAATGGTTCACCCATTCCCATGTATACAACATTTTTTACATCCATCTCTTTGTCTTTTTCCATAGCTAACAGTTGACCAATGATCTCACCTGTCGATAAATTTCTAACGTAACCGCTTTGTCCTGTAGAGCAGAAAGAACATTTCAGTGGGCAACCAACTTGTGTTGATATACAAGCTATCGTTCTTGAAGGGTAGTAAATAATTACCGCTTCAACAGTGTTCTTATCCTCTAACTCCAAAAGATATTTGGTGGTTCCATCTATCTTTGAAACCTCTTTTTTAACAATATGAGGAATAGATATTTTAAAATTATCACTGAGTTTTTGTCTATCGTCTTTAGATAAATTAGTCATCGATTCGAAATCAAAAACTCTTTTCTTATAAATCCAATCACAAATTTGATCAGTTCTAAACTTTTCAAGTCCCAATTCATTGAGCAAATAACTTTGCAAGTCTGAATATTCAAAATCTAAAATGTTTTTTGTTTGCATATAACTTCCTCTCCATTAAAATATATACTATCGTTTCCCCTGTACCCCTTTGAAAATCAGAATCTTAGTTTAATATCTTCTAAATCTTACTTTTAGCGCCCCTTCGCCCCGCAGCCCGCCCATAAGGATAAAAGAATTTTCATCCCTTCCCCTACAACCCGTCCATAAGGATAAAAGAATTTTTATCCCTTGACCCTGCCAGCCCACCCCTTTAAGTAGGTGAAAGATCAGCCTATTATACGTCATAAATCAATAACTAAGATGAAAAGAAATAATTCGGAGCTTCACGTGTAATCTTTACATCATGTGGATGACTTTCTGTTATACTTGCGGTTGTAATTTTTATAAATTTAGCCTTTTGCTGTAATTCCTTGATATCTTTTGCCCCAACATACCCCATTCCAGCTTTGACTCCTCCAACTAATTGTATTATAACATCTTTTACCTCACCTTTGTATGCTACCATAGCTTCAACACCCTCTGGCACAAGTTTCTCATTTGGTGTACCTTCTTGGAAATATCTATCTTTGCTTCCTCTTTCCATAGCTGCTATCGAACCCATGCCTCTGTATGTTTTAAACTTCCTACCTTGATAAATTATCGTTTCGCCAGGTGCCTCTTCAGTACCTGCAAAAATACTTCCCATCATCACGGTAGAGGCTCCTGCAGCTAAAGCTTTGACGATATCTCCAGAATATCTTATCCCACCATCTGCAATAACAGGAACGCCGTATTTATTCGCTTCTTCTGAAACTTTCATAATTGCACTTAACTGTGGTACCCCAACACCGGAAATAACTCTGGTGGTACAAATAGAACCTGGGCCAATTCCAACTTTTACTGCATCTGCTCCGCTTTCTATTAACATCTTGGCAGCTTCAGCAGTAGCTATATTTCCAGCAATTACAGGGAGTTCCGGGAATCTTTCTTTTATCTTTTTTAAAGTTTCAATAATATTTTTGGAATGTCCATGGGCTGAATCTAAAACAACAAAATCGACTCCTGCATCAACTAATTCTTGCGTTCTTTGTAAACCATCTGAAACACCAACAGCAGCTCCAACAACTAAACGCCCTTTATCATCTCGTGTTGCGTTTGGGTTTTCGATTACGGAAGTAATATCTTTTATCGTTATCAAACCTTTTATATGTCTTTTATCATCTACTATAGGCAATTTCTCTATTTTATTTTGATGAAGTATCTCTTTTGCCTCTTCCAAAGATATATGTGAACCAGCTACAACTAAATTTTGGTAGGGAGTCATCAATTCTTTAGCTTTCTTTTCCATATTTTGTTCAAACCTAATATCTCTATTGGTCAATATACCCAAAAGAACTTTATCATCATCCACAACTGGTAATCCACCAATTCTGTACTCTCTCATGATCTTTTCAGCTTCTTTAACGGTTGTATCGGGCGTAATTGTTATGGGATCGTATATAATCCCGTTCTCTGTCTTTTTTACCTTTGAAACCTCATAGGCTTGCTGTTCAATCGACATATTTTTATGAATAACACCAACGGCACCTTCTCTTGCCATAGCTTTTGCCATTTGGGATTCAGTCACAGTATCCATCGCTGCAGAAAGAAAGGGGATTTTTAAATGGATATTTTTTACTAAATAAGATGTAGTATCAACCCTGCTCGGTACAACTTCGCTATACTGCGGTAGTAGTAACACATCATCAAAAGTTAGATACTCTTCCATTTCTCTGCCTCCTTGCCGTGGTGAATATTAACGTAAAAAAACGTTTTTAGCGCCCCTTAGCCGGGGCCCTGCCCTGTAACCCATTTAAAATTATTTAATTTTTAAAATATTTATTCTATCTAGATTTGCGCCCCTTCGCCCCGCAGCCCACCCATGATAAAAGATTTAATATATAAAAAATGAGGGAATATTTCCCTCATATTGGTGGAGTCGATGGGACTTGAACCCACGACCTCTACCGTGCCATGGTAGCGCGCTCCCAGCTGCGCCACGACCCCGTAAATATAGAAACTTCATTTAAGCATAAGAATTATAACACAACTGATCTCTTTTTTCAAGCATTTTTTTTAACATAAAATCACAATTTCTAATTAATTTTTATTATTGTAGTTGACAAAACGTTAGAATTCAACCCTGCTTAATAGTACCCCTTCTGCGTCGTAGAGGGCTGCAATATCGCTATCGTTATTCCATATATAAGCGCCCGTCCATTTTAAATTAGTTGGAGGTTCATCTATTGCGTTACTGCCTGACAAAATATTCACACATTTTCCAGCTTTAAGTATATATCCATCTGGAAAATTAAACTTTTGGTTCCCAACTTCGCTAACCAAAACCCATCCTGTTAAATCAACGTCTTTATCAGTATTGTTGCAGATAGTAACCTTTTCATCAGAAACATCTAAATACGTAATAAATATAGAAGTTTTTTGTGGTGCTGATTCTTGAGCATCTTCCATGGGATTAACAATGTTAATTGGTTCAACGTTAAAATTTATTTTATTCCCATCACTAATAGCTATAATATGTCCCTGCAAATCTGTACGAAAAAGATCTACCTTACACATTTCCAATCTTTCTAATACTTCCTGTGCTGGATGACCGTAATTATTATTTTTACCCACAGATATAACCGCATATTTTGGACTAACTTCCTTTAAAAACTCTTGCGAGGTCGAAGAATCGGACCCATGATGTCCAACCTTAAGGACATCTGCCTTTAAAAACATACTATTATCTATCATATCTTTTTCAGAAATTTTATCGGCATCTCCAGTGAAAAGATAAGAAGAATTTCCAAAATCTAACTTCATAACAGCACTCCAAGAATTAAGATCTGTTCCATAATTTTTCACCGGTCCAACAAAATACACATTGCTGAATGAAGGGCAACCTATCACAGCCGCTAAAGCAGGATTAATTAAAGTAATCCCAGCCTTAGCTGTTTTAATGTAGGTCCCTTCGTTTCTCACTTCTAAAACAAAATCATTATAGGTTTTCGTGGTGTGAGAAACATCCGGGGCATAGACATTTTCAACTTCAAAGGCTTTTAAAACATCATCAAACCCACCTATATGGTCTGCATCAGGATGAGTAGCTATCAAATACTCTATTTCATCAACATCTTGGGATTTGAGGTAAGTAACTACATCATCACCATACCAATTATTACCACCGTCAATTAAAATATCAACATTATTCGGTAATTTTATATAAACTGAATCACCTTGGCCAACATCAATAAAATGAACTTCAATATCCGAAGTGATAGGAAGAGTTATGCCTGATCTTTCTAAAAATGGCAAATAATCTTCAATCAGGTCTATTAATTTTTGGATATAGTTAACTTTCCAATACATTAGTTCATCTGTTTGGTAGCTCGTGACGTAACTCCAAATAAAGCTTGGAGAATTAAAGGATAGAGAAAGGGAAAAAGGAAGAAGTAATATGCAAAATATCAGTAGAACCTTCTTCATAAGTATCTCCTCATTACTTTGTTTATTATTATATTTTTACTATCCTTAGGAGCTTTAAAACATCTGTTAGCGCCCCTTCGCCCCGCTGCCCACCCATAAGGAAAAGAAGTTTTTATCCTTCATCCCCGCAGCCCACCCATAAGGAAAAGGAAGGATCTGAAGCCTTTAACCCAGCAAGGGAAGAGCCACGTAGCCCACTTCATGATCCATATTTTATATTATATCATTAAATCATAAAATTACTCTTCGTAAAACTTTAAATTATAAATATGCTATAATATTATAAACCACATAGGAGGCGATTTTTATGAAAAAGTACCTAAGTGTTTTCTTTGTTGTTTTGTTCTTATTTTCCACTATTTTCGCTTTCAAAGTAACCATGGTCACCGACGTAGGAGGGCTAGGAGACAAATCATTCAACGACGGAACGTGGCAAGGCGTTTTAAGAGCAAGAGACGAATTAGGTGTAGAAATTGCAGTAATCCAATCATCTGAACAAACAGATTATTTACCAAATCTATCTAATGCTGCAAGAGATTCAGACGTTGTAATCGCCGTGGGCTTTATGATGACGGATGTTCTATTCAACGTAGCTCCCCAATTTCCTGATGTTTATTTTGTAGGGATAGATATCGAACCATCTCCTGGACAAGTAGTCCCTTCAAACGTAGTTTGTTATGTTTTCAACGAACATGAATCAAGCTTCCCAGCAGGTTATTTGGCTGCAATGATGAGTAAAACAGGAAAAGTTGGATTTATAGGAGGAGTTCCAGTTCCTGCCGTTACCAAATTCGAAGCTGGCTACGCAGCAGGGGTTAAAGTATACAATGAATTACATAACGAAGATGTCCAAGTCGTATCAGGCTATGCAAACACCTTCAATGACCCTGCTTTAGGAAAGAGTTTAGCTTTAACACAGATGGAGAACGGAGCAGACATTGTTTTTCATGCGGCTGGGCCCACGGGTAACGGAGTAATTGATGCTGCTAAAGAAAGAGGAAGCAATCTGTACAATCTCCCCCAAAATGCATCTTTGGAGCAAATCATCGATAAATACTATGAATTAGAAAAGAATTATTTTGCAATAGGCGTGGATGTAGATCAAGATTACATGGCTCCGGGTTACGTATTAACGAGTGCGATGAAAAGAGTGGACACAGCTGCTTTTGAAGGCATTCAATCCGCCATGTCCGTAAGAACCTTTGAATCTGGTGTCTTTAGATTAGGTATGAAAGAAGACGGTGTCAGTATAACGCCAATGAAATACACAAGAAGCATGGTGCCCATTAGATACTTTGTAGAAATCGAATATCTAAAAAAATTGATAAAAGAAGACAAATTAATAATACCATCAGATCCTTCCCAAATTGGATCATTTGAAGTTCCTGAGATAACTTTTCCATATTAATTATTAAAATATCCCGCTTTTTGCGGGATATTTTATATTTTAACTAAACACTCTCACCAACCATATTCACCTATTAAAGGAACAAACATACAACCATCAGAGTATTCAACCTTCATATTTCCATCCTCTAACTTAGTTATTTTATGTAAACGTTGAAAGGTTCTAGAACCAATTGGAATTACCATTCTACCACCAATTTTAAGTTGAGAAAACAAAGGTTCAGGAACCTTTGGAGCTGCCGCTGAAACTATGATTCCGTCAAACTCAATCTCTTCTTTTGTCCACCCTTTTGTTCCATCTCCAACCTCTAAAACAATATTTTTATAACCTAATTCCTCAAATTTATTCTTTGCTCTTTGAGCTAACGTTTCATTTCGTTCTATCGTATAAACAAGACGCACTATCTCTGCCAGTAAAGCCGTTTGATAACCAGATCCCGTTCCTATCTCTAAAACTACGTCGTTTTCTCTTAACTCTAATAATTGAAGCATTAAGCCGATTATATAAGGCTGAGAAATAGTTTGCCCTTCGCCAATAGGCAAAGGGCAATCATCATATGCATACCTCTCAAGATCTTTTAGTACAAACAAATGTCTTTTAACCTTCAAAAAAGCATTTAGAACCTTTTCATCGCTTATACCTCTTCTTTTAAGCTGATACTCAACCATCATTCTATTTTCTTCCTCAAAATCCATCAAAATTTTCCTACCTTAGAAGAAATATATTCATCTATTGCCTTAGCAGCTCTTTTACCTGCACCCATTGCCTCGATAACGGTTGCTGCACCTGTAACTATGTCTCCTCCTGCCCAAACTCCTTCAACAGAAGTAACCCCGGTAACGGGATCTGCCTCTATATAACCCCATTTATTCAGTTTCAATTCAGGAAATGCATTGAGTAATACCTTGTTTGACTCTTGACCTATAGCAACGATAAAAAGATCTGCGGGTATTTCAACGTAACTATTTTCAATGGGGATAGGTCTTCTTCTACCAGAAGAATCAGGTTCTCCCAATTTCATCTTTTGACAGACAACACTTGTCAATTCTCCCTTTTCGTTTCCTTTACACTCTATTGGATTAGTCAGCCACATAAAATTAATTCCCTCTTCAACGGCGTTTTCATATTCTTCTTTTCTTGCTGGCATTTCTTCCTCCGATCTTCTGTACACCACTGTTACGGTTTCGGCACCAAGCCTTAACGCCGATCTTGAAGCATCCATCGCGACGTTGCCTGCTCCAACAACTACCACATGTTTGCCTACCTTAACCGGAGTATCAACCAAAGGAAACTCATATGCTTTCATCAAATTAACCCTTGTTAAGAATTCACTTGAAGAGTAAACCCCGTTCAAATTTTCCCCTGGGATATTCAAGAATCTGGGGGTCCCCGCACCTGTACCTATAAATATAGCGTCGAACTCTTCTCTCATTTCATCTATTGTAATTGTCTTTCCTACCACTACATCCGTCTCAATTTCCACTCCCAATGATTTAACATACTCGACTTCTTCAAATACTATCTCTTTTGGAAGTCTGAACTCAGGGATACCGTAGGTCAAGACCCCTCCGGGTTTGTGCAAGGCTTCAAAAATTTTTACGTAATATCCCATCTTTGCCAAATCTGCTGCCACCGTCAGTCCTGAAGGTCCTGCACCTACAACGGCAACTTTCCCCTTGACATTGTCTTTAGACACTTGGATATTATTCTTTTCATTTTTTCTTTGAACTCTTTCCCAATCCGCCACAAACCTTTCTAATCTTCCTATGGCAACTGGTTCAAAAGCACCTGATTTACCTAGGGTACATGCACCTTCACACTGATTCTCCTGCGGACAAACTCTTCCACAAATAGACGGTAGATTGTTGTAACTCTTCAGTATTTCTGCAGATTTGGCAAGATTACCTTCTTTCAACTCTCTTATAAAACCTCGTATATCTACACCAACGGGACATCCGTTTATACAATTATATGCGCTATCAGGACATTGTAAGCATCTATCGGCTTCCATCATAGCCTCTTCCAAACAATAACCATATGCAACCTCTTGAAAGTTGTGCTTTCTCTCTTCGGGAGGTTGTTTTTTCACAGGAACTTTATTCCTCAAAATCTTTTTTGGACGTTTTTTTCTTTTTTTTCTTCTAAAGACTCCTTCTCCTCAACTTTGTACTGCCCCAGTCTCTTTAACAATTCATCCCATTCAACGAGCTCACCTTCAAACTCAGGGCCATCCACACAGGCAAATTTAACGCTATCTCCAACTGTTACCCTACACCCACCACACATTCCTGTTCCATCTACCATAATTGGATTCAAAGATACTATTATTGGAAAACCGAGTTCTTGAGCGGTCTTTGTGGCAAATTTCATCATTATAACTGGTCCAATAGCCCAAGCCTTATCTATTTTTTCACCATCTGACACTACCTTTTTCATACCATCGGTAACCAAACCTTTCATACCTTTTGATCCATCATCTGTTGTTACTATCAACTTATCAGAAAGCTGTGTAAACTCATCTTCTAAAATTAAAAGATCCGCGGTTCTTGCTCCCATAATTGTTATTACCCTGTTGCCTTTTTCTTTCAATGCTTTTAAAATAGGTAAAATTGGGGCAACACCTATACCTCCACCAATCAACAATACCGTCCCATAATAATCTATTTCTGAAGGATTGCCCAAAGGTCCAACGACATGGGCAAAGGAATCACCATTTTCAAAAGTTGACATTTTCGTCGTGCTTTTACCAACCACTTGAAATATGAGCCTTATCTTATCCTCAGTTTTATCCACTATAGTTAGAGGAATTCTCTCTCCATCTTCCTCTGCTATAACTATAACAAACTGACCAGGTTGTGCATGAGCTGCTATCTTTGGTGCTTCAACCCAAACGCTGTATACATCTTGAGCTAACTTCTTTTTCTCGGATATTTCGAACAAAACTTCCACCCCTTTTTAGTTTTTTTCAATGTTTCTATTGAGATATTCTTGCACTAAAGCATCGAACATTTTCCCATGTTTAGGGTATCTCAAGTGTAATAATTCATGAATAATTACCTCAAATCTAAAACTTTTTGGCTCATTTAAAAGTTTTTTATCAAAGGTTAACCTACCTCTTGAAGAGCAACTTCCCCATTTTTTACTCATTTCACGAATATGAATTTCTTTTGGTTGTACCCTGATATCTTTTGCTAAATTCCAAACTTCGGCTTTAAACTCAATTGGGTCAATCATTAGCATTCCTACCTTTTAGTATGTAGAGATATTTTTCGAATAACTGTTTTATTTTTTCGCCTTTGAGACCCTTCGGCCTTAATAAACCGTAAAATTCACGTCTCATTTCTCTTTCCTGATCTTCGTCCTTGTCCCAAAGAGGATAATTTTCCTTTTCTTTCTCGAATTTTTCAGCAATATTCTCGGCATCATCGATAGATTCAGCTTTCAATAATTCTTTGAGTGTAAAGAATGCTGCTGATTTTCCACTTTCTTTTTGAGCCTTCTTCTTGTCGTTTGTTTCTTGTACCAAGTTCTTTAGACCATTCAAAGTTTCTTCTGTACTCTTCTGTCTGTTTTTGTACAAGGAAAGTAAATTCTCCGCTTTTTCTCCAATTGTAATGAGAATTGGATATTCTTTGCTTTCTTCTTCAACAGTCTTTTCAATACTCTTGTATAAATTAAAAACCTTTTCAACGTCTGAAGCATTACTTTCTTCAATTCTCTTTAAAGTATATTCATCTATAACAAAAACTTCCAATGTATCTTTAATTTTACTATTTTTTGTGTACTTTTGAATTAATTTCTTTGTTTTCTCTGTGAATTCCTCATCGACAGATACACCTTTTTCATATGCATTTTTCAAAATCTTATACATCCTTGAAAGGGTGTCATAATCTTGTAGATATTTCTTTAAAAATTTGTCGGGGGATAATATCTCATACAAACCAGAAAGCTTCTTATAGTACTCATAAAATTCATTACGTTTTTCTTCATCCCTAAAATACTCTAAGACCGCATCTACAGATTTATCTCTATCTTTTTTGGCAACGATAGAAAGATATTTCTCTTTGCCAATTTCCATTTGTACTGCAAAATCTTCCTTTAAAAGTTCAATATCTTCGATTACCCCTTCTATATCCTCAGAATCAAAAGCAAGTGCCTTTTCTAAATTATTAAAAATTCCAACAAAATCGACAACAAGTCCATTCTTTTTATCTTTTTCATCCTTCTTGTACGGCCTATTGATTCTGGCTATAGCCTGTAAAAGAACGTGATCTCTCATCGGTTTATCTAAATACATGCAATAAAGAATCGGTGCATCAAACCCCGTCAATAATTTTTCGGTTACGATTAAAATTTTTGGTAGCTCCCCAGGCTTTTTAAAGTTCTCTCGAACTTTTTTCTCTTCCATTTCAGATAAATAATACTTCGTCATTTGCGGGGGATCATTTTGACTCTGACTATATACAACTTTAGAGTATTCAGGGGGCAGGTGTTTATCTAATTCTTCCTTGTATAATGCACAGGCTTCTCTATCAACAGCGACAAGAAATGCTTTGAAACCCATTGGTTCGATGTACTCTTTAAAATGCCTTGCTACAAATTTTGATATCAACTGAACTCTATCATTGTTTTTTAGCATATTTTTAAGTTTTACGGCTTTTTCTAAAACCTTGTTAAGCTCTTCTACATCGTTAACCCCTTGAGTCTCTGCCAGTGCCAAAAATTCTTTCTCAAGAACATCTTTTTCAATCATCATTTTATTTGGCGCAAACGTATAATACAAGGGAACGGTGGTGCCATCTTTAATCGATTCTGATATGCTGTATTTATCAAGGTATCCTTTAGGGGGATCATCTTTACCAAATGTAACAAACGTACCTTTTCCATAATTTGTCTTATCGATGGGAGTACCAGTAAAGCCTATATAAGTTGCATTTGGTAAAGCTCCTTCTAAAAATGTACCAAGCTTCCCACCTGTACTCCTGTGGGCTTCATCCACTAAAACAAAAATATTTTCTCGTAGATTCAAATCAGCAGGAATATTATCAAACTTATGAATCATACTAACAATTAAACCTCTTTTATCGGTTTTAAGAAGGTGCCTTAGATGTTTTTTACTTTCTACAACCTCTACATTTTCAATGCCAACGGATTTCAGATTACTGAACAACTGTGATTCAAGTTCGTTTCTATCAACGAGCATAATCACTGTCGGATTTTCAAAAAAGGGATCTTCTATAATTTTCTTCGCCGTTACAATCATAGTGTAAGTTTTACCAGAACCTTGAGTATGCCAAATTAAACCACGTTGCTTTGAAGGATCTTTAGCCCTTTCAACTATCTTATCAACAGCTTTCATTTGATGAGGCCTTAAAACAACTTTTTTAAGCTCCTCATCTTGCTTTGTAAAAAGAATAAAATCTGTAAGTATCTTTATTATCCTTTTTCTATCAAAAAAAGTTTTAATTAACGTTTCATAATCTTGATCTAATTCATCCTTCCATTCAAAGAGGGATCCTCCTGAAAGATTCCAAGTTGTGCCGTAATAAAAGCGAATCACATCTATTAAACCAAATATTTGTAAAACAGCCAAAAGTTCTGGCGCTTGCTGATGATACCTTTTTACTTGCTTATAGGCTTCATTAAGCGGATCAATTCTATGAGGTGCTTTCGTTTCTACGAGGATAAACGGAACACCATTAATAAGAAACACCACATCTGCCCTTATCGTTTTGCTCCCATTTGTAAATGTAAATTCATCGGTAACTTGGAATATATTCCTATCTATCTCAGAGGTATCCAAAAACGTTACGTTTCTTTCTCTTTTTTCAGTTGGCACAAATATAGTTTTAAGTCCTTTTAAATATTCCCAGACTATTAAATTACCTTGTATATTGGGAAGAATTCTTTCAAGATCTTTTAATACTTCTTCTGCGAAAAGATGGTCCATAAACCCAGGATTGAGTCTTTGAAGTTGCTTTATAAATACATCTTTGAATATTAAGCCTTTTTCTCCACCTTTTAGCCTCAAGGCTTCGTCAGGATTGACGTATTCCCAACCAAGGTTCAGAAAAACCTTGCTTCCATCTGATGATCCATATTCAGCAGATTCTTCTTGTACGTATTTTATAATTGGATCCTGAGCAGAATATTTTTCATCTCCCAAGCCCATAGTCACACCACCACTTTCTCACTTTTTTCTCTAATAAAGTTACTAATATTTTCTCTTTGCTTTTGGTAAAAGTAACTAAAAAATCTTTTTTATTCATCGAAAACATTCTCCAAATGATTTACTCTTATTTTTGCGGTCATAAGATTATGCAACAGTGATTTAAAGAGATCTTCAAGGGCCTTTTTCATGCTCTCTTCCGCCTCGATTTTTTGATCGATCGCTGAGAGAATTGAAGCGATCTTTTTTTGTTCAGAGAGGGGAGGGAGGGGAAGAAGTAATAATTTTAATCTACCTTGATTTATTGAAGATTGATTTACCGCTCTTGATGCAATTCCCATAAATACACCTTTTCTTCTATAAAAGCTAATCAAAAAATTTAAAAACCAAGGATTTAACAGATCAGCTTTTACTCTTAACATTAATAAATTCATTCCGTGAAGAAAAACAAAAGGCTCATTCTCATATATTGCTGAATTTCCAAGATAAGGTTCGCTATTTATATGACTAAATAAAATATCTCCTTCATGTAATTTATATTTTTTAATTTCTTGTTCTGTAAGTCCTTCAATATACCCCACTTTTTGAGGATTTATTTTACCTGAAGAAATTGTTTCTATCCTAGAAACCGGCAAACCTCTACCTTCTTTGTTTTGTTTCTTTGTTATTCCATTTCTTAATAACTCTAAATAATCCCCAAGCCTCACAACTTCCCACTCTTCAGGTATCAATCCAATCTCCGTTTCTTTAAGCGGTATGTTTTCAATTTCTTCCAAACTTACAGGCCCGTAAGTAAACAGGTACTTCATCATGGACTTTTTGAGTTCTTTTGTTGCTTTTATAACATCCTCCGTCTTCTCCTTTGCCTCTTGTACTATAGAGAGGACATAGGCAATCTTTTTTTGTTCAGAGAGCGGAGGGACGGGGATTTTGAAACTCTCAACTATACCCTTATTTACATTTTTTTGTGTACTTTGAATATTTTGCATTTTCAACCTTTCAGCATTAAATTTAAGAAGATAAGCCCCAAAAACTTTATCAAAATTACCCTTTGGAATTATTGCTAGTATCGCTTGATTAGTCGCTAATGGAATAGTATTTATTGCTGTTTCTCCAATTGTTGCATACATGCTTAACAAAAGCGAGTTCTCAGGTACTATCCAGGCATTAGAATTCTTTAACCCTTCTTCTGTGATTGTATTTTTTGTTTTTGACAAATATAATCCACAAGAAGTTATATCTTCAATTAACGCAAAAGGTATTTCTCCATTCCAATATTCTTTTATTCCTCTCTTTGGTGTTCCTCCAGCCTTCATTTTTTGAACAACATCCCCTAACCTCACAACTTCCCATTCATTCGGCAATAATCCCAGTTCTGTTTTTTTGTATTCTTCTTTTTGATTAAGATCTAATTCCATAATCCCATCTCTTTTAAAATGACCTCTAATTTTTCATCGGCTTCTTTTCTCTCTTCTTCTGCCTCTTTTAATTGTACAACAGCATCCTCCAACGGCAATGTTTCATCTTCTCCATTCTGGGCAACATAGCGAGAAGGGCTTAAGTTATAATCATTTTTCGCTGCTTCTTCTTTGGAAATTATTTTACTTATTCCCTCTTCTTCCTTCCAATTGAGATAGATCTTTGCTATCTTTTCAATACTACTATCAGGCAAGAAGTTCTTAGGTCTTCCTTTTTCATAGAGCTTTGATGCGTTTATGAGAAGTATCTGGTTTTGCCTTTGTGCTGGTTTTAACTTATTAATCACTATGATAACCCCTGGTGCTGAAGTGTTGTAGAATAAATTCTCTGGAAGTAATAAAACCGATTCTACAAAATCTTTTTCAACAAATTCTCTTCTTATATCTCTTTCTCTATTTTTCCCAACATTTCCACTCCCCCTTGATACAGCACCTGTATCAATTACCAAAGCCATCTTCCCATCATTTTTCAATGAAGCAAACATATGCTGGATCCATCCCCAGTCTGCACTATTTGATGGAGGGTATCCAAAAATGAATCTATTGTAAGGATCGTTTTCATAAACAGATTGTGCAAATGTTTGATTCCACATTGGATTTGCAGTTACTAAATCGAATTTACTGAGTGATCCTTCGTCGGTTAAAAATGCTGGTCTAATCATCGTATCGCCAAGGGCAATTTGTGCTTCCACGTCGTGTATAAAGATATTCATTTTCGCCATAGCATACGTTGAATGCAAGATTTCTTGCCCATAGAATTTAGGATGTTCTTTATCTCTGTCTTCTCCATATTTTTCTTTAAATCTCAAATGTGCCTTAATCAACAATCCCCCAGATCCACAACAAGGATCATAGACTTCATTACCTGGTTTTGGGTCTAAGATCTTTGACATCAATATTGCTACCTCACTAGGGGTGTAAAACTCACCAGCACTTTGCCCAGAACCTTCGGCAAATTTTCTCAACAAATATTCGTATGCTCGACCTAAAATATCTGGATCAACATCTTTCAAACCAAGGCGATATCTTCCTAAAACATCAATTAATGCCACCAACACATCATCACTTATAATTCTTTGACCACCTGCAGTTGCGTTGAAATCTACAATATCTATTACACCTTGAAGTTTGGGATTGTATCTTGCAATTGTTCTTACGGCGTCGGTTAAATATTCTCCGACATTTGTAGTTTTTTTAGCAACTTCAGACCATCTTGCTTCTGGTGGCAAATAAAAACGAACTAATTTAGGATCTATTTTGATATCATCTTCCGCTGACTCTAGTGGACCATATCTTTCTGATAACTCGTTCAATTCGTCTTCGAACACGTCAGAAAGTCTTTTTAAAAATATCAAAGGTAAGATATAATCCTTATATTTGGGGGCATCTATAGGTCCTCTTATTTTACACGCAGCTTCCCAAAGCCAGTTTTCTAAAGTTTTGGTATCAAGGTTATTTTGAGCCATTTGTTGTCCTCCTATCTACCGAATCAATAATTATAATCAAAATTTATCAAAATGAATAACCCTTTCAAGAGGCCTTTTTGGAACGTGGAAATTGCCATTCTCGTCCATATAATATTCAACCTTCTCATCGTTATCTTCTGCAAAAGAGTCGTGCCCTTTATAACCTAAAGGTATTACTGTATCGATCTCGTAGTCATCAGGGACGTTTAGGATTTCTCTTACATTTTTCCTGTTGATGGTAACGATTGGGCATCCACCTATACCTTTTGACCATGCAGCTAACAAGATATTTTCAAAGGCAGCTCCTATATCGTGACCAATCCACTTCGTAGCTCTTTGTTTGTTGACTAAAATAAAAATGTATGCGGTTGGCTTTTCACCTTCTTTAGGAGTTCCTTTTGGGGATATATAGCTAGCCCAACCCAAATTTTCAAAGACTTTGTCGCAAGTTTCTTTATCTTTTACAACGATAAACTCTAGTGGTTGTTTATTTGAAGCGCAAGGTGCTAACCTCGCACAATCTACTAACTCTTTCAATATTTTATCATCGATGGGATCTTG
This sequence comes from Petrotoga sp. 8T1HF07.NaAc.6.1, assembly GCF_016772115.1. Classification (NCBI taxonomy): domain Bacteria; kingdom Thermotogati; phylum Thermotogota; class Thermotogae; order Petrotogales; family Petrotogaceae; genus Petrotoga; species Petrotoga sp. 8T1HF07.NaAc.6.1. The sequence continues at coordinate 52,596 of NZ_AUPG01000010.1, forward strand.
CTTGAACTTTCTGATGCTTCTTCTTTGTTTGATTATTTCTATTACATCCATGTTGTTGTTTTCCCTCCATTAATTATTTTTGAAAGATGAACTTTTTTCTACGCTGTGCTTAGTCTTTATTAGCGCCCCTTCATTTATTGAATTTCTATGCCCAATTCTTTAAGAGGTATTTTGAACTCTCTTATACCGGATGAATATGGGGCAATTTCGTAATGTTGATAGACTACAACAAAATCTTCATTTGTAATATAATAATCTCGATCATACCCTATTGTATCTAGAGTTTCATCAACATTAAAATAAATTTTAGGGTCTGCATTTATTTCTTCGATAATGCTTTCTTTGATTATTCGAAAAGATTCGCCTGTGTCATCACTATATAAATCCAAGAAATCGTAGAGATTGAGGAATTTACTGAGAGTTAGATCATAATTGTAAGTTTTTCTTGTAGTCATTGGATGAGCCTGGTGATAAACATAAGAAAAATAATCAGTGTAAAAGCTCACAAAACTGTCTGAAACAAATCCTATTTCTGATTCTATAACTACTTGAACGTATGGTTCCTCAGATTCGTCTATACTATTTCTAAGACCATAAAGCTGATCGAGATATTCACTTAAGAAATCTTCAACATCTTTTGCTAAGTAACTATTTAAAAGAAAGGCACTTGGTGCATCCTTTGTACCGTAAAAAAATGGAATACTTACTCTTCCACCTAAGTTTTCTGATAGATCTGACGATAGGGTTATGTATTCGATTGAATAGAGGGTTATAGAAAACAGTATAAGCAATAAAAATATACTTAAAAATTTTTTCATAGTTGCTCTCCCCCTTAAAGTAAGTTTTTGATTGATTCGAGATATTCTTTTATTATGCTTTTTGAACTTTCAAACTTTTCTGTTTCTTCATCATTCAAAGTTATATCGATAGTTCGTTCCACCCCGTCTTTGTTTATAACCGCAGGATATCCTATGTACACATCATCCAACAACACGGAAGGGGTATATACTCTTCCTTCATTCTTAATTATCGATTCTACCAGTGCAGTAGTTGCTGAAGCTATTCCATAATTAGTTGCACCTTTTTTGCTTATTATAGTGTAAGCAGAATTTTTTACATCATCAAAAATCTTACTCAGATCTTTATTACAATTATCTTTGTACGGGCAATTACGGCAAAAACCTTTAATTGGAACACCTCCAATCATTGCCGAACTCCACGCTGCCAACTCTGAGTCACCATGTTCACCTATTATATAGGCGTGAACACTCATTGGGGAAACTCCACAATTTTTCCCTATTAAGGCTCTTAATCTTGCGGTGTCCAATATTGTTCCAGTCCCAATTACCCTATTAGATTCAAAACCAGTTACTTTCCACACAACATAGCTCATAACATCAACAGGGTTAGTAATGTTTATTATCAACGTATTTGGAGCATATTTTTTTATATTTTCTGAAATGCCTTTTATTATTTTAGCATTCTTTATTGTCAAATCTAACCTTGTTTCACCAGGCTTTTGAGCAGCTCCTGCTGTAATTAATACTATATCGCTTCCTTCTATATCACTATATTCCCCTGCCCTTATAATCATTCTTTTGTGAAAGGTTGTTGCATGCAATAAGTCCAATGCTTCACCTTCAGCCATTTCTTTGTTGAGATCGTAAAGAACGATCTCGTCAGCAACTGCTGCGTTTATTAAAGCAAAAGCAGTACTTGAACCCACTCTTCCCGTTCCTATTATGCTAATTTTCAAAATTATATCCCTCCAATTTTTTAAGTTTGCATCTATTAAAAACATATCTCAAAGTTATAGTATGCTTTTGTTCTCTACTTTAAAAATTCAAAATATTTCAATATTCCATTCAATGCCTTTTTAGTATCTTCTTCAAAAGAATTTCGCCACTCGTTACGCTCCGGAAAAAACATTTCTCTGAATAATTTATCAACTTTCGATCTTACTTGAGAATTTTTTGTACCATACCACCAAGCTTGATTTTCTAAAACCAAACTTTTTATACTTTTCAGTTGACCTATTAATCCTTCTCCATATGTACCGAATTCTAAGCATGTAGAATAGAAATTCGAAGTACTCTGATACTTTTTGTGTATATAATCAATCATATCTCCATTTATACTGTAAAAAGTTTCTTTTTTTGCTTGTGTAATAGGAGAGTAATTAAATTGCTTTTCTCTGGTATTGCAATCTTCTTTGTCAAAGGCAGAGTCAACAATCAACAATTTATCTTTTGGACCTGCCCCAGTATGGATGTCTAAATGGAGGATAAATTCGTAGGTGTTAAAAACTCTTTCATAGATTTCTTTTATATACTTAGTTGATTTCTCTTCTTCCTTTCCGCCATAATAAATAGATTTATTATCAACATATTGACCTTTGGTTAGAGCCTCTTTTACCCCTTTTGTGCCTAATTTTAATAAATAAGGTAACAATTCAAAAAATCCCACTATTAAACTTGAATCTAAAACACCAACCGGCCTTTTTTTAGTGAAATACCTTTGCATTTTTTCATATGACTCGTTGTTTAGTTCCTCGTTTTGATAAAGAAAATTTCTATTTAAATCAACGTTGTTTTCATTTACTCTTCTTTTATGCCTCATCCCCCATGGTTCAAGGAATGAATGAGAAACAACGAAATCTCTTGATTTTTTATTCGATGTAAAAACTCTTTGACGAATATCTGAATGAACACATTACCTGCGTATCCTTCTATTCCATGCTCGCCTGTTGTAATAAGAAATAACTTTCTGTTACCTTCGTTCTGACATAAAAAACTATCAATATAACTGTCCTCTTCAATTGAATAGGAATCATTAGAAACTGTAGAATAATATTTCTTTAGCTCATTTTCAAAGGTGAAAAAATTTTTTCTACATTCATCATAATCATAGGAATAATCATACATCTCTCTATCTCCTGTTATATAGGACCGTATCCTATTTTTACTGCAATATACAAATATAGCAAAGAAAGAAAAAACACAGCAAGCTGAATCTTCCAAATGAATTTGAACCATTTAAAATAACTAACTCCAGCAATTCCCAACGAGATTAACAACACTGCGTTAGTTGGATACAACAAATTACTAAACCCATCTCCAAAAACGAAAGCTTGTACAGCGGTTTGTCTCGTGATTCCAACCAAATCTGCCAAAGGCACTATAATTGGCATAGTCAAAAATGCTTTTGCTGAAGCTGAACCTATAAATAAATTCATAATAAAAAAAAGCAAATAAATCAAAAAAGTTGCAGCGACAGTTCCAGATTCAGATATAACAATAGATGCATTGTACAATATCGTATCTAAGATTTTTCCATTGGTAATTATCAGTTTTACCGACATAGCCATGAGAATCAATATGACTCCAGGCAACAGATTGCTCATCCCTATTAAAAAATCTTTGAATACTTTAGAAATACTTTTTTCAACAACCAAACCCGATAAAAAACCTCCTACCATGAATAACACACCAACAACGGGCAACATAAGACCACTCATAAATCCAGTAAAACCAGAAATTAAAATCAGTATAAACAAAATTGAAATTATTGTTATTAAAATTTTAGAAGCTTTTGAAGTATTTACATCATAATCGATGGTTTCTATTTGCTGATCAACAACCTCTTTTTGGTGCTTCTTAGCATAATTCCTCAAAAAAAAGAATAAAAGTAGGTAAGTAGTGATAAAAATAATTATTCTGAGACCTATTCCCGAAAAAAGTGGGATTTCAGCTATTCTTTGTGCCACCCCTAAACTGAACGGATTCGCTATTGCTGCAGAAAAACCAAATCCTGCTGCGAGTAAACTCATCCCCAAACCTGTTAGGTCATCCCAACCCAAGGAAACTGAAAACATTATTACAATCGGTATTAAAGGGACAATTTCTTCAAAAATCCCCATCAATGCACCTAAAAGCATAAAAACTAGAATCATCAAACCTAATAAAACGTTTTTTTGCTTGCTGTACCTTTTAACAATTTTATTAATGATGTATTCGATGACATGGTTTTTGTTCAAAATATAGATCGAACCGGAAACTACCAATATAAACACAATAATAGTGATTATAAGGGGTGCATCAGAGCTCCATAATACTTCGATTGGAGCGGTAAACCATCGCCAAAAGGGATAATTTGGTTTTTCTATTGTCTGGTAAGAATCTTCTACGATGACTGTTCTTCCATCTATAAACTCTCTTTGATACTCCCCCGCAGGCAATAAAATTGTTAATACCCCTGAGATCATCATGATAGAAAAAATAACTAGTGCTGAGGTTATAAACATATTTCTGCTTATTTTTACAGACTTTTCCATACCTCATCCCCCTTGTATAATATGTTTTGATATTTTATTGTCTTTAGTATTTTTAAATTTCAACAACCTTTCCAGCGCCACCTTCTAAATAGGCTTCTGGAAAAAGTTTTTTTATATCTTCTTTGTGTTGGGTACAATGTGTTGCACAAATTAGTTTTAAACCCTTCAAAGATTCTGCAGGTGTTCCATGTAACCCTCCAATTATTCCGTATACTTCTCCAAATGTTGAAGCGGTTTTTAATATATTTTCCATCTTTGGATGTGAACATCCAACTATGATTACTATTCCTTTTTCAGTTTTTACACAAAGAGATTGTTCTATCCCTTCTAATTCTCCTGTGGAATAAATGCCTTCATGTATTTCAATAGGACCTTTTATGGTAATAACTTCTTTCGCATTTTTCACTCCCCTGAAAGATGGAGGAACGTAAACCGTTACATCGGGGTTTTTTGAGAGAAAACCCGACAAACCGCCCACATGATCATAGTGGTTGTGAGATATAAAAACCTCATCTATTGTAGATGGATCAACTCCTAGCTTTTTCATGTTATTTAACAGAATCTCCCCACTCCCACCGGTATCGAAAAGAATCTTAGGTGCATTTTCTACTTCAATCAAAGCAGAGAATCCCCAATTAGCTTGAAGATTTTTGTCATGCACTGTGTTATCGTATAAAATGGTAACTTTCAATTGTTTATTTTCTGCCATAGTTGTTCCCCCTTTTTTAATTGCTGTCTTAAAAAGCTCTTATATAGCGCCCCTTCGCCCCGCAGCCCACCCACAAGGAAAAAAATTCTTCACCCTTTCATCCCACTTCCCACCCATGAGGAAAAGAATCTTTTGCCCTTTTTACCCTGCATCCCACCCAGAAGGAAACCCCTTCTAAAATATATGATAGCACAAATTTTGAAAATATAAGAAAAACCCTCTAAAAAATTAGCATAGAGGGCTTATTAAAGTATCACGGAAATTCAATACAATTTTTAGATTTACCAACAGAATGTTATTCCATTGCTTCTATGTACTGATTTATCTTTCTTTGTTCTTTTCCAATAGATCTTACAATTGCAAACAATAGCACCGCTACTGTTCCAAGTATTATTAGAGAAGTAAGCTGCATACTGATATTTTTGAAGATCCACAAAGGACCTTGGGCAAGCATTAGGTCATAAAAAAATAGCAAGCCAAAAATAGCCGCAGCGTACCCCATTGTTATCAATTCTATAACCAATACTTCTTTCCCTTTGAAAACCTTGTTCATTTGGGATACATCTCTTTTTGGATCGCTGAGAAAGATTCTTGTCCCTAATAGCGATGAATAGTACAACAATATGACAGTAGGAATTATAAGTATCAAATCAAATAATTTAAATTTTAGCACAATGGAGAAAACTATTATAAGAGCGATGAACTCAATTGTATAAAGCCCTGTAGAAATCATTATTTTTGAGTTCACCATAGTTCTTGTTTTGAAAGGAAATAACTTTGGAACGGGCCAGATTTTTATTTCTTCAGTCAACATATATGCAGAAATCATGGCAGAGTAGTCTGCAGCTATCAACACAAAAAAGATAGTTATGTAAGATAAATCTTGCATACCTGTGAAAAAGAATATGAACGGCAATACCACCGGATAAATCATCATAAAGATCAATTGGGAATTCCTGAAAAGAAGTTTTCTATCTTTTTCAAAAAGAGGCAGACGTTTGGTTTTAAATTTTTCAATTTTTTTAACCTTTGACTTTTTCCTAGAGGTTGAGAAATCAAGATTGTTCGAGTATCTATATACCAAGTAAAAGAACAATATCGAAACAGCATAGATGAATACAAGAGAAAAGATACTGCCGTTTATAGCGTTGATGAACTGAGCATGTGGCCAAAGAGGGTTCATAAATACTTTAAGAGAGTTCCCCATGCCTTCCACAAGGTTTTGTGGATCACTAGTCATCATACGGGGGAGAAATTGCGGTATTAAGACCATAAAGATAAGGCCTATGAAATAAGTTAATTGGGCAATTCTTTTTGCAGATGTTTTACCAACAAAGAAAGACATAATTAATCCTATTACAATCGATATAGAGATCAAAAAAAGAAAAAAACCTATAATACCCAAGATAGATAGAATAACATTTGAACCTTTCAAAATCATATACGAGACAACGATTGATAAAAAAGCGCCACTTCCTATTCCAGACATGATTAAACTATCTATAGTAGAGGAAAAAAAGAGTGTTGACCTTTTAATGGGCATGGTCAAAAGGATGTCCATCATTTCGTTATCAAAAAGCGTAGTTACAATTAATGGGGAAAATTGTAAAACAAAAATCGCACTTACAAATAAAAAGGAAGGTGCAAACATTAGTTCTAGCAAAGTATAATTAGAATCCAAACCTATTTGATTCAAGGGAATGTTTAAATTAAATGAACCTGCAGCTGCAAGCATCGTAGGAATGATAACAGCTAAAAAAATTATTGGGACTATCAGATAGCTCATTACACTGGAGAGCATACCTGAACCTCTTTCTATCCCTTTTTTATTTTTTGTTGGTCGAGATTTGTTTTTATAGGAGTATTTTAACAACAATTTTAATTCATTCATTATTGTCTCAGAACCTCCCTCTAAAGTTCGTCGATTATTTCTTTTACTTCACTACCCCCTGTTAATTCCAAGAAAATGTCCTCTAAACTCCTATTTCCTAGTTTAGAGAGAGATCTTAATTCTTCCAAATTACCTTCTGCAAGGATCCTACCGTGATCGATGATTCCTATTCTGTCACACATCTTTTCTGCTATTTCAAGGATATGTGTCGTAAAGAATATCGCGGAGCCTTCGCTCTTGTATTTTTGCAAAAGTTCTTTGAGTATCCTCGCTGCTCGGGCATCCAAACCTACGGTTGGTTCATCCAAAAAAATTACCTTTGGTTTTCTCATCAAAACTGAGGCAACCATTAACTTTTGTTTCATACCATGAGAATAATCACCTATGTAATCGTTGAGGTAATCTATCCCAAAGGCATCACATATTTCATTGAATCGAGAGTGAATTTCATTTGAACTTAATTTGTATACGTTCATTACAAATTCTATGTATTCACTGCCTTTGAGGTTCTCATACATTTTTGGTTCATCAGGCACAACGCCAATTTCCCTTTTAATCTCCAATTCGTAATTATTGTAATCTTTATCCATGATGAAAATTTGACCAGAGGTTGGTTTTAGTATTCCTGTGAGCATTTTTATAGTTGTAGTTTTCCCTGCACCGTTCGGACCAAGAAAACCATAAATTTCCCCCGCACTTACGCTTAAGTTGATTCCATCAACAGCGGTGAAATCTTTAAATTTTTTTGTTAAATTTATCGCTTTTATCAATTTTATACCCCCCTCTACCTCATTCTAACTTTAATAAGTTTAAAACCCTCTATTTGATTCCAGAGGGTTTTTTTAAAGTTTTAGCTTTGAAAGAAAGGAAATCTCAGACCTTCAATATCTTTTTCGTTTTTCTCAAACTTACCAGAATACTCTTCCATTTCTTTTAAATCCCAATCGAATACCGTTAAATAGCAACTTCCTTCCTTTTCCTCGCTGAATATTGCGGGGAAATTGTATAGATCTTCAAAATCTTCTTTCTCGCTCTCTTCATCGGCTAGTGACACCTCAGTAATCACTGAATACGCTTTTAAATCAACGATCTCTGCCAATTCACCTAAGAAATACATAAATTTGTCGAATTCTTCTTCGGTATCTACATCTAGTGGTAGGTTAACGGGAACCACTTCTTCTTCAATTTTGAATTGTGATAGGTGCTCGCTGATATCCTGAGCTAAATCTTTATCTTGTTTTTTTATCTTGTCCAAAAATTCTTTCTTAGATTCTTCACTAAAGTTCACCCATAAAATAACTTCAGGGTGAAGATGGTCCTCATGTACTAAATTTGAATCATTCATATACTCGATAGCCACTGTGTGAAAATTTGGATAGTTTGAAATAAAAATCTCCTCCTTTTTTATTGAACAAAATTAGAAACTCTAAAACTTATCATTGTTAATATTATTATACCATTATTTTTTTATTATACATATTAATAAAATAAAACAGAAAATTATTTTTTGAATACCTAAATAATCGAACCTCGCAGAAATTTGAGTTATTTATTTTCTTCCTGTTATTTAAAACTCTATACCTTTTCTTGCTTGAACTCCTTGGTTGTAATAATGTTTAATCTCTTTCATCTCGGTAACCAAATCCGCTATTTCTATAATTTCTTCTGGGGCATATCTCCCAGTTATTACAACCTCTATCGAGGGAGTTCTTTCTTTAATTGCTTTTACAACTCTATCCAGGGGAATCAACTTGTAGTATAAAGCAATATTCAACTCATCCAACACAACCAAATCGTATTCAACGCCTTTTAAAATCTTCTCACAAATATCCATTCCCCTTTTGGCTGCTTCTATGTCCTCTTCTGTAGGTTTTTTGTATATAAAACACTCCCTACCAAACTGTTGAATATCGATGTTTTTAATATATTGGCTCACTTTCAATTCACTATACTCCATACCTTTTATAAACTGTGCAAAAAAGACTTTTTTGCCCGCAAGTGCAGCTCTAACAGAAAGCCCTAAAGCTGCTGTTGTTTTACCTTTGCCGTTACCAGTATAAACATGAACGAAAGATCGTTCCATCTCAGCCACCCCATCCTGTGCTAAAAATTTATTTTCTTACAAGCTTTTTTATACCCTTACATTTTTTTTTAATTGCAAATTTGGAAATGTGGCTTATACCCCCTGCAAGTGAAATATTTCGAAAGATTTTATCTTTTTTACCCTCATCCCACCAAGAACCTGCTAAAATACTTACCCCCGTTCCAACAAAGGCATTTGGAAACATGGGTGTGGATGCTCCAATTAAAACTATTTCTCTGGCATTTTTGCATAAACTTAAAAGTTCTTCGATGCTGTGGTTTATAACAGTAGTCCCACTTAAAAATACTATTTCACATTTTGGAAGTATATCCTTTTGTTCTTCCTCAGGGAGTACTTTCCCAAAAATGCCACCTTTTTGTGAGACCCCACGATCAAAAATAAACACATTTTTGACCATTCCATTGAACATATTAGCAACTTGAGGAATATAGCCTATCAAGCAAACATTATCCTCAGGTGTGATTTCAATAGAAAAGGGGTGAATAGAAGTATCAGCATCAGCCAAAGGAAGGGATCGTGAAGCAGCTGTCAACACGGCAACACCAATAGATCTTTGCAGGTCATCTTGACCCGTGAGAGCCCATTCGGCAATTTCTAAACTATCTTTACCAAGAATGTCTTGAGCATACGGGAAAATAGAGCAACCTGACTTTAAATTCTCACGTAGCACGTAGCTTACGCCCACATGATTATTACTAAGTTCCATACCAATAAGTGAAATCCCTATAACCGCATCTTTGATATTTATTCCTTCTAAATAAGGGGTTGCCTCTTCCAATACTCTTTCAATTATCATCCTGATCTCCTTCTTAGTAAGCCATTAGACTGTTAAAATTTTAAAAATGTTCCTAATTTTCTTCCTATTTCCCATGATTTTGATAATTTGTTTTCAACCCCATTATATCATCTAAAAATCTAAAAAAATTCATTAATCTGCATTGGCTTTCGACAACTATTTCTATAACAATTTTAGCTCTTCTAGTGTAATACTTTAAATATTTTTCTTTATCTGATTGTGGATTTGCTCTTAGGATAAGAAGAAAAAAGCGAAGAGTCATGAAAGATGCTTTAAAGAATGTTTTAATTTTTTATGGTTAGAATAAAAAATCGAAGATATAAGTGATCAATCGCCGATGATTTTGCTTCATCCCTAACCTTATCTTCCATTCCTTTCTCCTTTTCATTTCTTTACGAAAAAAAGAAAGAAAAAAGCCTCACATTTACAGGTTATCTTTTCTTTCCTACTTTCAGTTCATTAAAATAAGGTTAGAAGGAAGGAAGCATTACTTGGAAGCGTAGAGATAGTATTGTTTTCATTCCTCTCCCCATCTTCCATTCCTCCCCCCATCCTCCATTCCTCTCCACCCCCTCCATTCCTCATAGGTAGGATAAAAAGTCAAATATGAATGATGGACATGCCGTATCTTTATATTGTTTCCATTCCTTATAGGTAGGATAAAAAGACTTCTCCATTAGCGGGTGAATCCACAGGATTTAAGAGTTTCCATTCCTACCACTACCTTCCATTCCTCATAGGTAGGATAAAAAACCTTCTCCATTAGCGGGTGAATTCACAGGATTTAAGAGTTTCCATTCCTCTTCACCCCCTCCATTCCTCATAGGTAGGATAAAAAGTTGAAGTTATTCTATCAGAGGATGGCAAAGTAGACAGTTTCCATTCCTCATAGGTAGGATAAAAAGGGGAATTGAGTTAGGCTAATCTACCAACTTTGCAAAGTTTCCATTCCTCATAGGTAGGATAAAAAGAGACATTCTTGAAGAAAGAACGAAAATAGAAGAAGGTTTCCATTCCTCATAGGTAGGATAAAAAGTCAAAATCAACTTGAAGATTTGGGGATTGAGACTAAGTTTCCATTCCTCATAGGTAGGATAAAAAGTTTCAAATTCTTTATCTCATCTTCTTCAATACCTTGTTTCCATTCCTCATAGGTAGGATAAAAAGCTTGTAAACATTTTTGGAGTTGCTGATGAGATAATAACGTTTCCATTCCTCATAGGTAGGATAAAAAGTTATACTTTCAAATCAAAAAAGAAATTTATCGATCCAAAGTTTCCATTCCTCATAGGTAGGATAAAAAGGAAAGATATAGGATTAGGTCTCGGCATAGCGTCAGCGTGTTTCCATTCCTCATAGGTAGGATAAAAAGGAAAGGTTAGCAAATGTGTACACTACGACAGTGCAAGTTTCCATTCCTCATAGGTAGGATAAAAAGTTTCTTGAAAAGGTAAAATCATATACAGAACCATCTTAGTTTCCATTCCTCATAGGTAGGATAAAAAGGACGGCAAGCCAGAAAGCTTTATTAGCTTTGGAAATGTTTCCATTCCTCATAGGTAGGATAAAAAGGCAAACCGCACCTGCAATTTCTTTTGGATCACACACGTTTCCATTCCTCATAGGTAGGATAAAAAGGTGTTTTCACAGGAAAAGCCGAAGGAAATATTTATACTGGAAGGTTTCCATTCCTCATAGGTAGGATAAAAAGTTTGAATTATTTGTCAAGGATAGATCATCCAATAGTTGTTTCCATTCCTCATAGGTATGATAAAAAGTGAAGGAAGCGGTCGTAGAAATGAATGCGATGCTAAGGTTTCCATTCCTCATAGGTAGGATAAAAAGAGAAACCTCGTCACCTTCAGAAATCTTTTTATCCAAGTTTCCATTCCTCATAGGTAGGATAAAAAGGCATAAGATGCCTATAATTACTATATCATAAAAAATTACGATTGTCAATCAAAATTTTGAGAAATTGTTAAAAATCAATTCAAATATGCATGATATAAGGATTGTGATTTTTAACACTTGTCTGTCGATCCCATGGGATGTTTACCTTATTGGTGGTCGACAGACATTTTTCATACCTTCCTGCTTTTTATGTTAATAAAATATATTACAAGAGAGACCTTGATTTTTAATTTAAAATACATGATTATTGCTAAGTTCCAAACCAATAAGTGAAATCTATATACCCGTATCTTTGATCTTTATTCCTTCTAAATAAGGCTGTGTTTCTTCTATAACTCTTTCAATTATCATCCTGTTCTTCTTTTTTTAATATTTATAAGAGTACCATCGTAATTTAATTCTGCCTTATATTCTCGTTCTCCTGTAACTCTTGTTCCAGGAGTCAAAAAGGGTTTAACTTTTGAAATGTTTCGTCCTGGAGCATTATCGAAATTTTTGGATTCATTATTCTTTTCATTTTCAGGGTCATAATATACCCTTCCAGTCAAAAGCTCTATGTCCCCTTCAAATTGAATTTCATCAAGATATTCTAAATGGTGTAAAAGAGGTTTATTGTTTTCTATTGTGACTATTACCTGTTCGCCTGGCTCTGAACTATTTATTTCCAAGGGAATATTATTCCCAACTGCATCTATTTCAACATGTCCGAATCCATACTTCGATTCTCCTCCAAGAATCAATTCTTGAATTATATTAAAGTTATTAATAGTTATTGAATTTGTATCTAGTTGAACTGGATGCTCACATATTTTTGCTGAATCTCTAATCCAAATATAGCCTGCAATTTTCACATCCTTGATATTTGCTTTTTCATCTCTGAATTTGTTGTTTATAAATTCAATTTCATGAAGACTTTCATCTTCGGCAGTTTGACTTTTTCCGTTAATCGCAGTTGAAATCCTACTGCCAATGAACATATGTTCAAACTCTGTTTGTGGAATACTACCATACTTTAAACCACCATCAGTATAAGAAGGGGTATAAACAGTTTTTCCATCATAAAGATAAAAATTTGAAAATTTAAAATTCTCCATTACTTCACGACCATTATTTTTATAATTGTATTTTTGTGAACTATCACTCTGAGAATTATTCTTCAAGAATTCTGTAATGCGTTTAGTTATAGCACCCCAGAAATTTTTTCCAAGCACATAATATCTTGTAGGTGAAACAACTGAACCTTTAAAGGGAGTGTAACCGATATGAAGAGGTGATTTTAATTTAAAAACAACACTAAGTTTTTGCCACACTGTTTTCACCAGCTTTATCATTTTTACCAACCTTCGCATGGTACAATGCATAAGTTAATGTACGTTCTAAAATCTTTTTCATAAAAAAAAGTTTATCGATATCTTCGGCTACGTTTTGTAACTCTTTACAAAATTCAGAAAAGTCATCTGGAAACTGCTTTTTAGAGCCAACATCAAAAAAATATTTTTTTATTTCATTATAATTCAGTAATTCATTAATCTTGTTTCTTATTTCTTTGTCTTTGTCTTCGAGCCAGAGAAACATTGCATAAACACCATCTTCCTGCAAAACTCCAAGTGCTTTTCTAAGATTGTTTTCAAGTGCTTTTCTAAGATTGTTTTCAAGATTAGAATTGTGGATTTTACTTATTTCTTGACCGTATTTCATGCAGATATAATCAAGATTCAGCATTTTTAGATTCCTCCTGATCTTCTGAATTATTGCTAATATTTAACAACTCAACCCTACCAAATCCTCTTGTTCCCATTCCTCCAATACCAAGAAGGTTGAAATATGACGAAACAGCTCCCATTACTTTATCAATATCAATATCACCTTTTTCCCTAGTTTTATCCTTAACTACTTCAAACCCTAATATTGTGCCTCTTGGAATAGCTTCATAAGTAAACAATGCTCCTTCGGCAGCGGTTCCGGTTGTTGAATCTATTTTCACCGATGTTCTGATTTCTAAATTATCATTTACAATATGTGAAAACAACTTTTCAGAAACAATAACAATTCTTTGCACATAAAGGGATATGCTAGAAGGTAAATTAATATCCTTACCATCAGGCGAAGCAACTTCTAACAAAAGCCAGCCAAGGTTCAAAGGTTTTTGAGAATCTATACCCTTTAATGCATACGCTTCATCATGATTATTATCAGGAATTGTTATTGTGTTTCCATTATTATCATTTAATTCTATAAACCAATATTCAAGTAGTTCTTTTGTTGTAATCCATATTGTGCCCTGTATCGAAGAAACAGGGAAGAAAATAATTTGTCCATCATAAAATCTTAACATACCCTTACTTTCACCACTTCCAAATAATTTGTCTGTTTTATCTTTATCTTTATCTTTTTCTTCTATTTCATAAAACGCTCTTACAACGCCTGCAATTGCTGTTCCTGGTATTTTAGGAATATCTGTTGCAGGATCTCTTACTATGGTATTATCTACTCTACCTAGCCTATATCCACCAGCTCCAATGTGTATCGGATCAAGAGCTCTCATGAAAATTTTTTTTGGTTCCAAGTCTTTGACATTTTCATTTTCCATATCTTCCCTCATTTTTCCTCAACCCCCTCTTTCAATATATGTCTAAATAAAACAATTGTATCCAACAATGCTTTATTTTGAGAAGAATTAATAAGTAAAAATCTGGTTTCTTCCGACAACTCATCCCATTTTTTACCAAATGCATCTTCTAATGTAGCAACAGCAAACTCTTTGAATATATCTTCTTTGTTATTATCTTCTATGTTTCTCCATTCCCTTAGTTTTGTAATAAAAGACTCCTCAATGAAATTAATTTGGGAAGCTGAAATATTAGCAGTTAGAATATTCCATAATTCCAATAACTCTGAAAATTGATATTGATAATATGGTCTCTTTGAAAATAATTTATAATCTCTGTCTCCTCTTTTCCCACCTTTGTAATATATGTTGTATCTATCCGTAGTTCCTAATAATAATTCGAAATCAAAATAACCTGGGAAAATTTGGTAAATTTTGCCCTTTGAAAGTGAAGCAAGGTCATCAAGCGTGTATTCCCCTTCATCAAGGTTTTTGATGGGATAATAACCGTAAAACTCTTCATTTCTAAGTGAATCCACATTCCACCATATATTTGTTGGTATAGCTTTTGTAAACCCTGATCCAGCTAACATTCTTTTTTCAGCATCAAGTAAAACATACAAAGGGAATTTTCTGTTTGTTACTAAAAGTTTGGCATTTAACGGCAACTTCCCTAATACCTTTTCAAATCTTTCATTGTAAAGCTTTGATATCAATTCTAAAATTTTAATCGAGTCAGAAGCTGGGACAATCATTCTCAACGAGAGAGGAGATTTATTAATTTCAATTAGAGGGATGTATTCTTCAGTTTTTATATTATTAGGTTCTATTTCTTCTTTTAATAGATTTTCATTTGGTTTGTCCTCTAACGCAAGGTAGTTAAATCCTTGTTTTAATGCTTTATAAACAGCATTTTCTCCAGTTTCATCTTCAGACTTAAACTTATCAAGGGATTCTATGGTGTAAAATTCTCCATTTTTTGTGTGAAGAACAAGAATATGTTGTGGGTTTAATTTTTCTTTTTCAATTATATATGGAGTATTTTCTTTTAATCCTTCTGCCTGCTTCAGCTTAGATTTCAAATTATTATTATCAATAGAAAATTTCAATCTCCCCCATTTATTAGAATAAATTTTATTTATTATTTCCTTTATAATCAATTCAAAGAATTCTTCTGTTTCTTTCCATATTCTATATATTCGAGCTGGTGATGGGTTTTGGGTAAAAAGCACTTGCTGAAGAGTATCAGAATCAAATGATTTAGGTTCAAGTCTATACTTAATTTTTTCAATGAATTTATCAATATAGTTATCTTCAGATGAATTTTGAGATGAACTTATATCTTCGTAAAAAGTATTGATAATATCACTTTTAAATCCTCTATCTCTGGAAATGGATTCATCAGTGATAATTTTAAGTAAAGCTTTGGATAATTTATTTAAAGGCAGATTTAAATCAATATTTCTTTTTTTCAATTTTTGAACTTGTTGTTTATTATTAAATAATTTTTTGCTTTCTTTTGAATGAAACCACTCCTCAAAAGTTTGACTAAAAATTGTTCCAATCATTGTACCATCAAGCCATTTATCAAGGTTAAAATTAAGAGAAAGTAAAGCAACACGGTTATTTTTATCTGCAACTTCATCCGTCCAGATAGTATTTTCTCTATTGTTAAACCAATCTTGTAACCTTCCTTTTCTTCTCTTTTCGCAGATATCACATCTTTCATCATTTACAGATTTTGTTCTCATTCTGCACACAGGGCATACATCTTTACGATCTTCATCAGTTTCAGGAATAGGAATATCTGGATTACTACCTATTCGTTTCTCCCCCTTTTCAACAAATAACATTGGACTCATTTTAGGAATATCTCTCTTCTCTGCGGCAGATTTTAACTCGCTACTAAGAATCGTAAGTGTCGTTGAGGGCTTGCTAAGAGTAAAAAATGGCCAGATTTCATTATCACTTTTGTCTCTTAAAATCTTCAAACTTTCCTCTGCGCATTCTTTTGCAAGTTCTTTTGCATTATCATCCTTCAAGGTGGGAAAAGTGAAGTAAACTCCATTTATGTCTTCATATATAGCATTTCCAATTGGTATTTCTTCTTCAAATTTCTCTTTCAATTCGATCTTCATTTCTTCAATAATCTCATTCCTTTTTAAAATATCTGCAATCTTTTTACCTTTGTTTATAAAACCGATACCATCCCAGCAAAAACCAAGCACTCGCCACTGAAGCTGGCCAGGATCAGGTTCTTCATCCAATGCAATCTCGCATAATACCGATTTAAATAACGAAGCTGTCGAATAAGAATGGTCCCACAGTGTAACATCATTTGAAGGAATTCTTGTTTCTCCTAATGCGTGTGAAAAAGTGGTTTTAAGATTATTCAACAATCCTCTTCTAAAGCAAAATAAATCAAGCTCATCAGAAATATAATTTTTGAATAACCCTATTAAATTATCCTGTAAACCATCGAACCTTTTTTGAAGACACATTAGATCAATTTTTACTTTTCGATGCCCAAAAGGAGAAGAGATATATGTATTGTCTAATCCTTGCTCCCTTCTTACAACGCCTTTGTCATCAGCGGAATCTTTGTGATCACATGTTTTCAACAATTTTACTAACTGATCTTTAGGATCTTTAAGATCTTCATCCTTATAATGATGTTTAGTAATAAGAGAGTAAACACCTGTCTCTAAGTTTTTTATCTTGAATGTGAATTTCTCATCTTTAATGTAACTAACCAAATCATTTTCTAAAAATTTATCAATTTGGGCATGTTCATCCGATGCTGCTTTTTCAATAGATTTACTTTTAATAAAATTTGGATGACATTTACCGATATCATGCAATAACGCCCCTATCTCCCCAGTTAGAATATTTTGTCGAGCATTCTTGATTATATCAACGTACATTCGTCTCACCCCTTCAATCACTGTCGAAAATGTATATAATAAATGCTAATTGATTGATCACTTTTTTTCTCATTTGTATGCACCATGGTTAACAGTTTTGTTTACTTCGGTGTATAAGATTGAGAAAATTGATTTCTTATCCTCAGGATAAGTCTCTACATTTTTATCTTGTAGCTGTTCTATAATTCCAAACCCAGATGTTTTCTTTGCAGAAAAGCCATAGGTGTAAAACATCAATTTTAATGTCTCAGCAAGAAATTCTAGATCCTCTTTAATATCGTCTTCTCTGAAATCTTTACCTTTTGGATACGGAAGATATAAAAGATAAAAATCTCCATTTTTGCCTGGTTTTATTACTTCAAGAGGTATAGGCCTTTGTTAGTAGGGGTTCTGGTATCCCTTTTTAAAGGAGTAATTACATCCTTTTCTGCTGCTTCTTCAAAGAAAGTGGGAAAAAAATATAGTCTACCTTTAGATGTTTCATCATCTTCATCTTCAGCAGATTCACTTCCAAAAAGCCTTGTGATTAATTTTTTCTTCTCAACTTCACCCCATTCCACCTTCCCAGCAGCATATCTTAAGTGTCCCTTCCATGTTGAGGGTCTAACCATAGGTAAGCCAGTTAATTTATCCCTTACAATAGGATTTTCAAAAATTTTGCCAGCAATTATATGGAACTCTCCTTCGTCTTTACTTGTATAGGGCTTTTTGAGGGTAAAAGAAATTTTTATTAAAACTGAATCTTGAGGAAGATTTTTTAGGTCATTAGCAGTAGGATAAAAATCTTGGATATTTATATCCGTCTTTAACTTGCCCTGAATTTCTTTTTTCAATTGGGCAAGTTCAACATCTTTATAAGTCTTTGCCTTACTAAGATAATAATCATAAATCATTTCATCATTCATAAAAAACACCTCTGTTATTTATCAAAAGTGTGGGATCTAAATCCCATTTTTCTTGTATGCTTTCAATCAAAACAGGATTTTCTATAAAGCCAAAAGTTTGCTTCCAAAAGTCTTCATCTTTGAATTTAACTTGTAATAACTGCTTAATTTCTTTTCTACTAACATTTATCTTTTTAGGAATCTCTGGAAGCCATCCCCAAATTCTCATTTCCCACTTAGGTTCTTGATTATTCTTGTATGCATTTTTGTTATATATATGAGATACAAAAATTTTTGACCCTGTTTTCTCGATAATTTGGTCTTTCGTTATATTTCCTTTTTTGCAAACTTCACAATAATATTTTTCTCCATCCTTTTTATCTTTTTCAATGGAATGTTCCCAACAATCTTTATGAATTGGCTTTATATTTTTATTTGATATAAATCCCATTAATAAATGTCGTAAAACTTGATTGTTTTTAAATTTATCTCGAAATAGTGATCTTATTTTGTTTCTAACCCATGGCGATGTTGGAAGATATGGATAAGAAGAAAATACTTCTTCTCCCAACGGTTCTTTATCTTTTAAATCTTTTATTGATTTGTAACTACTAGAACCAATTAACTTCAAAATCTGGTTTATAAAATTGGGATTAATTGGTATTTTATAAAAGAAAAATTGATCTAATCTTGGTAAAGGTACTGTATAAGGGTCTATATACTCACTTTCTGCTTGTTGAGGAAAAGTAGTATTAGATAATTCCAATTTCTCCTCAACATCAACAACACCAAAACCTTTTTGAACACCTGCACCTATTCCCCAACTTGAAGCTAATGTAAATAAGTTTTTTAACAAGTCAACCTTGTTAGCATCTTCAATAATAAATCTTAATTTATATTTTCCCATTAATCCACCATTATTGACATATTCTTTAGCCTTCTCACTAGTATCATAATATCCAAGGAAGTAAGGAAAACGAGCGTTAGGTATTTCCTCAATAACGAACGGAGCAGAACTCTTTTCTAATGTTTCAATTTCTAACTTAAACTTCCTTGACCATCCTGTACATCCAAATAGTTGACAAGCTTGACAAATTTGATCGTTTAATGCTTCTGACATGGTTTTACCGGATTTTAGTGCCATATTGAATTTGTCATGTTCTAATTTACACCTTAAACTTTCATCTGTTGGATCACAAGCATAACCTCCCAGTCCTCTAATTAACGCCTCATACCACCATCTTAGGCTACCAATTATGCCAGTCTCTCTTAATGTAGAACTCTTTCCATTAGCATCTCCTGTCCATATTGGAGTCAAAGGTTTGATAGTAACGCTAAATTCCTCCATTGTGTTCCCCCCTAACAAGCATTATCTTCCTTCTCTTTAGAATTACTAACAAATAGTATTAGTCTCCTTCTGTAAAATATTTTAATAATAAAAGATCTTCAATTTACAAAGTATAAAAATATTATAACATGCTTTATTAATTTATTTATAATAAATTGATTCACTTCCAAAAAGTGGGATTGTAAAAAATGAATTATAAACAAAGGAAAAATACTCTTTTAATCATTAGAAGAATAAATTATTCGATTATAAACTTCTCTTATGCAACAAAATATTTGTTCCCTTTTACCATTGGTAAAGTTAACTAACTTCAGTTTAAATTCCACATTATTTTTCTAAGTGAGTCAAAAATATCTTATAAAGTATCTCTCAAGAAAAAAATATCACTCCTTATTAACAATACTCAAAACAAAGGAGTGATATTTTAAAAGCAAACTTAATGTTTAAATACTTTGCATTAGTATAGAATGAGCTGATTCTAACTACTTCAGTAACTCTTTTAGTTTTTCTAATGTAATGCTTAAAATATTCTTCTTTATTTGATCGTGAATTTCTTCTTAGGATAAAAAAAGAAAAGAGAAAAATGAAGAGCTAAGCAAAAAATCACAAAAAGCTAATTTAGTTTCTTATAGTTAGCAAAATATCGACGATATAAGAGAACCAACGTCGAAACCTGTACCTCATTCCACATACGTAGAATATAATGATTTTCTCATCTAGCAAAATGAGTCGTTTGGAAGAACGTTTCCATTATTCTCTCGTACTTTTTATTCTTTTCAAACCAAAATAAATAGAAAAAAACTCATGTTTGCAGGCATTATTTTCGTTTCTACTTTACATTCATCAAAGCTTGTCTAAAAGGTTGTACTGCACAGTATAGAACCTCAGCAAGTTAGGATATAATGTAATTTCTGTTTTATCTACATTTTACATTATTTAGAGCAAAAGGGAGACATCAATATCCGCCTCATTCCTATTTTCCATTAATTAAAGTGTGATTAAAAATTTAGGGGATACTTCGTAGAAGCTTAAGAATGATCTACAATGAGGTCAAAACTCTTACCATATTTTCTATCCTTTAGATCAAAAAGAAGTAGAAAAAATGCTTAAGTTCGCTAGCTTTGCTTCCCTTCTTTCCATCCATCAAAGCTTGGCTAAAAGGTGGAAGCGAACTACTTGAAATTCCCGGAAGTTGAAGATTGTACTGTTCCCATTCCTCTTCCCCACCTTCCATTCCTTATAGGTAGGATAGAAAGCGGTTCAAACGGTTATCTTTATTCAGGCTCATATGAGTTTCCATTCCTCATAGGTAGGATAAAAAGAGGGTGAAAAGGAAGTTATGAAAAGGATAGGAGAGTTGTTTCCATTCCTCATAGGTAGGATAAAAAGGGAAATCAAAGAAATACTAAAGACACCTGAGGAAAAAGTTTCCATTCCTCATAGGTAGGATAAAAAGCTTTTGTTTCTATCATTTAAAAAAGGAGTTGATTAGATGGTTTCCATTCCTCATAGGTAGGATAAAAAGACGCTATGAACTAATCAATACTACAGATATATCAATTGAGTTTCCATTCCTCATAGGTAGGATAAAAAGGTTGAAAGGTCGTTTATATTTTTGAAGTATGGGAAGTTTCCATTCCTCATAGGTAGGATAAAAAGCCTTTATCGTGCCGAAGGGATACAATTATTTAACTATGTTTCCATTCCTCATAGGTAGGATAAAAAGGAAGTTTTTGGGAAGAATTTTCATTGATTACTCATGAGTTTCCATTCCTCATAGGTAGGATAAAAAGGCATAAGATAGCTATAAATACTATATCATAAAAAATTACGATTGTCAATCAAAATTTTGAGAAATTGTTAAAAATCAATTCAAATATGCATGATATAAGGATTGTAATTTTTAACACTTGTCTGTCGATCTCCTGGGATTTTTACCTTATTGGAGGTCGACAGACGTTTTTTTATACTTTCTTGCTTTTTTTGTTATTCTATGATAAAATATATTACAAGAAAAGTATTTGTTTTTAAATTAAAATATCGGGAGAATTGAAATGAGATTAAACATTCAATTTTCTTTTCATAACTTAATACTTCCAGTAAATTATAATCATATCATTCAAGCTTTCATTCTTGATCTAATAGACGATGCTGAATACAGGAGCTTTGTTCATAACGAGGGCTTTCGTTATAATAAAAGAAAGTACAAATTGTTTTCTTTTTCAAGGCTAAATGGAAAATTTATTTTAAATAGAAAGGATAAAACAATAGAGTTTTCTGATAATGTTTCTTTGAAAATTTCTTCTCACGACAAGAACTTAATTCAGTATTGCACAGATTCACTCTTATTTAGAGACAATTTTGAACTATTAGGTCAAAAGATCCATGTAGAGAAGTTAGAGTACGATGATTTGGAAATAAAAAGCGATAAAATAAAAAGTAAAGACTTTATCCCCCATTACTGTTTATTCTACGATAGAACAAAATTCTTCAAAAAAGACAGTCTACTTTTCCCCCAACGACGATAACTTTTCAAAATTAATAAGAGAGAACTTAATAAAAAAGTATCTTGCCTATTATGATTCTAATCTTCCGAATGAAATAAGTAATGATGAATTCGTTATAAAAGAAGCTGATCAGAAAGGCTCTAAAATGATCATAACAAAGTATAAAAATTTTATTATTAAAGGTTGGCATGGAGTTTTTGAAATTCAAGGGAACCCAAGTTTGTTAAAAATTGGTTATGATTCTGGTTTTGGAGCAAAAAACTCCCAAGGATTTGGGTTAGTAGAAGTTATATGATTATGGATAGAGAATTCCGTAAAACCTTGAGAAATTGTTAAAAATCAATTCAAATATCTAAAGACGGATTAAAGTTTTTCTATGCAACCTTTCGATATTTTGTCTACATATTTTTTAATTTCTTCTTTTTCTTTTTTCATTTTATAACCCGGATGATAATATAAACCTTTGCTTTGTACTGAAAAATTTTTATTTTCGATCCTTTGAATCTCAATTATGTGTTCAATAGTACTTTCAACGGGTCCGTTGGAAACACTGAGAAAGTTTGCAAATAGAAAATCTAAATCATTTTCTATTGATTCTTCTTTTATGTCGACTAACATCATTTCACCAAGCCCATATCTACTGTCCCCGCCAATGGTTAATTTAAACTGTTTATTTCTCGATAGCTTTTCTTTTGTTTGTTCGCTTATTCTTAAAAATCCCACCCAGTAGAGATTTCCCTTTCTTCCTTCGTGAAAAGCTTCCTTGGATTTTGGTAGTACAATGTCAATCTCATGCAAAGATTCATCTTTTGCTCCTCTATTTAAAGGAACAATCGCGGTTGAGACAAAAGTATCCACAAACATTGCACGAAAAAATTCTTCACGATAATCACCCAAGAAAAATTCTCCTTGCTCCCACCTTGGTAACAAAGGTTTATCTCCATTTTTCTCAAAAGAGGGATAAAAGCAAGATATATTTTCAAATAGTTTTTCATTTTCTGAAAAATTTCCTTTATTGTAGTATAGATTGTAAAATTTTGTTAAAGCTCCCCACATAGTCCAGCCTGGGATGAATATTCTTGTTTCTGAAATGACCCCATATCTTCTAGTTCCAATATGAATAGGCTGAAGTTGTTCGAATATAAGCTTATACCATTTTTTCTCACACATTTTCTTTTTTCTCTTCCTTAGTTTTATTTTCTTTGGCCTTAGCATGATATCTAGCATAAATTAACACTTTTTCTAGTAATTCACGAAAAAACAATAACTTATTCAAATCTTTAGAAAGTTCTTGAAAATAATCTTCCCACTCTTTTTTCTCTTCCGTATTATCTACAAACTTTTGCAGATCCCCTAATAAATCAAGAAAAACATCACTGATGTTTTTTGATTTAACATAGACATAGTAAGCATATACCCCATCGTTTACTAAAACTCCTAACGCCTTATCAATTTCATTTATATACTTTGAACGTTGTGAACCTTCCTTTTTAAAGATTGATTCTACAATTTCAAAGGACATTTTATTTATATCTGCTTCAATGTTGCTCATTATTTTCAATCACCTCACAATTATTTGATATTTGGGATAATATCTTCATTCTTCCAAATCCTCTTGTAGTTAACCCCCCAATACCCAAAGTCTCATAAAAATGTTTACTGTCTTCTAAAGAACATTTCAGATCTTCTAAATCGGGAAGTTCTCCTATGCCATTCTTAAAATTTTCAAAAGCCGACTTATCAAAAATTCTTATACTGCCATAAAAAATAGTTCCTCTTGGAATGGCTTCATAAGTAAATAAGGCACCTTCTTTTGCAGCACCTGTAAGCGGATTTATTGATACTGACGTTCTTACTTCAAGATTAGCGTTTATTAGTTGAGACACTATGTTATCTGAAACAACAACTATATTTTCTTCAGACAGATAGTTTGTTAACTCTTCCTCTTGTTGAATATTAATATTATTCGTATTTTTTTTCACTTTGAAATTAAGCCAACCCAAATTTAAATATCCTTCGTTGCTTTGGTGAGCTATTACTTCGCCATCTTGAGGCTTTTTGTTTAAAGATTTACCACAGGCATCATAATAAATTTTTGGGCTTGTAATCCATCTAACTCCTAATCTTGTATAGATAGGAAAAAATAGAATTTTTAGATCAGAGAAAAAAAGCATACCTTGCCAACTTAAATTTCTCTTAGAGAAGCCAAAACCTTTACAAACGATACAATGACCGCAATGACCACTATATTTTTCATTTTCTCCAGTTTTGAAGAAATCCTCAAAATTTGTGTTTGGAAGCTCATCTTGACCAGCACATTTATAGCTTGAAATTTTATTTCCATTAAATTTATGCCATTTCTTTAAATCCGTATCCCCATCTTTCCATTCAATTTTGGACAATTTTTCTTCAAAACTTTCCCTATCTTGTCGATTCTTTAAAGTTTCTAGCTTTGGCTTTTTGTCTTTTATTTTTTCTTGTAACGCCAAAGCTACATAATACCTCCACGTTCCAGCTAATGAACTGCCTGGTATCTTTGGAATTTTGGTTGTCGGATCTCTAACAATCGTATTATCAACACGTCCTATGGTATAGCCGCCTGTTCCTATATATATTGGATCTTGAGCTACTGAAAAGATTTTAACCTCACTTGCTAAGTTATCACTCATTTAGATTGCCTCCTTTTAAAGCTTTGTGATAGAATTCAAACATATCAAGAAATGTTTTTACTCTATCTATAAAAAGGTTTACATCAGTGCGCTCCAATTCTTCCCAGTCATTATATTTCAATATCAATGCAAAATTTCTTTTTTCTTCTTCGTTCTTTAATTCAAGAATGTTTACAAAAGTTGAAAGTAAAAAGGACTTTATCGATTCTGCATTGCCTTCCCAATCAGCTATTTTAGAATAAATCAAATATACTAACTTTTGCAATTTGCTTGCTTCTTTGTTTTCAAAAAATTTTTTATAAAGAATAAAATATTGAAAATCTTCTAAATTATAAGGTCTATTGTTTTTCCTATTAATCCTTCTTTTGCCTAGTTCATAAAATATATCGTTCCGTCTTGAATTTGTTTCTAAAAACTCAAAATCAAATGTGTTCGGGTAAAAATAAT
This sequence comes from Petrotoga sp. 8T1HF07.NaAc.6.1, assembly GCF_016772115.1. Taxonomy (NCBI): domain Bacteria; kingdom Thermotogati; phylum Thermotogota; class Thermotogae; order Petrotogales; family Petrotogaceae; genus Petrotoga; species Petrotoga sp. 8T1HF07.NaAc.6.1. The sequence goes on from NZ_AUPG01000010.1 coordinate 77,727, forward strand.
ACTTATTCGCTACATCATCTTTTAAATTATCTATTATTGAATAAGAGGATTCTTTAGAGACATCAGGATAGATATAAAATTTATACTTACCATCATTATTAGTTTTTTCGTATAGAGAGTAATAATCTTCCAAATTATCTGATACTGAATAATTATTCTGATAAGTGTCCTTAAGAATGGATTTTAGACCATTTTCACCTGTTTCTTGTCTTAGATCTTTCCACTCAGTTTTATCTCTTCTTATTTTTCTTAACGCTTTTATTCCCACATAAAGAGGTTTTTTGTAATTTTGCATAATTATCCCTATATGTAGCGGAAGTTTTCCATATACCCAACCAAAACTTTTCAGGTATTCTTCTTTAATGTTTTTTAATAAATTTTGCACGTAGTTTGCTGGAATAGCGAATTGCCAACTAACAGGAGTTGGATCTATTATTGATAAAAATGGTAGATAATTTTCTTCTTGCTTGTCATCTAAGTTCAATTCAATTGAATCTTTTTCTTTAGTTTCATAATCTCTAAGATTAAAGTTATTTTTGCTCTCTTTTTTTTCTGTGTTGGTAATTAAATATACATTTCCGTCTTTTACCCAAAAATCTAAATCTCCATCATAATATTCACCATCTGGTATGCCCTTCTTTTCCCAAATAAATCGTTTTTTCCTATTTTCTGGAATTTCTAAAAGAGATTCTAAATTAGATTTTATGTCAAAAAGAAAATCTTGTGTTGAATCCCAGATTCTTTTCAATCTAGCTGGTGATGGCCCTTTTTGAATTATAAATTGTGTAAAAAGGGTTAAAAGGAATCGTTTATCTTCATCAGGCATGCCGTTCCAATCGATTTTTCTATTATTTTCATCAAAAGAACACCTATTAGGTTCTTTGAGCGTTTCTTTTATAAAATTTTCCCACTGAGTACCTATGGTAAGCTCGAATAAAATACTTTCAATGTATTCATTTAATTTCGTCTTGCTGAGGCTTTTATCCACAAGTTCAGATAATGAAGTATCTTTTAGTGGTTTGTCAGGTTTTGTTTCAATATCTTTGATTAACTCTTCGATTAAACTGCTAAAATCCGGAACATTCTTCATATGATAGATATCATTGATCACCATCGTACTTAAAAAGTTACCGTTTAACCATTGTTCTAACTCAAATTTTAGGGTTACCAAGGCAATCATTCCGTTTTTATCTTGTATTTCTCCAGTCCATATGGTTTCTTGAGACCTATTATTCATCCATTCGTCCAATCTTCCTTGCCCACGTTCTTCACAAATATCACAAACTAAATAATCCTTATCTTTTTTATTAGCTAAACGCAACCCACAAACTTGACATACTCCTTCTCCCTGAGAATCGCTATCTTTTATCATTTCTTTTTCAAAGTTCGGAGGTAATTCGGCTTTTAGATAGTTCTCACTTGCTTTATATAAAAGATGGCCAAGGGTTCCTAGTCTACGTGATGGTTTTGTCAGAAAAATTGCTGGAAATACTTCTCCATGAAATTTATTTAAAAACACTTCTCTGACAGCCTTTTTTATTTCATCCAAGTCATCAGATAATGGATAAAAGTTTGAGCTGTTATCACCACTTGAATTACCATTAATTAATTCCTCACTAACAAGAAAATAAATCCCCGTTTCATCTCTGTATATTTCATTACCTATAGGATATTCACAAACAAAAAGATCACTAATTTCGTCATCAACCTCTTTAGCGACTTCTCTATACCATTTTATATGAACGGGCTTTAAGGCTTTTTCTGCCAATGCTAACTTGTCATACTGGATCCCAAGGATTGACCATTTTATATTTCGGTAGTTTTCTCTTTTTGAATCGATTATTTTCTCATTAGATTTAGATCCTTCTTTGCAGTTATCCTTTAATATTGCAGAACTAACAAAAGCTTTAAATAAAGAGGCTGACATATATGCTTGATCCCAAAGAGTTACGTCGTTCACTGGGAATCTGGTATCACTAAGAAGGTGTATATACCAATCTTGAACATTATCAAAAACAAAATTTCTAAGATCGCACCAGTTGCTCTCATTAAGATTATTTTTATTTGCATAAAACCCTTTGTATTCTAAGAAAGAATCTAATTTTTGAAAAAAAAGCTTCCTACCACAATCAAGATTCTCTTGTTTCACATCTTCCTTATAACCACCAAAGGCGTTAGAAATCCACAACTTATCAAGTTGTGAAATTGGCGCTCCTTTATCTATAGAGGAATTTATATTTTCACATCCGCTAAAGAAAATGTTCCCGAAAAAATTTTCAAAAGTTACATTCTTTTTAGATGATTTTATCCATGTAATTTTTTGATTAAAAATATTTATAGTAATTGAGTCCACGAAATCCAATAATTTTGGATTTACCTCTTTTAACTCACTTTCAAAGAAGTGATCGTTATAATACTTCCGGTAACCTGTAAATTTACTTTGAGCTTGAGGAAAATAGTCCTTCTTCTTATTCTTCTCCTTCTTATAGTTAGAAATTCCAGCATGCGTTTTTCCAAGGTTGAAGAGTAATGATATAATTTCGCATTTTAATATTTCTGCTTTATGATCTTTTAACTTAGATAAATCTAGTGTCAATTTCTTTCCACCCCTCGGGGAATTCTATTTTTTGAGTATTATCTTTTGTTCGATACCACTTTTGGTCTATTATAAAAGTTCCCCAGCTAAATTTTGTTTTAGCACCTATTCCTTCATTAGCGAGTATTTCTATTGATCTATCTAAATTCTTAATGTCGTCTTCTAATTTATCTTTATCTGTAAAAGAAACATTAGGAATATATATAATTTGGAGTATCCCCTTTGTTTCTTTAGGAACAACTTCGTAAAATATTGGTTTAGTCCCCGCTCTTTTGCTTCTATCATGCGGATTAATTACTTCCAAAGAAAGTTTATTGAAATAGGTTGGATAGAATATGGCACCACCCTTGTGCGTTTGACAACTGAAAGGTATTTGTAATTTATCGATATATTCTTGGGCTTTATCTGAAAGCCATCCGCTTACAACTTCAATAATATTGCCATTTTTAATTTTTTCTATTTCTTTTTCGTTCAAACTTACTCCTAACTCGAATAATAGCAACTGGACTATCTTGTCTCTAACTTCTTTATTCTTTTTATTGCTTAATCCTTCACGTTTTATAACCTCATTAAAGTATTGTTCTAGATATTTTATACTTTCAGAACCCGCTCCAAAAATTCTAAAATAACTTTCAATAAGTCTATTTTTGGCTGATTCTTCATTAATTAGAACTTTAAAAGCATTCGCTATTGATCCTTTCCAAGAACTGCCTCTAATCATAGGAACTTTGAATACCTTTTCTTTTAATACAGGATTCGGTATTAAGTAAAAATCTTCATCATCTTTAGAAAAATAGGGGTTTTTAAGTGTAAATTCAAGCAAAAGTATAATCGAATCCTTAGTTGGAAGTGCTTTTAAAATATTAGGTGCTTTTTCAACTTCCTTTAACTTTTCTATTTCTATTAACCCCGAAAATTTAGAAACTTGTTTTATAAGTTTTTCATCTATTTCAAAGACCTTAGAGCTATCTTTAGATGCTCCTTTTGGATAATGGTCTTTTAACCAATTTAATGGAAAATCTTTTAGAGCTACGTTCATATATCGCTTATGATCCTTTTCTCCAAACAAGGTGAATAATCTAATTCGTTCTTCAGCCTTCATTTCCTTAATCTTTTTTGTATCGCAAAAAATATTATCTTTGCAAAATAATATATATTCATCTAAAGTTGCATGCTCTTCTAGTTTTATTTTTTGCTTATTAGATGGTTCATAAAAATCAGAGCTAATCATGACATTCCTCCTCTCCTAATTTAAGTTGAGAGAAGCCAACAATTGATAAAAAACCCCCTTTAAACTTACCTTCTCTCAAATCAATATACGGGAGTATTTTGGATCCTTCTCCCCGCTCTCCAAATACTAAATGACGAATATTCTTCATTTCTTCATCTTTTTTAGCATCTGAATTTTGAAGTCTTAAATAACTTCGAAGTTTTACTTTTAAGGCAATTAATTTCTCCAATATTTCTTTTTCTTTTTCGTTTTTGATTTCTTTATCTGATTCTAAATCCATGATCCTTGCTATTGTAATTTTAGAAGGACTTTTTTCGAGGAATTCCTCACAGGAATTATTATCTTCTTTTTTCAAGTTAAAAAGGAATTTTGTATATTCTTCCATTGGAGAAGATATACTTAATTCTTCATTTATTTCAATTAATTCATCAATAGTCTTATCTTTGTATCTTTTGCTATCGAATTTGGAAAATTCAAATTTGTCTCTAGAAATTTTTTTCATTGTTAAGAGTATTTTTTATTTTTAGCCGTCCAAAGCCCATATTCCACTTTCCTCCCCAATAACCATATTTCTCCATATATGTTAATAAGGGATAGAAAATTGGTTCTAAAATATTTTCCACAACTTCAAATGTAATTTCAAAATCACCGTAAAAATATCCTCTTGGGAAATAAAAAGCTGACCAATTTGACTTTTCTTTGTTACTTGGTTTTGTTTCACTTATCTTAAAATTTTCCTTATTTACATAAAATTTATCAGGGAAAGATATTTTATGGTTAACTCCCATAAGTTTGATACTCTTTAACTTTAACATTCCTCCCCAACCATTACAACCAAAAATCCTCATAGGAAGTGGTAGATCCATTTTATTAAATGCTTCATTTATCTTATCAAAATTGACTCCTTTTTCCTGAATTATTTCGTCAAAAGTTTTGGAATCAAAGTTATCTTTTAAAATCCCTTTTTCATAATTATCTTTGTTCGTTATTCCTGAAAAATAACAAATTACTTCAAACCAAAAACGCAAACTTCCAAAAAGTTCTGAAGCTCGTAATTGGTCAGTTCTATTCCAGACATTCCCATTCCACAGAGGAGTAAGTGTAATGAAATTAAGCTTAATTTCTTTTTTCTTCATTTATTTTAGCCCTCCGAAAAAAGATTTCACTGGTACTTTTTCTAGTAATTACTATAAAAAGTTTCCACATCAGCAATAATATTTTTTGACTAAAAAGTCTAATTTCTTTTCTAATTTTTCTTACAAGTCAAAGAACAAGTATTGTATCTTATCATTTTCTTTCTACCTAAAATTGTTTTCCAAAAAAAATTCTTGCTCATAGATTCCTAAGTCCTATGCATTCAACCTACTTTCCAACGAAAAATCGGGCATTCACCCTTTTCCATCGTTTCAAATTCCTATATTCCTAATTACCACTTCCGATTCTCTCCCTACTTTACATTTCTCCACCCATCTTCCATTCCTATCTAACCCTTCCATTCCTCATAGGTAGGATAAAAAGTCAGAGGGCTTGGGAGGCGATATGCATGATTGAAAGTTTCCATTCCTCATAGGTAGGATAAAAAGGAAAGAAAACAGAAATACCACTGGTATTTCTGATGATGAGTTTCCATTCCTCATAGGTAGGATAAAAAGAAGCAATATTTGGTGCAGCCAAAAAGTTGGATGACAAGTTTCCATTCCTCATAGGTAGGATAAAAAGGAATGCCGAATATATTTGAAAGGTTGTTTCAAAAATGTTTCCATTCCTTATAGGTAGGATAAAAAGCCAATTAAAGTCAACATAATATACAACTATGACTTGTTTCCATTCCTTATAGGTAGGATAAAAAGATATTCTAATTGAATATTCAAGCGATATGTATGGGGTTTCCATTCCTCATAGGTAGGATAAAAAGCATAAGATATCTATAAATACTATATCATAAATAATTACGATTGTCAAACAAAATTTTGAAAAATTGTTAAAATTCAATTCAAATATACATGATATGATGCTTGTGACTTTTACCACTTGTCTGTCGATCCCCTCGGATTTTTACCTTATTGGAGATCAACAGACTTTTTTTTATTATTTTCTTTATCTTCTATTTTAAGGTCTCCGTAAATATTATAACTTTTTTTGTTTTTGAATAATTATAATATATAATAATGTTAAAAGATCTTTGGAAAAAGAAAGGAGCCAAATATGGTAGAAATTTTCTTTGTAGGGTTAGGAGGATTTTTTGGAGCGATTAGTCGATTTTTGCTTTCGAGGTGGGTAAGCTTGAAACTTGAGGGTGTTTTGCCTTATGGTACTTTAATAGTTAATGTTCTTGGGTCTTTTCTCCTTGGATTTATAATGACCTTTTTCCTAGAGAAAGGTTTAACTCATCCTTACCTTAGATTGGCAATCACCACGGGATTTATCGGTGCTCTGACTACTTTTTCAACCTTTAGTTATGAGACAGTTGTTCTTATTGAAGAACGAGATTGGTTCTTTGCTGGAATGAATATCCTTTCGAATTTGCTCTTAGGTCTTGTTTCTGTTATGGGAGGCATTATTCTAGCAAAGGCTATTAGCTAATTCCGTTTCCTTAATAAATTTATTTAAATTGCTAGATAGTCCATAGAAAGGAGAAAATTATGCAATATTCAGGAGAAGGCAAGATTTTAAAAATATATATTGGTGAAACAGATAAATGGAATCATGAGCCACTTTACCACGTTTTAGTTAAGAAGTTTAAAAAGGCTGGGATGGCTGGTACTACTGTCATTAGAGGCATAGAAGGTTTCGGCTTAAATAGTAGAATAGAAAGTGCACATATTTTACAATTATCCTCAGATCTTCCTTTGATAATAGAAGTGGTAGATGAGGCTGAAAAGATTGAAAAAATATTACCTGAGGTCCAGGAATTAGTTAAAGATGGATTAATTACTGTAGAAGATGTAAAGGTAATTAGTTATTCTAGTAGTAAAAAAGTAGATAAAGAATAGATTCTGATAATAAAATCCACGTTATTAAAATTATTATAGCTAAGTCGTATTTACGATATAAAAACCCGGTGAGCATTTCCACCGGGTTTGAATATTTGTTATATATATATATTTTTAAGAACACTTTGACCATCCGCAAGTGGTGCAGGTAACACAGCCTGATTCGTTTATCAGGGTATTTTTAGATAAGCAGCTTGGGCAGTATGCGTTGCCTTCTGAGTCTATATAATATCCTTTTTCGTATTTTAAGTCGTTGGCGTATACGAATTTTTCTACTTCTTCCCTGGTTTTCGGCGTTCCCGTTCTTATTACTTCATAATCTTCTATTTGAGATCCCCATAATTGGTTGAAATCGTTGAGGGCTTTGCTTATTTCTTGTGCCAATTCTTTACAATATGTTCCCTTAACTTTTTTTAATTGCTCAACTATTTCATCAGTTGAGACGCCCGCTCTTAAAGCTATGGATGATAATCTTCCAATAACCTCTGCAGTTTCTGTGCCATCTGATAGAAAGATTTCTACGGCTTCACCGCCATCATCGAAGGAAACGGTGACGTATACTGTTCCCGTGTCGTGTTTGAACTTTCGTGTGACGCTTCGTAAGGTTTCTTTTCTTGGCCTTGCCCTTAGTTTATGCTTTTCGTCCAATACGAAGAATGTAACGCTTTTGCCTTGTGTTTCGGATGTTTCTTTTTCTTCTTTGGAAGCGGAGGTTAGAACTTGAGTTTCAAGGCTCCCATCTCTGTAAATAGTTAATCCTTTTAGATTTAATTCTAATGCTTGTAGATAGATAGCTTTAACGTCTTCTATTGTTGAAGATTTAGGCATGTTTATAGTTTTAGAACATGAAGCATCAAGATAACTTTGAATTACGTGTTGGGCTAATAAATGATCTTTTGGTGGTATGTCCATTGAGGTTACAAATATTTTTTTAATTTCGTTTGGTATGCTGTCTATATTTTGAATGCTTCCTTTCTCAATGATTTCAGCTTTTAACTCTTCTGTCATGTTGGTGCCTATTTTTTCCATTAATATTGGATTTATATAAGATAGGGGAACTCTGTCTCCTTCTTTGTTGGTCATGTATCTTACATAGGATAGTAAGAAATTTGGCTCGATTCCACTTGATGTGTCTGCCAAGTTAGATATTGAACCTGTTGGGGCTATGGTGTTCGTTTGTACATTTCTTTTGTATTTTGTGGCTTCGCCTTGAAAATGTTGACGTATTTTTTCATTCCATGCTTTTATGTCTTCGTCTATTTCGTCATCCAACATGGGAAATGGTATGAAACCGTCCGGGTATTTGGATCTTTGAAAATCTTGGAAATTGCCTCTTTCTTTGGCTAATTCAGTACTTGCAATATGAGAGAAATACGCTAATTCAGCGGTTAATTTTGCCATGAACTTTCTGGCTTGTTCTGAGTTGTAAGGTAGCTCTTTTATGTATAATGCATCTGCTAATCCCATCATTCCTAATCCAATAAATCTTTGCTTTTTCGATATTTCTTCAATTTCTTTTAGAGGGTAGATGTTTGATTCTATGACGTCATCTAAAAATCTAACAGCCCAATATATTATTTCTTGGAATTCTGAAATATCATCCGAGTTGGGGTTTCCTAAATCCATGTCTTCAACCAACTTTGCAACGTCTATAGAACCGAGATTACAACTTCCAAAAGGTGGTAGTGGTTCTTCTCCGCATGGGTTTGTGGCGGTGACTGGGGTATGTTCACTCATTGCGTAGTATTGATTGTGTCTGCCAAGGAAAAGCATCCCAGGATCTCCCGTTTTCCATGCGTTTTCTACCATTTTGTTCATTAAATCGTTTGCCTTGATAGTCTTTCTTATGGATGATGCGGGATGTTCTAAGGTGAGATCTCCATCCTCTTCGAGCATTTTTTTGAATTCTTTTGGGTTGTCAATGTTCACTGAAATATTGAAGTAATTCAAGACATTGTTGCCTTTGTTGTCTTTTTTGGAATTTATAAAGTCAAAGACATCGGGATGATCATACCTTAGTACAGCCATTTGAGCTGCCCGCCTTGCCCCACCTTGTTCTATCGTGGAAGCTGCTGTGTTGAAAACATGCATGAAGCTAATGGGTCCGGAGGATTTTCCCCCTGTTCCAGCAATAGAAGAACCTTTTGGACGTAAAACAGAGAAGTCGTATCCCACTCCTCCTCCATATTTCATTATTAAAGCAGCATTTTTTACCGCATCGAATATGGCGTTCATTGAGTCGTCCATAGGGATTACAAAACATGCAGATAACATGTTGTGTTTTGTTCTTGAATCAAAAATTGTTTTGTAGTCTTCTAAAGTTGTTTCTTCTATATCTTTTTTGAATAATTGTCTGTCCATTGTTTTGCCTGCGTTGAATATCGTTGGACTGTTTGGTAAGAAAATTCGAGATTTAATTAGTTGATAAAAATGCTCTTCTGCATTTTTTATTTCTTCTACATCGTTGGTATAGTTTACTTCAGCTGCAGCAACATGTCTTGCAATCCTTTTTGCAACTTCATCCCATGTGCTTTCTAAATAATTCCCTTCGCCATCTTTTAAAAAGTATCTGTCTTTTAATATGGTGATTGCATTCTTCGATGGTTCTTTTTGGATCCATTTATTTAAAACTCTCATGAAAATTACCCCCTTGAATCAATATATTGTACTTTTATATGATAACACGACAATATATTGAAATCAAGGGGGTCTATTAAAAATTTACAAAATCTTATTGAGGATATTTTACTAGTCCCATCAAGTAGTTTTTATGGGGCATGAGAGGATTGTTAGGTGTTACCCTTACATTTATTCCATATTCCCCTCTGTCTTCTATTTTAAATTTTACTGAGTATAGATATGTGTCTTTTTGTACTTCTTTGATGAGTTTCATATCGTACCGCCTTATATTGGCAATTTTTCCGTCTTTTAACCTTGCAAATACAACTTCTGGTAGGATTGAGTCAGGCCCTATACCTGGCAAGTATATTTCTGCTTGTACTCCTATTTCTTCTTCTGCATTTTTTACGCCAGTAATATCTTGATCGAGTTTGACATGTATTTTTATAGAGTCCCAATTTTCTTTTAATAATTTAACCCAACCGGCAAATTCTTTTGCCAATTTAAAGTCATCGTTTGAAAAACGTATGTGTTGCTCAAGAGCTGGCATATATAGTTTTTGAGTGTATTCTTTGAGCATTCTTGATGTGTTGAAGAAAGACGTGACACTTTTAATAGATTCTTTCATCTTTGATACCCATTCTTTTGAAACGTTTAGATTCTTCTTTTTCATAGTACAGAGGCACTATTTGTTTTTCTAATTGGTTGTATATTGAAACACTGTCTATTTTATCCTGTAATTTCAAGTCTTCATAGTCTCTGTTGTCCCCTATGGCCCATCCATTTTTACCGTTGTATCCTTCAACCCACCAGCCATCTAAAACTGAGAAGTTTATAGCTCCATTCATTCCGGCTTTCTGGCCTGATGTTCCAGATGCCTCTCTTGGACGTCTAGGATTGTTTAACCAAATGTCAACACCCGAAACTAAGTGCCTTGCCATATCCATATCGTAATTTTCCAGAATTATTACCTTATTTTGAAATTCTGGTTTTCGTGAGTATTCGTATATCTTTTTTATGAGTTCTTGACCTGGTTTATCTGCAGGATGAGCTTTACCAGCGAATATTAATTGTACGGGTTTGTCCGGATCGTTCAAAATCTTTTTTAATCTTTCTTCATCACTGAATATTAGATCTGCTCTTTTGTAAGTAGCAAATCTTCTGGCAAAACCAATAGTTAAAGCTTTTTCATCACCTATTTGATTTACTTCTTCAAGTTGTTCAACTGTTTCTCCATGTCTCGATCTTTGTGCTTTTATGCTTTTTCTGACGTATTCTATTAATTCTTTCTTTAGTTGTTGGTGAGTTTCCCATAGTTCATGGTCAGGGATGTTGTCAATTTTTTCCCAAAGTTCTGGATCGTCTATCTTTGACATCCAGTCTACGCCCAAGTATTCTTTTAAAGATTCCTGTAATTTTGGGTTTAACCATGTGTCTATATGTACACCATTGGTGACATAGTTTATAGGTACTTCCAACCATTCAATACCAGGCCAAACATGGTTCCATAACTTCCTTGATACTTCTCCATGTAGCCTTGAAACTGCATTTGATCTTCCAGAGAGTTTCAGCGCCAAAATGGTCATTGAAAATAATTCTTCCGTGCTTTGTTGCTTTTCTAATCCTAAATTTAGAAAGTCCTGCCTTGAAGCTCCTAATTTAGGCCAGAAGTCTCCAAAATATTTATCAATTAAAGAAATAGAAAATACATCGTTTCCAGCTGGTACAGGAGTGTGAGTGGTAAAAACGTTTCCAGCCCGAACCGCTTCAATTGCTTCCTGAAAAGTTAAGCCATGTTCTTGAACTAATTCACGTATTCTTTCAAGCCCTAAGAATGCAGCGTGACCTTCATTCATGTGCCAAACAGATGGGTTGTATCCTAACTTTCTTACCGCTTTAACTCCACCAATCCCTATTAATATTTCTTGCTTTATGCGCATCTCTATGTCTCCACCATACAATGTGGAGGTTATTTCTCTATCTTCAGGGTCATTTTGCATTAGGTTGGTGTCAAGAAGATATAGGTTCACTCTTCCAACCTTTACTTGCCATACTTTAGCGAATATCTTTTTCCCCAATAGGTCTATATCGACGTATATTTCATCTCCGTTGCTATCTCTGGCAGGAATTATAGGGAAATCCGAAAAATCGTAATCTAAATATATACTTTCTTGCCAACCTTCCGAATTGAGTTTCTGAATGAAATACCCCTTTTGATATAATAAACCTACAGCTATAAGCGGTATACCTAGATCACTTGCACTTTTTAGATGATCACCAGCCAATATTCCTAAACCGCCAGAATACATTGGAAAAGATTCGTGAAGGCCGTATTCCATACAAAAGTAAGCAATTTCCCCTTCTTTAAAAGAACTATGGGTTTTTCTGAACCATGTGTTGCTATTTTCATTCATATAATCAGAGAGCCCTTTCATGACTTCTTGATAGAGTTCATTAAATTTTGAATCTTCTGCAGCTTTGTTTAACTTTTTTTGTTCCACACGCTTTAAAAAAGTGACCGGGTTTCTCTGGGTGGATTCCCAAAGCTCTTTGTCTATGTTTTCGAATAAGGCTTGAGCTTTATAATTCCAAGTCCACCACATGTTTTCAGAGAGTTCTTTTAACCCAGAAATCTTTTCTGGGATTTTTGGAACGACGGTAATTTTACTTATAAAATCCATGTTTTACCCTCCCAATATAGCTTTTGATAGAATCTTTAAAATTAGATAACCCCTTTTGGACCCAATCCCAGTAACTTTTTTAAAATAAATATAATACTTGAAAATTCTTTATTTCTAAATTTTCTAATTATTGCTCCAAAATTCTTGAGATTCCGATATCATTATTAGTTCTCCAAAATTATTGGTTGATTTTTCTAAATAGTAAATCTTGTTGAACAAGCCATACTTTTTAGAAATGAAATAAATGTAGTCTTGAGATTCACCTACTGTGCTTATTAAATTTTTTGACAAAGTAAATTCTTGTCTTTTACTTTCAATGGTGTAACTGTCCTCACTTTCTTTGATATAATCATAATTTGCTAATTCTGGAACCTCTAAAACCCTTATTCTTAGAAGGTTTTCAACAAAGGTGAAGATATCTTCCACAATTTCTTCGTTTGGTACTATGACAAATTTAAAGATATTCCCATTTTTTAGAATTACAGAATATTCAAGACCTCTGAAATCGTATGAAGGATATGAGATTACTACCATATCAGAGTTTTCAAAAAAGAAGAATCTATCGTCAAATGTTTGAATATTGAATGAACCAAACTTCGTTTTTACTGTGTAAGTGTTTGTGATATTGCTTTTTTCAATAGTTATATTGTAACCTTTGGGCGAAAAAGGCATTTTTTTAACCCGTTCGTAGCCGGTTTCTTTGATTTTTACATATGGATAGTAATAATGGTTTTCTAAGTTTTCTACGTACAAATTCCATAGTATGAAAGTTGCAAAATATATGACTGCCATAGTGCCAATGATGATTAATAAATTTTTTAGACTGTCGTTGGATTGGTCTTTTTCTTTTTCTTCCATGATTTTTTCTCCTGTTTTAATGATCTTATTTAGCACTTTCGCCCTTCTAAAAGGGACCTGCCTGTCCCTTAGACCCATGCGTTAAGGGGCACGCCCCTTAAGAACCCCAAAACACTATTTCAATTAAAAAAATTTTTTTGCATAAATCAGCAAAAGGGCTCCGCCCTGTGACCCTTTAAAAAGTAGAGCTTTTTTAGTTAATTCTTAGCATCGTTTTTTGTAAGTTGTGCTTAATCTTTATTTGTGCCCCTTCGCCCCGCAGCCCACCCTTAAGGAAAAAGGTCTTTCCTCTTTCATCCTCAAAAGCCCATCCGTGAGGAAAAAAGTCTTTATTTAGCGCCCCTTCGCCCCGCAGCCCACCCC
>NZ_AUPG01000005.1:0-157162 GCF_016772115.1 Petrotoga sp. 8T1HF07.NaAc.6.1
CCCCGCTCCCCACCCGTGAGGAAAAGGTTCTCTGTTAGCGCCCCTTCGCCCCGCTCCCCACCCATAAGGAAGGAAGAAGAAGGGGTTCCCCCTTCATCTATAAGGATAGAGGAGGAAGCGTTTTCTTCATCCATAAGGAAGGAAGAAGAAGTTCCATATTCACCCAAAAGAGGTGAAGAAGAAGTTCCCTCTTCATCCAAAAAGAGGGAGGAGGGAGCCTCCTCTCCATCGATAATTATTTCTACATTATCATAGTCAAAATTTGTTTTTATCGTTAACGGGATATTTGGGGAAATTTTTGTTGGAATTTCGATTTCAAATTTAATGTTTGACTTACCATCATATTGGCAACCAAAGAGTAATATTATTAACATCGAGAATAACAACATCTTAGGAACTAGCTTCAAGACTATTCCACCTCATAGAAAAGTTCAAGTAAAGGTGAATCGTTGGGTATTAATAATACGCTGTTGTTGAATGAGTCTTTGTAAATGTCTGTTATTTTTTGTAGTTCGAAGAAATCTTGATCCAAGGAATAAGCTTCTGAGTAAATGTTTATTGCGCTTGCCTCACCTGTTCCTCTTATGATATCAGCTTCTCTTTGGGCATCTGATCTGATTCTACTTGCTTCTCTATCTGCTTCGGCTTTCATTCTTTGGGCTTCTTTTTCTCCTTCAGCCTTAATTGAGCAGCCATAGCATACCTTTCACTTTTCATTCTTTCGTATACAGCTTCGGTGTTCTCCTGAGGTAGGTCGGTTCTTTTGAGTCTTACATCCACAACATTTATTCCAAAATCTTCAAGTGATGCTTCACTGCGATTTTTTATTTCTTCCAGGATAGTTTGTCTTTGGAGTGAAAGGACCTCAGGGAATGTGTAATTTCCTATAACATCTCTTGCATGCGAATAAACGATGTCATCGATTCTTGTCATTGCAACTTCTACGGTCCTGAGTGTTTCAATGAACTTTTGAGGATCTTCTATCCTCCATATTGCATATGTATCGGCTAAAATAGTTCTTCTGTCGGAAGTTATTACCCTTTCTACGGGTATGTCATAGATCATGATCCTTTTCTCGAGTTTAACTACGTTGTCTATAAAGGGAGTTTTTACATAAATTCCTGGTTCCGTTTTTATGCTTATAATATTTCCAAATCTAAGTACTATTGCCTGTTGAGTTTGATCAACGATGTAGAAAGCCGTAAAACTAAATAGAATTACAAAAAAAGCTACGATTATAACTACTGCCCATAACGTCGTATTTTTCATTGCGCATCACCACCGATAATTTCGCTTAAATCCAAAAAGTTCAAGGTGTTTCCTTGTTCAGATACTACTTGTATCTTTGAATTTTTAATCATTTGTTGTACAGAGTCTAATATTAATCTTTTTCTTGTAATGTCTTCGGAGTTTTGGTATTCTTCCAGTAAAGCTTTGAATCTTTCTGCTTCTCCTGTTGCCTTCGCAACTTGTTCATAGGCATAAGCTTGCGCATCGTTTAAGATTCTTTGAGCTTCTCCTTCAGCTCTTGGAATAATGTCGTTGCCGTACCTTTGTGCTTCGTTTATTGCTGTTTGTTGGTCTTGACGTGCGTTGTTCACATCATCGAAAGCTGGAACGACTGGTTCTGGTGGTGTTACTGCTTGGAGATAAACATTTTGTATTATAATACCAGAGTTGTAACTGTCCAATATGGACTGAACTCTTTCAGCTGTTTCCATGGCAATTTGATCTCTCTCTGTAGTCAAGACGTTTTCTAAATTCGACAGAGCTACACGTTCCCTAAGTACGCTTTCAGAAGTAGATTTAACTAAGTCGTACCCCTGAATTACATTGAAGGCATATGCTACTGGGTCGTTTACCCTATACTGAACTACAGCTTCAATACTAATTATATTTTGATCGCCAGTGATCATTTCTGCTTCATCAGTGTATGAGCTGTATGAGGGGGTTCTTCCTGTGCTGGTAGTTCTAAAACCTAGTTCAACCTTATTTATTGTTCTTACATCAACTATAACATGAGATTGAATAGGATAGGGAAGATGAATGTGTAAACCTGGTCCTGCGGTGGATTTGTATTCACCGAACGTTTTGACTAACGCTACTTCAGAAGGTCCTACCTGATAAACACCGGTTAAAAGGTAAATACCAATCGCTATGATAACGGCAATAATGATTATATTGCGCCATCTATGACCTTCATGATTGTTACCTTCGTCGTTAAATTCTTCATTGGGATTGAAGATCTCATATTCAGCCAAAATTACTCACCTCTTTTCAAAATTTAGGAAGGCTCAAAAGGGCTAAAATTAATTATAACATAAAAGTCGCATATGTTTGCAGATTTTTTACTATAATCTATTTAAATTTCAAAAATACATTTAAGGCTCTAGAGTGTTATAATAAAAATATAAAATAGGGCGAAGGGGCGCTAAATCATTATCACTTTTGGAGGTAAAATATGGCTGATAAAAACAAATATCGAATCCTCGTTACTGGGGGTGCGGGTTTTATAGGTTCAAACTTAGTTGATAGATTGATGAAAGAAGGCAACTCCGTAGTTGTTATCGATAATCTTTCCACAGGAAATGTAGAATTTCTGTCACCTATGGCTCTTTTTTACCAACAAGATATTAGAGATTATAATGTTTTGGAGAAAATATTTGAAACCCATAAGTTCGATTATGTTTTTCATTTGGCGGCACAGATTTCTGTTCCCGATTCTGTTAAAGATCCAAACTGGGACGCTGAAATCAATGTGATGGGTACTTTGAATTTGTTGAAATTATCCCTTAAGTATGGAATTAAAAAGTTCATATTTTCATCGACAGGCGGGGCCATTTACGGTGATAACGCTCCTGTTCCCACTTCTGAAGATTACTGTCCGCATCCTATTAGTCCATATGCTATTTCAAAGCTTGCTTGCGAAAAATACATCGAGTTTTATTCACGCCAACATGATCTGAATTACACCATATTGAGATATGCCAACGTATATGGTCCTAAACAAACCCCAAAAGGAGAAGCCGGGGTAGTGGCGATCTTTACTCAAAATATGCTTGAGAAAAAAGAAATAGTTATTTACGGTGATGGAGAACAGGTACGAGATTTTGTACATGTTTTTGATGTCGTTGAAGCCAACTTTTTATCAATGAATAAAGGGGATAAAGAGACGATAAATATCTCAACTAACAAGAAAACCACTGTAAACGAGCTTTTTGAAGTGATGAAAAGGAAAACAGGGTATGGGAAAGACCCAGTTTATAAGCCAGAAAGGGATGGTGATGTGAAGATAAGTTTGCTTTCGAACGCAAAGGCAAAAAATATTTTAGGTTGGGAGCCTAAATACGATTTAGAAAAAGGGGTGGAAAACACTATTGAGTGGTACACAACCTCTTTATGAGATAATTAGACCTAAAAAGGTTGACGAGGTGCTGGGTAATGAAAAGTTGAAAGAAATTCTTAAAACCTGGATAAAGAATAAAAAGGTTAGATCTTTCATTATATATGGTGAACCTGGTAGCGGTAAGTCAACTATTGTAAGGGCTTTAATAAACGAGATAAAAGATTATTACGATGTTTTTTCTATTTCAGGGGCAATAGAGGGAAAGAAAAAAATAAAGGATATAATAGAGCAAAAAAATAATCTTTTTACAAAACCCAAATTATTATTTGTCGATGAAATACATAGATTGAATAAAGCCGAACAAGATACTTTACTTTTAAGTGTTGAAACAGGAGAGTTAACTCTCATAGGGGCGACAACAGAAAATCCAGCTATTAGTGTCAATCCAGCTTTATTATCGAGGGTATTGGTTTTTAAAACTAAAGAATTAACTGCCGAAGATTATGAAAATTTATTCCAACAAATAGAAGATTATTACAAAGATTTAAAAATTACAAAAGAGGCACGGAAAGCACTGATAGAATATGCTGGAAATGATATCCGAAGGATAATGAATCTAATAGAGACTGCAAATGAAGCTGGGATCAATTCAATTGATTTAGAATTTCTGAAAGATTTTACCGGGTATAGACTAACTTACGACAAAAACGCAAAATACAGCTTCATTTCTGCATATATAAAAAGTATGAGGGGTAGCGATGTAGACGCGGCGCTGTTGTATCTTGCTTATATGCTTGAAAGCGGTGAGGACCCGATGTATATAGCAAGAAGAATGGTTATTTTATCTGCCGAGGATGTTGGTTTGGCTGATCCTAACGCCTTAAATATTGCTGTATCAGCTATGATAGCTACTGAACATGTTGGTTACCCCGAATGTTATCTTCCATTATCTGAAGCTACAATTTATCTGTGTTCATCACCAAAATCCAATTCAGCATACCTAGCCTACGCTAAAGCCAAAGAGTTTATAAGCCAAAATAATTTCGAGATTCCACCTAAATTGATAAATCCTTTGAATAAAAGAATGGAAAAACAAGGCTTTGGAGAAGGGTACAAGTATCCTCACGATTATGGGGGTTTCGTTAGAGAAAGTTACATGCCAGAAGGTTTTGAAAGTACCCAATTTTTCACGCCAAAGGAAATCGGTATTGAAAAACGCATAAAAGAACGATTAAAAGATCTTTGGAAAGATAAGAAGAATTATTGAACAACGAGTCATGAAACTTTTTGCACAAAAATTTAGATAAGTTAGCATTATTGAAATTTTTTTCATTATTCGGGAATAATTGGCAATAAATCCTGTAGACTATTGTTAATTAGTTTTTTTCTACTTGACAATCAAGGTTAATATTTATTATAATATGAAATAGAATTAAAGAGATATTATTTTTATGAGGTGAATATATTGAATGATATCATCTTAGACGTTAGAAATATGAGTACTCACTTTCCCGTAGCTGAAGGAACGGTTAAAGCTGTTAATCAACTTTCTTTCACTTTGAGTAAAAATGAAACTTTAGGAATCGTCGGTGAAACAGGATCGGGAAAAAGTGTTGCCATGAAGTCTGTAATGGGGATGATTAAAAGCCCTGGTTATATTACCAAAGAGAGTCAAATATTATTTAAAACAAACGAATTCAGTAAAGACGGTAAGGAAGAGTTCATTGATCTGGCAAAATTAAAACAGAAAGATTTTACAAGGATAAGAGGAAAACATATAGGAATGGTCTTTCAGGACCCAATGTCTTCTTTGAACCCAATGTTTACAATAGCTGATCAAATGATTGAAACTATTGTTTTTCACCAAAATGTGTCCATAGAAGAAGCAAGGGAAAGGGCTATAAAGCTTTTAGATGATGTAGGGATTGCCAATCCAGCCGAAAGGATCGATGACTATCCCTTCCAGTTTTCAGGTGGTCAAAGGCAAAGGGTAGTAATAGCTATAGGGCTTTCTTGCAATCCAGAAATTTTAATCGCCGATGAACCTACCACCGCTTTGGATGTTACTATTCAAGCCCAAATTTTAGAGTTGATGAAAGATTTGCAAAAAGAGTATGATATGGGAATGATATACATAACTCATGACCTCTCTGTAATTGCTGAAGTTGCCGATAAGGTTATTGTAATGTATGGTGGAACACAGATGGAAATGACAGATATTTATACACTTTTTGAAAAACCTAGGCATCCGTATACCCATGCTCTGCTTTCCTGTATACCAAGGCACGATATAAAGGTGGATCTATTAAACCCGATAAAAGGGCAACCTCCTGTTATGCTGGATCCTCCACCATTGTGTCCTTTTTTGCCAAGATGTCCATATGCCACTGATAAGTGTAGGAAAGAATGGCCCGATTTAACAGAAGTTGAAGAAAATCATTACATAAGATGTTTTAATCCTATATCTGATACTACTCCTGTTCATTATGACGATGTGATAGATAAGAAGGAGGCTCTTTGATGCTTTTAAAAATCCGTAATCTGAAAAAGTATTTTCCAATTAAACAGGGGTTTTTGATAGATAGAACGGTCGGGTACATTAAAGCAGTAGATGGGGTCAATTTGGACTTAGATATAAATGGGACTTATGGATTGGTTGGAGAGTCAGGTTGTGGAAAGACCACGATTGGTAAAACGATTTTGAGATTGGAAGATCCTACTTCGGGGAAGATTTTTTTAAACGGAGAAGAAACTTCTCATTATTTTATGAATAAAAGAGCTGGAGCAAAGTATTTGGAAAGGGAATACATCGAATACGCTCATGAACTAGAAAAAGAGTTAGGGAGCAAAGAGAAGGTTCTTGAAAATCTTGAAGATGAAGAGAGAAAGTATATCCAATATTACTACGATAATGGAAAAGAAAAATTTTTGGATTATATGTTTAAAGATATAGATAGAAAAAGAGCAGATTTCAGAAGAAATGTTCAAATAGTGTTTCAGGATCCTACATCTTCTTTGAATCCAAGAATGACTGTAGGACAGACGTTGATTGAACCACTTTTGTTTCACAAGATGGCAAAAAATAAAATAGAGGCAAAAAATATCGCCCTTGATATGTTGAAAAAAGTTGGTTTGAAACCTTACCATGCTGACAGATATCCTCATCAATTTTCTGGCGGGCAAAGACAAAGGATTGCCGTCGCACGTGCAATTATTTTAGATCCAAAGTTGATCATCCTTGATGAACCTACTTCTGCGTTAGATGTTTCAGTACAGGCACAGATAATCAATCTTTTAAAGACTTTACAGAGTGAGTTCAACGTTGGATATCTCTTTATTTCTCATGATTTAGGGGTTGTTAGGTTTATTTCAAACCATGTTGGTGTTATGTACCTTGGAAGATTAGTTGAGTTTGGAGACGGTTCAGAAATATTTGATAGAACTTTACATCCGTATTCACAAGCTTTACTAAATGCCGCACCTCTTCCAGATCCAAGAAAACGAAGAGATAGAAAAAAGTTTTTAGTTAAAGGTCAAGTACCAAGTCCAGTTAATAGACCCAAAGGATGTTTTTTCAACCCAAGATGTCCCTACGCTATGGACATATGTAAAAAAGATTACCCTGAATACTATAAAATAAACGAAAACCATTATGTTGCTTGTTTCTTATACAAAGAGGATAGAGATAGAGGTTTATCACAAGAAAAAGAGGGTAAGTTGGTAAAATAACTTAAAGGAGGGATTCACATGAGAAAGTTGTTGGTACTATTAGTAGTGGCTTTAAGCGCTTTGACGATTTTTGCGCAAGAAGCTTACAACCCCGAGTGGCTTATCGCCGATGTAGAAGGTGGTCAAAAGGGTGGAACCTTATACCTTGCAACAACTTCTGGCCCAAAAACTCTAAATACTTACTGGGCTCAGGAAACATCATCTTCTATCATCATCAATCAAGGTGGTGTATCGTTACTCAGCAGCGATTTTTATGGGCAGCCAACACAACCATCTCTTGCAAAGGATTGGGGTGTTGAGCGTACAGCAGATGGAGGCACACTTTACTGGTTTGAAATGAGAGAAGGGGTTAAATGGTCAGATGGTCACCCATTAACCGTCGACGATGTAGTATTCACATGGGAGAAGATAATAGTCCCAGATTTAACAGCAGATGGTAACGATGTTTATATGGACGCTGAAGGTAATCTTCCAGAATTGACTGTTGAAGGTAATAGAATCATGTTCAAATATCCTACAGTCTTCAGATTTGGGCTTGAAACCGTCGGTGGATTCGCCATAATGCCGAAACACGTATTGGAGGATAAAGTAACGGATGCAGAAACCTTCCAGTCCACTTGGACGGTAGAACAAGTTGATCAAATAGTAGTTGGTGGACCTTTTAAAGTTACAGAGTACACCGAAGGAGTCAGGGTAGTTTTGGAAAGAAACCCATACTACTTTGAAAAGTCAAAAGACGGGGTCCAACTTCCTTACTTAGATAGAATTGTCTTCGAAATAGTGACAGATACTAATGTTGAAAGATTAAGATTCGAGGCAGGAGAAATAGATATGCACGGTCCTCAAGCTAAGGATTTCCCAGCTTTGAGAGCTCAAGCCGAGGAAAAAGGTTGGAATGTAATAGTAGGTCCAGCTACTGCCGGGTCAAACTTTATAGCTTTCAATTTCAACGCAGCCGATCCTGTTCATAGGGCATGGTTCAGAAACGATAATTTCAGAAAAGCTGTAGCGTATGCCTTTGATAAACAAACTCTTATAGAAACACTTTACAACGGATTAGGGGTACCTTGCTATGGTCCAAGAACTAATTCTTCAGCTTTCTACAATCCTGAAATCGAAGAATTGGGATTCAGATATTCACTTGTTACAGCCCAGAGACTTTTAAGAGAAGCAGGTTTTAGTTGGAATGATAGGGGCGAGTTAGTCGATTGGGATGGAAACGTTGTTGAGTTTGAATTGAACACCAATGGTGAAAACGTGATGAGAAACGAAATTGCTGTTATTTTAGTTGATTCCTTAGGTAAACTTGGAATCAAAGTTAATTACAGGCCAATGCAATTCAACGCAGTGGTTCAAAAAATGTACTCAGCTAACTGGGATGCAATTATCATTGGATTAGTTGGAGGAGACGATCCTGGATGGGGTACAAACGTTTGGTTGTTAGATGGTGGGTTACATTTCTGGAACTGGTCTCCTGAAGTTATGGAATGGGTTGATCCAGATGAATATTGGGCACACCCTGCTGAGCAAAGAATTGATGAGATTATGAGAGTTCAACGTTCGATTTTGGATAAAGATGAGCTCCAAGAGCTTTGGGACGAATGGCAAATGTTGGTTGCGGAAAATCAGATCTTAGTTTACACAATTTCACAGAATTACTTGAACATACATAAAAATACGTTGCATTTGTATCCTGTAGAAAAATATGGAACGATCAACCCTTACGGTTATTCCTACTCACCAGGTCTGTGGAAAATTGAGTACGCCTGGAAAGAACAGTAATTTTTAGGTTTATTAAAAAAGGGCGGAAGGGAAACCTTCTGCCTTTTTAAAATCATAGTAGGGAGGCTTCGTGATCTTGCTCAAATATATAATTAGAAGGCTTATTCTTGCTATACCTGTGTTGTTAGGAGTATCGGTTATCTCGTTTTTTGTAATGCAGTTGGCACCTGGTGATTTTTTGGATACATATAGAGTAAATCCCAATATCAGTCGCGAACAGATTCAAGAATTAGAAAGATTGTATGGATTGGATAAAAATCCTGTAACCCAGTATTTCTTGTGGTTAGGAAACATTATGAAGGGAGATTGGGGTTACTCTTTTGTTTATAAAATAGATGTTTGGCAAGTGATGCTGAGAAGACTTGAAGCCACACTTTTATTGGGAGTGACAACTTTTATATTTACCTGGGGGATTGGTATACCTTTAGGAATAACAGCAGCGCTTCACCAATACAAATTTACTGACCAAGCTCTTTCAACTCTTGGGTTGATAGGTCTTTCTATTCCAAACTTCTTTTTCGCGTTATTATGGTTAATGTGGGCTGCAAATACTGGAATATTTCCAATCGGGGGGATGTTATCACGAGAATTTGCTAATTTCCCCTGGTACAAACAGATAGGTGATTTCTTCTGGCATGTTGCTGGCCCTGTAGTTACATTGGGAACGGCATCTCTTGCTGGAACTATGCGCGTTATGAGAGGGCAGATCTTAGATGAGATGAACCAAGATTATGCAGAGTTTGCAAGAGCAAAGGGGATGCCTTCAGACGTTGTCATATACAAGCATACGTTGAGAAACGCTATCAATCCTGTAATTACCTCATTGGGATTCAGTTTATCTTCGATATTGGGTGGTGCGTTGATAACGGAATATGTGTTTTCATGGCCAGGTTTAGGAACTTTGATGAGAGATGCGATCTTCCAGCAAGATATTTACCTGGTAATGGCAAATTTGTTTTTGCAAGGTATTCTACTAATTACTGGTAATTTGATCGCTGATATCTTACTTGCTGCATCTGATCCTCGTGTCAGATTAAGAATGAGTGCTTAAATTGGAGGGATTTTTAAGTGAGAAAAAAGCAGAAGGATAATTTGAAGAACACACCCCAAAACACACAAAACGATGAAGAACTTTTTGAGCGAGAATTCATGTCAACGCCTGCACTTATTTGGAGGGCATTAAGAAGGCACAAATTGGGAATGATATCACTTGTTGTGTTGATCATTTTATATTTACTTGCTATATTTGCAGATTTTGTCTCTCCAATGAATCCATTTAATAACCATATTCAGTATAGATTTGCCCCTCCTTCTACGATTTATAGAAAGGATTTATTCACAGGTGAAAGAGTCGGACCTCACACTTACCTGTATATGAGTGAGAGAGATCCAATAACATACCAAAGTAATTACGTGGAAGCAACCCATTTGGATGTAATTAAGGCGAGGGATCCCGAAACGGGTGAGTTAATTACCTTTGAATTGGGTGAATACAATCCAACCTACAATGCAACAGTTTCAGATATTACTTATACATTTAAGAATACTATCATGGCGAAAACTGCAGATGGAGAATATATTGAATTATCAACCAATCGTAAATATGATCAGACTTTGATTCCTTTATCTTATTTTACAAAAGAAGAGAACTTAAATGGTCCAGTTTCATTTGAAGATGGCCTTTATGACGTTAATTTTTCAAAACTTCTGAGTGGAGAGACGATTGTTGTTAACGAAGATAACAGAAGTATGGCAATTAATACTTACAAAAGTGATTATAGATACGCTCCTAAAATAAGAAATCAAGAAATTATCAGTGTAGATACTTTTGCAACTTTGGAAGAAATAAATGTTTATTTCGATTTTATACCTGTTGTATTGACCCCATCAGATTTGCACGCAGTTAATTTGAAAAATTACCCTATTGAATTTTTTACTCGTTCGTGGGATTATAAACTTTTAGGGATTTTCCCTACGAATTTACATTTATTTGGAGTTGAAAAAACAAAACTGCCTTCGCTATCCGATTATTTTTCAAACGATGGTATACTGTATGTATGGGGATCAGACCAATATGGAAGAGATATTTTCAGTAGGATATTCTTTGCTTCCCGAATTTCTCTTTCTATAGGGTTGATTGGAATATTATTAACTTTTACAATAGGTATTTTTTTAGGTGGTTTAGCAGGATATTTTGGAGGATGGATAGACGAAGTGACTATGAGGTTCACGGAAATATTGATGTCAATTCCTAGTCTTTATTTGATATTAACTTTAAGTGCTGTTTTACCCACAAGTATCTCACCGGAGATTAGGTATCTTTTGATAGTTGTAATTTTATCTTTCATTGGATGGCCCGGAATGACAAGGGTTATAAGAGGAATGACTATGGGTTTGAAACAAACGGAGTTTGTTCAAGCGGCTATTGCATTAGGATATCCTCCAAGAAAAGTAATTTGGAACCATTTGTTACCAAATACCTATACTTACGTGATCGTTTCCGCTACCTTATCTATACCTGGATATATTTTAGGTGAAGCAAGTCTTAGTTTCTTGGGCGTGGGAGTAACAGAACCTGGAGCCTCTTGGGGTTTGATGCTTTCTCAGGCTCAGGATATTCAAGTTTTAACTAGTTACCCTTGGGTACTTATACCTGGATTATTTATCATTATAACGGTTCTTGCCTTTAATTTGTTTGGAGATGCCATAAGGGATGCTTTAGATCCACGATCCTTAGGCCAATAATTTAAACTCTATATTAACACAAGCCCCACGTACTTTGTGGGGTTTTTTATTATGCCCACCAGCATGAGTCTACCATTTTTTCAAACCTATCGAACATTAATCCATTCTTTCCTAAATTAGCTACAATTACTATTTAAACTTAAAAAAGTAGGGATTTTTCTTAAGTTAAGGAAACGACTTCGAGATTTAAGTTCCCATCTTTATAAATACTAAGAAATTAATTGAAAATTTGAAAAAGTTAGCATTATTGAAATT
This sequence comes from Petrotoga sp. 8T1HF07.NaAc.6.1, assembly GCF_016772115.1. NCBI lineage: Bacteria > Thermotogati > Thermotogota > Thermotogae > Petrotogales > Petrotogaceae > Petrotoga > Petrotoga sp. 8T1HF07.NaAc.6.1. Next base: position 11,858 of record NZ_AUPG01000005.1, read on the forward strand.
TCTTTCGTTATTGAAGAATAATTAGCAATAAATACCTTAGATTACTGTTAATTGGTTTTTTCTAACTTGACATACTATGTAAACTTCATTATAATTAAATATGTAAGAGAAAATATTGTTAAGTAGCAATTAATTTTAATCTATTGTTTTGTTGTGAGTAAGTTTGCTTCAATTAGGTTTTTACAAATGCTAAAGGAGGGATATTATGAGGAAAGTAACGACTTTTTTGTTGGTTACGTTTGTGTTGGTTTCTGCTTTTGCCTTAGCAGAAAAGGGACCTATGCCGGATAAGGTTTATTTCGGTGTGAGAATGCAACAAGATGTCGCAATTCAAGATGTCGCAGCTGGTAACGTAGATGTGTTTTTTACGGGTGTTGGGGCTCCAACGATTAATTCTTTGCCCCAATCGGTACTTCAAAACTTAGATATTTACAACATTCCATCGGGTTCTTGGTCTTTATTATTTAACCCCATACCAAACGAACCTCCGTATACGGTAAATGTTGACGGTGTTGAGTATTTTAACCCGTTGGCGATTCAAGAAGTAAGGTATGCTATGAATTACCTAATTAACAGACAGTATTTAGTCGACGAGATTCTTCAAGGTGCAGGTGGAGTAATGTATACGATGGCAACCCCTGGACAACCTGGGACCCAACCTTACATTGATATTACTGCAAATATGGGTTTTACTCCAGAAGGTAACCAAGATCTAGCTTTTGAAATGATAGAAAACGCTATGAATGAGGCTGCCAATCTGCCTGAAAATAGAGGAAGATTGGTAAAACAAGGTCAATGGTGGACATTCGATGGACAACCAGTAACCTTGAAGTTCATAATTCGCGTAGATGACCCTAACGGAAGGTTACCAGCAGGCAGATACATAGCTGATCAAATCGAAAGAGCTGGTATAATGGTTGAAAGAGTAGAAATAGACAGATATGCAGCAGTTGATCTTGCTTATTACTCAAACCCTGCAGATCTTCAATGGCATATATACACAGAAGGTTGGGGCGCAGGTGCTACGAGAAAGTACTGGCACCACATTGTCTCCCAAATGTATGCACCTTGGTATGCTAATATGCCAGGAGGTCAAGAGCCAACATTTTGGAACTATGAACAAGATGAGATTGATGAGCTAACTCAAAAGGTTTATGCCGGTAATTTTGCAACAGAAGAAGAGTATTGGGATATGATTCTAAGAGCAACTGAATTGGGTATAAGAGATTCCGTTAGAATATACCTGACCTACCAAGAAGACTTCTATGTCGCTAACAAAGATCGATTCAACAGACGAATGGTATATGGGCTAGGAGATGGATTAAATCAATGGTCCATTATCACTGGAGATACGGTTGATCGAACCTTGAACGTTGTTCAATTCTCTGCTCAAGGATCTTTGTTCATGGGTGCTTGGGATCCTGTAGGAACGGATGGATTCAACGATAGCTATTCCATAAACATTGCATCGAATATGTACGACTACGGTATGTTTGAAAGTCCGGCTTCAGCAGATCATACACCTGCAAAAGTTGTTCCAAGGATGGAAACGTTGGACACCAAATTTGTAGTTGACGAAAACGGTGAGATGGTTGGTTTAATAGAGGTCCCCGCAGATGCTATTAGAGTTGATCCTGATAGTAAAAAATGGGTCCCTGTAGGACCAGGCGTTACATCTGTTAGTGTTGCTACTTACGATATAATATACGGTGTTTGGCATCATGGAATTTCTGAAAGTTTAGTAGATTATATGTATCAGCCTCTATATGTATGGGACCTTTCAGTTGATTCCGGACCCACTGACTCAAGGTACGATGCGACTTATTCTGCTTCAGCAATGCCCGGACTAGAAGTTGAGGTTGCAAGAAAAATAAATTCAGACGGTTCGATAACCGTATGGTTTGATTACAACTTCCCGATTGATGATATGTACTTAGCTACTTGGGGAGCACCTGGATGGTCAGTTTCTCAATCAGGACAACCAATAGGTGTTTCTTGGGAAATAGTTGAAGCTTTAACGAGGTTGGTTGAAAATGGAGGAGCTTCAGGAAGAGAGTACACATTCTCAGCAACAGCTGCTGGTGGAAACATTTACGAAGTGGATGTACTTGAGCCTGTATCGGTTAACGATATTAAAGTAGAACTTCAAAAGATGATAAATGAAAGATACGTGCCTATTTACATTGAAGACATGGTTACACCTGACGAGGCTGTCGAAAGGTACCGAGCGGCACTTGATTTTGTTAATGAATACAACCATGCTTATATAGGGAATGGTCCTTTCATGATGACCAGATATGATCCCAGTGCACGTTTTGTTGAATTAACGGCTGTTAGGGATGAGAGGTACCCATTCGAACGTGGATATTGGAACGAGTACTTTGAAACGGTTAGGTTGAACGTTGATAGTATAGAACTTGCTTTTGCTGCTATAAGAGGGTTAGACTTACCTGTTACGGTTAATGTATCAGAGGTTCTTTACCCATACGATACATATTCTCCGGCTCCTGAAGGGGATGTAGAGGTTTCTTTGATCACACCAGAAGGGCCAGTGAGTTTCAAGGCGCAAGTAGAAACAGCTGGAACATTTGTTGCAACTATACCTGGAGACGTGCTTAATACATTAGACCCCGGTACTTATGCAGTTGTAGTTACTGCAAGATCGGAAGGAGCTATTCCATCTACTTATTCAACAACTATCGTTGTGTATTAATGTTCTAAAAAGCCTTTTTAGGGTTTAAGGGCTCCCTCACGGGAGCCTATTTTTCAGAAAGTTGAATTATATACAGAGGTGATTAACTGTATGTATTGGAGATATGCAGTAAGAAGAATATTGATGGGTGTTTTAATCTACGTTGTCATCATTTTTATATATTCGGCTTTATTTAACACGGTAATGGATCAGACGTTAAATAGTCAAATAGTCGAACAAGTAAACGGTGAAATGATGAAGATGTCACAGGTAGGAACAGATCCTCAATATTTGTTAGAATACAGGCAGAGAAGGATCAGCGAACTTCGTCAGTTATACCACTTAGATGATCCGGTGCTTTCCAGAATTTTTTGGAGGGCTATCGATACGTTGACTTTCAATTATGGGAATTCAACTGTAATGAGGTCTTTTGAGGGTGAAACAGACGTACTTAAAATAGTTTTAGAAAGAATTCCCAATACCTTGATGTTGTTTACCACTGCGATAATTATCGATATTTTGATTGGTGTATGGTTGGGGATAAAAAAAGCCCAGAAAGCTGGAAGAACAATGGATAAGACTACTTCTATAATAACTATGGGGGTATACGGTCTGCCATCTTGGTGGTTTGGGATGGTCATGATAATGTTGTTTGCATTTGCAATACCTATTTTCCCATCTGGAGGTATGAACAGTGTCCCACCTCCAACAACCTTTTTTGGAAGGCTGTTTGATACGTTGTATCATATGGCTTTGCCTGTAATTACTTTGGTGTTCATAGGTTTTTGGGGAAGGGCTTATTTAACTAGAAATATAGTTTTAGGAAATTTGCAAGAGGATTTCATAATGTCTGCAAGGGCAAGGGGTATTCCGGAAAGAACAGTTTTATACGGTCATGCCTTAAGAACCTCTGCACCCCCTATTTTAACCATGTCCCTTTTATCCTTGTTAGCTTCTTTTTCTGGAGCACTGGTGTTTGAAGGTATATTCAGTTGGCCTGGAATGGGGAACCTTTATTGGTCAGCGGTTCAGATGAATGATATCCCCGTTCTTTTAGGTAACCTTTCAATAACAACGCTCATATATATTTCTGGTATCGTCGTTTTGGATTTGATATACGGTTTCTTAGACCCTAGAATAAAAGTTGGTGGGAAAGCGTGAATAAAATAAAGACAAACAATAAAACAAAACGCTATACTAAACAGTTAAAAGATTTTTGGAATGAGTTCAAGCAAGTTAAATTTGGTATAGCTGGAATAATTCTTTTACTTCTTTTTATATTTTTAGTCATTTTTGAACCGTTTTTAACCCCTTTCCCCGAAGCTTCTACAAGGTGGAGAGATATAACATATTGGGAAGATAATCCTAGAAGCGTTCCTCCCGTTTGGATAAATTGGTTTTCTCAAAAGGATTATACTCCAACTGAATATATTGAAGATTTAGAATATACAGAACAAAATATTTCTGGTCCAATAAGTATTTTAAATACAGTTATAGAGTATGATTACGATTATGATATTCCTCCTGTTGATCTAATCTATAGAGGGACTTTTAAAGGTAACTTTAGTTTGAATATGGTGCTTGAACGGCCAGATGGTAATACAATCAATTTAGTGAATAAAAGTTTTACTTCGAACACTGAAAGAGATTTTAGAGTATCACTTGTTAATGAATCAAGTAACAACGTTAGAAGCTTTGCAAGGAGATATGTGCAAAACCTCCCCCCGAGAGTTGACGTAAATACTGTGCTTTTTTCACAAGCAGATGGTGAACTTTTTTCAAATCCAACTCCGTTAAAGGGAACTTACAAGCTAAATATTAATCTAATGAAAATGACAGAAGAAACTGTTATTGAAGACACAAGGTTAGTTGTTTCAGGAAGCGTTTCTGGTTTGCTTGGTACAGATAACGCTAAAAGGGATGTTTGGAGTGGTTTGTTGGCAGGCATTAAATGGGCATTGTTCATAGGGCTTATGACATCTGCTATTTCAGTGTCAGTAGGAGTTATTTACGGAGTTGTTTCTGCGTATTATGGTGGTATAGTTGATTCTATAATGCAAAGAATTTGGGAAATTTTCATCAACATACCTCTCCTTCCTGTTTTAATTGTTTTATCAGCAATATTTAGCCCTTCTATTTGGAGCCTGATTCTTATGATGAGTTTGTTTTTTTGGGTAGGTCCTGTTAAAACAGTGAGGAGCATGGCTTTACAAATAAAAGAAGAAACATATGTTGAAGCGGCAAAAGCTTTAGGTGCTTCACACAGAAGAATTATTTTCAAACATATGGTTCCAATCTTGATTCCATACTCCTTTGCGAGTATGGCTTTGAATGTTCCTAGTGCCATTCTTTACGAGGCAACTGTTAGTTTGCTTGGTTTGGGGGATGCGACCATAGTAACATGGGGACAAATTCTCCACGATGCTATGAACGGTGGTGCCGTAACGAATGGTCTTTGGTGGTGGGTTGTGTCTCCTGGAATTGCTATTGCTTTAGTAGGTATGACTTTTGCCTTTTTAGGCTTTGCAATGGACACCATCTTAAATCCAAAATTGAGAACGAGGTAGATATGAATGAATGATATTTTAAATGTTAAAAATTTAAAAGTGTACTATTATACAAGAAAAGGTGTTGTAAAAGGTTTAGACGATGTAAGCTTTTCTCTGAGAGAAGGTGAAACATTAGGTCTTGTTGGAGAGTCAGGATGTGGTAAAACGACTTTGGGCATGGGTCTTTTGAGAATGCCAAACCCTCCAGGCAAGATTGTAAGTGGTGAGATTAATATAGATGGAGAAAATATAGTTCCTTTAAAAGAATCAGTTTTGCGTAAAAGAGTTAGGTGGGAGAAGATTTCCATGGTGTTTCAAGGGGCCATGAATAGTTTGACCCCTGTTTATACCATTAAAAAACAGATGCTGGAAACCCTTCAAACTCACAGGGAGATGGAAGAAGAAAAGGCTCTGGCTATAATTAAAAAATATTTAAACCAGGTGGGTTTATCAGAGGATATTTTGAAGAGATATCCTCATGAATTATCTGGAGGTATGAAACAACGTGTTGTAATCGCAACGGCGTTGTTTTTAGAGCCTAAAGTCGTTATTGCCGATGAGCCTACTACGGCGTTAGATGTTATCGTTCAAGCTCAAATAATAAATCTTCTGAAAAGGCTAAAAAAGGATCTTAATTTGTCTTTTATCTTTATAACCCATGATTTAGCTACTGAAGCGGAAGTAGCGGACAGGATAATGGTGATGTATGCAGGTAAGATAGCTGAAATAGGAGAAAATCATCATATTTATGGTCCCCAGGGACCAGCACATCCGTATACAAAAGGTTTGCTGGGAGCTACACCTCGTTTACATAAAAAAGTTGAAGAATTAGCCTTTATACCTGGTGTACCACCTGATTTGCTCAATCCACCCAGTGGATGTCGATTCCATGAGCGTTGTCCGGTTGCTTTCGATAGATGTGCAGTAGAAGAACCACCTTTAAAAGAAATTGAACCCGGACATTTTGCAGCTTGTTGGAGGTGTTTCGATGAATGATGAAATCATATTGAGCATTAAAAATTTAAAAAAGTGGTTTCCCTTGCGAAGAACCGTTTCAGAAGTGTTTCAAGGGAAACGAAGATGGGTTAGAGCGGTGGATAATGTAAGTTTTGATATAAGAAAGGGAGAGATATTTGGCTTAATTGGAGAATCTGGTTGTGGAAAATCAACGACGGGTAGATTATTGATGAAATTAGAAGAACCCACAGAGGGCCAAATAATATTTAAGGGTGAAGATGTTACTTTTTTGTCTTCCACTGAGGAAATTAAGAAGTATAAAGAAGATGTACAAATGATTTTTCAGGATCCTTACTCTTCGATGAATCCAAGGTTTAGAGTTAGAGATGTTTTGGCAGAACCTTTGATCATTCATAACAAAACCAAAGATCCTAATGAAATTGAAGAGATAGCAAAGAATGTTCTAAATGAAGTTAAATTGACGCCTCCTGAAGAGTTTATGGATAGATATCCTCACATGCTCAGCGGAGGGCAAAGGCAAAGAGTTGCAACGGCAAGGACCTTAGTTCTTTCTCCGGATTTCATAATAGCGGATGAACCCGTTTCTATGATCGATTTATCAACTAGGGCAGAAATTCTCCACATGATGAAAGATGTTCAGCAAGATTTAGGGCTTACGTATCTATACATAACTCATGACTTATCAACCGCGAGATATTTTTGCGACAGGATTGCTGTTATGTATCTTGGAAGAATAGTTGAGTTAGGCGATGCTGACGAAATAATTGAAAGACCTCTACATCCATACACCAAAGCTTTGATAGAAGCAGTACCAGAACCTTTACCTGGAAAAGAAAACGTAATAAAAGAATTACCAATAAAAGGAGAGATCCCATCTGCAGCAAATATACCAAAAGGATGTAGATTCCATCCAAGGTGTATTTATGCACAGCCCGAATGTTTTGAGAATGTGGATGATCCAGAGTTGGTAGAAGATTCAAACGGTCACTACGTTGCTTGTTATAGGTACAAAGAGATAGATCAGGAAGTAGAAAAGGTTTGAAAAATCCCCACAAATGTGGGGTTTTTTAATTTTACTGAAAAGATATAAAGGTGGTTACATTTATGTATTGGAGATACGCTTTTAAAAGAATGCTAATGGGGGTTATGATTTATTTTGTTATTATTTTTGTGTATGCTGTACTTTTCAACGTCATGTTTAAACTTCACTATAGCTACCTTTTGGAAGGACCAATATTACCCGAGATTTTCTCTGATTGGTTCGATACGATCACTTTTAATTATGGTCAATCTATGTATATAAGATCTTTTAAAGGAGAAACTGACGTCATTAAAATTATCTTAGAAAGAGTACCTAATACCATGCTTCTTTTTACTATGGCTATTATCATAGATATTTTCTTGGGGGTATACCTGGGCATAAAAAAGGCTCAAAAAGCAGGAGGATTCATGGACAAAACAACTTCGATACTTACAATGATTTTTTACGGCCTTCCAACATGGTGGGTTGGACTGGTAATGATCATGTTTTTTTCTTTCAAAATGCCTTTATTTCCTTCTGGTGGTATATTTAGCATCCCGCCTCCTGTGGGGTTTATAAAAAGATTTGCCGATATTGTGTATCATTTAATTCTACCTTTAACTACGCTTGTTTTTTTTCGTTTTTGGGGTAGAGCATATTTATCAAGAAATATCGTGTTAACAAATCTCCAGAATGATTTCATAATTTCCGCAAGGGCTAGGGGTATTCCTGAAAGAAAAGTTTTGTTTGGGCATGCTTTAAGAGCTTCTGCTCCTCCAATCTTAACAATGTCGGTTTTATCTGTGCTCGATTCTTTTTCTGGGGCATTGATCATCGAAGGTATTTTTAATTGGCCTGGAATGGGGAACCTTTTTTGGGCTGCTATTCAACAAGATGATATTCCAGTTCTTTTGGGTAATTTGTCTTTTACAACTCTTTTATACATCTGCGGTATTGTAATTTTAGATTTAATTTACGGGGTGCTTGACCCTAGAATAAAAGTTGGCGGGAAAGAGTGAATAAAATCCCGCCCAGAGTTTAGTTTTGTCTTCCCCTATCCCCATTAGTATACGAGATGAATATCTTTTCAAAATTCACCATTTGCTTTTCTATGCTCACTATTTCTACATTATGTGATTTGAAAAAATCAATAACATCATATAATTCCGAAGTGGAAATTATTGGCAATTTTTAATTGAAAAAACGCCCATTTAGGGCGTATTTTCGGAAATTATTTTATTACTTTCATCCATTCCACACCCCAACTTAGTTGGGGTGGAGAGGGTTTAGCTTTTGACAGAAGCTATATTTTTTTGTGATGTTTTTGGTTCTTTAATTGGTTTTTTTAAATCGATTCCCAAAAATTGACTCATATAGAGATTGTAGTAAAAGCCTTCATTTTTCATGAGTTCTTCGTGATTTCCAGTTTCGACAATGGAACCATGATCCATTACTAAGATCGTGTCGGCATTCCTGATTGTAGATAATCTATGAGCAATTACAAAGCTTGTTCGCCCTTCCATCAATTTTTCCATAGCTTGTTGTATTAATGTTTCTGTACGCGTGTCCACAGAGCTTGTTGCCTCATCCAAGATCAAAATTTTGGGGTCTGCAAGGAAAGCCCTTGCGATGGTTATCAATTGTCTTTGACCTTGTGATAGGTTCGAAGCTTCTTCATCTATTATTGTGTCGTAACCATGGGGTAATGTTCTCACGAAATGATCTACATACGCCGCTTTAGCAGCTTGTATGATCTCTTCATCAGAGGCATCTTCTTTACCGTATGCGATGTTTTCTTTTATCGTGCCTCCAAAAAGCCAGGTATCTTGAAGGACCATACCAAAGTTTTTTCTGAGATCTGATCTTCTCATTTGCCTAATGTCAACACCGTCTAAGGTGATTCTTCCATCTGTAACATCGTAGAATCTCATTAGAAGGTTTACAAGTGTTGTTTTTCCTGCACCTGTTGGTCCAACTATCGCTACATTTTCCCCAGGATGAACAACTAAGTTTAAGCCTTCTATCAAAGGTTTGTTAGGGTCATAACTGAAAGATACATTTTCAAACGCTATTCTTCCTTCTACTTCAGGTAATTCTACAGGATCGACTGGATCAGGAACTTCGTCCTCTTCATCTAAGAATTCAAATACTCTTTCGGCAGAAGCGATAGTTGATTGTAAAATATTTATAATATTAGCAGTTTGAACTATCGGTTGGGTAAACATTCTTGAATACTGGATGAACGCCTGTACATCTCCAAGTGTCATCAGACCGTTTGCTACTCTGAGTCCTCCGATAACACTGACAGCAACGTAGTTAAGATTGTTTAGAAAGGCTATTGCTGGTCTTATTATGCCTGATATGAATTGAGATTTGAAACTTGCTTGGTATAACCTGGTGTTTTCTTTGTCGAATGTTTCTTTAGCTTCTTTTTGTTTGTTGAAAACTTTTACAATGTTATGACCTGAATATGTTTCTTCTACATGACCGTTGAGTTTTCCCGTGCTGTCCCACTGCGTTTCAAATTGTTTCTGAGATTTTTTTACGATGAACATTGTTACAATTAGAGATAAAGGAATCAGCGTCAAGGCTATTAAGGTGAGCAAAGGACTTATCGTTAGCATCATAACGATGACACCGATTATAGTCACAGTAGCTGTTATGATCTGTATTAACGTTTGTTGAAGCGTTCTTCCTATGTTATCAATATCGTTGGTCACTCTACTGAGAATATCACCGTGGGAATGACTGTCAAAATATTTAAGTGGAAGTTTTGCTAGTTTGTTGTCAACTTCTTTTCTGAGCCGATAGATGGATTTTTGAGAGACACCAGCCATCATATATTGCTGTAGCCAATTAAAAAGGGCTGATAATCCATAAATTACCAAGAGGGTTAATAAGATTTGTACGAGTTTGTTATAATCCACTCCCTGGCCTGGAATTATGTTCATTGGCCCAATCATTTCAGCAATTTGATCATTGCCTGAGAGTTTAAGCATTTGTATAGCTTCTTCTTTTGTCATATTTTCAGGCATATTTTTACTTATTATACCTTCGAATAACACATTGGTGGCGTTCCCTATTATCTTAGGGGCTGTTATCATAAAGATTGTAGCAAGAACGGCAAAAGAAACAACGAACAAAATAGGTACTAATTGAGGTTTTAAATATCCAAGTAATCTTTTTAAGGAACCCCAAAAATTTTTTGGTTTTTCCCCAGGAGTTGCTCCTCCTGCCTTCCCATTCCCATCCCCATAGGTCGATTGGTTGAACTTTTAGAAGTTTTTGTGTTATTGGGACTCATGCGGTTTCCTCCTCTGGTAACTGGGATTTTACAAGCTCTCTATAGACTTCACATGATTGCATAAGTTCTGAATGTTTTCCTTGTCCTTCTATCGTTCCATCGTCGTTTAGAACGATTATTAAGTCTGCATTAAGTATGGTACTTACCCTTTGAGCTACTATTATAACTGTGGAGTTTTTAGTCTCTTCCTTTAGGGCTTCTCGAAGGTTGGCATCGGTTCGATTATCCAAAGCTGAGAAACTATCGTCGAATATATAGATCTTTGGTTTTTTGACAATTGCCCGTGCAATCGATAAACGTTGCCTTTGACCACCGGAGAAGTTCGTTCCTCCTTGATCAACTGGAGCTTGTAGTTTGTCAGGTAATTCTTCTACAAAATCTTTCGCTTGGGCTATTTCTAAAGCATGCCACATTTCTTCTTCCGTTGCATCTTTCTTACCATATGCTAGATTGGAAGCTATCGTTCCACTGAATAGATAAGCTTTTTGAGGTACAAAACCTAGGGAGTCTCTAAGATTTTCCATCGACAGTTCTCTAATATCTACACCGTCGATTTCTATCTTCCCATCGGTAACTTCGTAAAAGCGTGGGATCAAGTTTATAAGAGTGCTTTTACCGCTTCCGGTACTACCTACAATTGCCGTAGTTTTGCCTGGTTTAGCCTCAAAAGAAATGTTTCTTAATACGGGTTTCTCAGCACCTTCGTATTTGAATGTCACATTTTTAAAAGATACAGTACCTTCTTTACTTTTTAAAAGAACAGGATTGTCTGGTTCATTAATTGTAGGTTCAGTTTCTAATACCTCTTTGATACGATCGGCAGATGCTTCTGCACGAGGCCACATGACAAACATCATCATCGCCATCATTATTGATATGAGTATTTCCATTATATAGGTTAAGAAGGCTGTCAAGTTGCCTATTGGCATTGCCCCACTGTCTATTCGCATTGAACCGAACCAGAGAATGCTAACGGTTGAAAGGTTCATGATGAGCATTAGAAGAGGCATACCTAATGCTAATAATCTATTTACTTTTATGGAGGTTTGCGTTAAGTCGTCATTAACTTTATCGAATCTTTTTTCTTCACTTTTTTCTTTCACGAAAGCTCTGATGACGCGTACGCCCATTAATTTTTCTCGCAGAACACGGTTGACGTTATCGAGCTTTACTTGCATGCTTCTAAAAAGTGGGATTGCCTTACGCATTAAGAAGAATACAACCATTCCCATCACTGGAATTATCACTAAAAGGGAAGTAGAAAGGACAACGTCTTGGCGAATAGCCATAATAGCGCCACCTATTGAAATTATAGGTGCAAGGATCATCACATTCAACATTATTAATACCAACATCTGAATTTGGTATACATCATTCGTGTTTCTTGTTATCAACGAGGCGGTTCCAAACTTGTCTATATCGTTTTGAGAGAAACTCATTACCTTATAATAAAGATCTCTGCGTAAGTCCTGGGCAAATTTTGCAGAGATTCTTGAGGCAAAAAATGTCGCCCCTACAGCAGCACCAACGAGTAATAGGGAAAATAACAACATCTTTCCTCCGGCTTGCATGATGTAATTGAGGTCTCCTTTGGCAACACCGTTGTTGATAATGTCTGCATTTAAGTTTGGTAGGTATAAGTTTGAGACAGCTTGGACGGTGAGTAAAACCAATGTCAAAATTACTTCTTTATAATACTGTTTTAAATATTTGCTTAGTATGGTTCTCATCCTTGATCTTCTCCTTTTTGTAAATGTTTTGATAGGTTGTTGGATATTTTTTTTAGTAACTCGTTAAATGTGTTGAGTTCTTCATCTGATAACCCTTCAAAGCTGTATCTCACCATCTTTGAAAAGGATGTTTTTAAATTTTTTATTTCTTCTTCTCCGGCTTCAGTTAAGTAGATTTGAAGAGTACGCATGTCATTTGGATCGGATTGGCGGAGTATGAGCCCCATTTTTTCCAACCTTTTGAGAATCAACGAAACGGTTGGAGGAGCAACATTCATGAGCTTTGCAAGATGTATTTGACTTATTCCAGGATTTTTCGAAATATGCCATAAGCAAACTCCTTGCCCTGGATAGACATCTTTTTCTGCCATGATCTTAAAATTTAACTGTCTTTGTAGGTTCATCACTTGAAAGAATTGTTGGACAACGTTGATCGTTGATGGATTGAGTTCATCAAAAGGGAAATCTTCTGTGCAAAGTGTTTTGTCTTTCATTTCTTTTCTCCTCTTCTTTTCTCTTATAGTTAGATTGCAGCTTTTAGAAATTCTAAAACTTGGTGTTAGCGCCGGACGTTAAGGGGTAAACCCCTTAAGATCCCCAAATTCGCGTAACATCATTTGCATACGTCATTTGCGAAGCAAATGAGGGTATGGAAATTATTCTAAAACAATTACAAAAAGACGTTTTGCACGAAGCAGCAAAAAACTTTTTGCATAAGGCTGCAAAAAAACATAGTTTGCACACTCCAGCAAACGCTCCCCACCCGTGAGGAAAAGAGTCTTTATTAGCGCCCTTTCACCCCGCTCCCCACCCATAAGGAAGAAAATCTTTATTTCTTCATTTTCATTCGGCAGCCCACCCATTTAAGGAAGGGACCCGCGGTCCCTTAAACTATGTGGAGTGAGGGCTTCGCCCTGTAACCCTTTTAAAAGTCAAACGTTTTTTGTAAGCTGTGCTTAGTCACTATTTTCACCTTTTTACGCCGCTCCGCTGCACGCTATTTTCTATTAGTATGCTAATAATTAACTCACTAACTATTAGCATACTAATAATTAGTATACTATCTTTTTTTGAAATATCAAGGTTTTATTTGAAATTTTGATTAATAGTTTATATCTTTTGAATACATCTCTTAATCTTTTGAGTGAGTTACCTGGCGAAAGGGCGCTAAAAACATTATGAGAAGTGTTGACGAGAAGATAAATTTATAATACTAAACAAATGTATCATAAGATCAATTAATCCTTAAATAATTCAGATACCATTTTATCAGGAGTTAGAAGAAACAAGTCGTCAGTTTGAAATTTGAGTAACTCTGGTGTAAAACCAGATTTGGAAAAGAGGATGTATTTTGTTTTCTTGTTTCCAAAGTTTACATAGTTACTTCTCAGTTTCAGTGTCTCCAAATCTTTTATTCCCATTTTTTTATTAGTCCACTTGCATTCACCGAAGAGGATGTTGTCGTCGTTATATGCTACTATGTCTATATCATACGATAAGTTTTTTGAATAAGGGACCTTTCCCCAGCTTTTTCCTATATTATTAATGAGAAAACCGGGATAATTGGGTTTTTCTTTTAAAAATTGTATGCAGATATTTTCAAACTGATGGCCAATATGAGTGGGCAATTGTTGGTATATTTTTTCTAATGCGCTTTTAGGATTGAATTCTATTTCTGAAAGGTATCTACTTAAGAGGTTAAAGTAAAAGTCAAAAAATTCATCGTTTATAGAATATCTTGCGTTTCTTCTTTTTCTGTCTAATATGCTGTTTTCTTTTTTTAAAATCTCATAATTATTCACTAGTTCGTTTAAATATTTTGAAAGGGAAGTAGAAGGGATTTTTGAAATGTCTTCTATCTCCTTGAGAGTTTTATTGCCTCCCCCGATTGCTTCCAATATTGAAAAATAGGATCTATGTTCAGAACCAAATTCTAAAATTAAAATGTTTTTAGACTCTTCTTTGAAAGGTGAAAAATCGGCGATGAATAACTCGTATATCTTATTTTTTAAATTATCTTTGTCTTTAAAGCCCCACAAATATTTGGGAACACCACCTACAAGGCTATAGATTTCTAAAGCTTCTTCAGTATCGTAACCAAAGTCGAATAACATCTCTAGTCCGCTTTTTAAGTTGAACTTTTTGAGATTAATAAAGTTATTTACTCTTCCAAATAATGGCATTTTTTCTTCCATAAATATTTTTTTGATGAGTCCTGTGTATGAACCCAAAACCGTAAGCTTTGTGTTGTATTTTGTTTCATCCCAAGCATGTTGCAAAGAATAAAGTATATCGCTATTTACCAAAAAGAAATTTTGGAATTCATCAAAAATTATGTGATCAAATCTTTCAAAAAGATCTGTAAAAAGGTCGTACCAATTTGTGTAAATTGCCTTAGAAAAAAGACTACTCAGTTCTTTTAACAGTGCCTCTTCTCTTTTTACTTCAACAAAAAAATATAAAAAATTCTCACGATTTTCATAGGCTTTTTTAATGAGAGAAGTCTTGCCTATTCTTCTTCTTCCGTATAAAACAGTGAATCTTTTTTCTTCAGAGTTAAGGATTTTGTTAAGAGCTTCTAATTCTTTGTCTCTATCATAAAAATTCATTTATAGCGCCCCTTCGCCCCGCTCCCCACCCATCTAATTTTTTCTCTATCATAAAAGTTCAGGATATACCACCTTTATATACTGATCAGTAATATACTGGTGAGTATATTACTGATCAGTATATTACTCGTCAGTATATTATATCACAATATAATGATCTATATTCAAATCTATTATATCGAATGCTTTTTTTATTTTGTTGGACCAGTTTAGGTTTATGGGGTGTTCTATTCTTGTGGAGATGACTGTTTCCAAGTTGAGGGTATTGGCTAAGTCATAGTGTTTTTTTAAGTTGGTTAATCCACCAACTTTGGTGATGTCTAAGACGACCCCTGAAGCAATATTTGATACTCTGATTATATCTTCTGGCTGTTCGATGGATTCATCCCAAAATATTGGGTAGTTTATTTGTAGGTTGCTTAAAGTATTTTCTTTATACTTTGGTGTTGGCTGCTCTAAAGCCATTATTTCCGAGCTTTTTAGAAGTTTTAGAATGAGTCTGATTTCATGTTGGGAAAATAAACCTCTCAGGTCGATCCATAGTTTTTTATTTTTGAAGAGTTTCAATATTTTTTCAAACTCTGAGAGCAACGGTTTTTCTAAGAACTCTATCTTTACAATTTCTTCATCTTTTTGAATTTCAGGAAGTAAATCAAAGATATTGGTGTCTTTTTTCCAAAAAATCCTAAAGAGAGATTCTTGTGAGATACCTTTTTTAGTGGGGAAGAGTAAGTTTATAGGGTCGTAATTGTATTTGTTTGTTAGGTAGTCAAAAATGGCTAAAAAAACAGCGGTTTTTGAAGAGTTGTCTCTTTTTATCTTTTCATT
The DNA here is from genome assembly GCF_016772115.1 of Petrotoga sp. 8T1HF07.NaAc.6.1. Taxonomy (NCBI): domain Bacteria; kingdom Thermotogati; phylum Thermotogota; class Thermotogae; order Petrotogales; family Petrotogaceae; genus Petrotoga; species Petrotoga sp. 8T1HF07.NaAc.6.1. The sequence goes on from NZ_AUPG01000005.1 coordinate 27,569, forward strand.
GAATTTTTCTTCGATATTGGGGATATTTTCAATATCATCTTCCATTTCAAATAGGTCTCTAATCAATTCCAATATCGCCATAGTAGTTTTAAATGTTTCGCCAAAATAGTAATTGGGGGTGGCTGCCCCAACCCCCTGAATTCCTTGTTTGTCTATGAATTTAAATATCGCATGCTCTTGCCATTCCATATTTAAATTTTTTAAGATTGTTCTTTCTTGCCAGTAATATACGTCTCTTTTTCTTTCTTTCATGAATTTTCAGCCTTCTTAGTATATATTTTCCATGAGTAAAAACCAAAATAAGGAAACTAATATTGCATAGGTTGGCGATAAGATTAGCTCTTTTATATTCTTTTCTTTTACAAAGATAAGTTTGTATGCCAACCCAGCACCTAGTGCTATAATAGACCAAAGATAGTTTTGAGCCATTATAAAAATGAATATCGCTAACCTTTCCGATGCACCGATTGTGTCTTTTCTTTCTTTTTCGAATAAGTTGAAAGTTCTGAATAAGAAGCTTCCAAAACTTGTTGCTACGATCATTCCTACAATATAGAATTGAAAAATATTGGATAAGAAGGAATCTTGAAAAAAGTTTCTGAATAGGTATGACCAAAGAAAAAAAGCCCCTAAAAATATGATTTCGAAGTAAATGTTGGTGTTTTTGTTTTGTATTCTTAATAAGTCTATACCTATGTGAAGAAGGACAGAAAGTGAAACTATTAAAAGCATCCATCCTGTTAACATATCAAAATTGAAAGCCAAAAAGACCAATAAGACCCAGATTAGATGTTTATAATAACTGGATTTGTCCAAGAATTTATCAGAATAAACGTTGGTAAAGGCAAAATCAGATACAAAATGACTTAGAAAGAGTGTCATTGAAAACATAGTATACCTCCATTAGTATTCCCAATAATTTTTTTCGACGACTTTTAATCGTGAGAAGTCTCCTTTTTTTCTTCCTACTTTCGCACAAGGCCTACCATCGACTTCTACTATATCGGCTGTGAAGTCAACTTTTTGTTTCAGTAACGATGATCCAACACCGTAGAGATCTACGGGAACTTCAAGGGTTTCAAATAAATCAATTTTTTCTTGGTTGAATCCCCCTGAGACCATTATTTTTAAATTGTTCATTCCTAGTTCATCGAATTTTCTCCTCGCCCGCCAGACCATCTCCGGGTTAACTCCTAAAGATGATTTGTCTTTTGGAATAACGGATTTGTCCCTTAAGGATCCGGATGTGTCGAATCTAACTGCCCAAATTTTGTCTTTTCCTTCACCAATTATCTTAGACAAGTCTCCCCTGTCAATATTGGGTTTTTCACCGTATATGTGTTCGTAAAAGTCTTTTGCTACTTTGATGGTGGTTCCGATAACGTCGTTGTCCCAGTCTACTAACACCATTCTATTTACGTGACCATCTATGTATTTGTTGAAAGCTATAGCTGCGTCTGAGGTGTTACCATTGTAAGCGGCAATTAAGGCATGAGGTATTGTTCCTAGAGATTCAACCCCCCAATAATCAGCGTTTGCATCGGTAGATACCCCAAAGGCTCCAGCTTTCAAAGCTGCATAACCGTCGGTTGTTTGAACCCAAAAATGGTCGAATCTTGCACTGAAAAATAAAATCGGTTTTCCTTTGGCAGCATTGACAACTTTCTTTACAGCGGTAGCCGTACTAGAAGCCCTTGCCATTACCCCTAAAAGAAGCGTTTCCAAATACCCAAAATAAACAGGATTACCCTCGATTACGAAAACAGGTTCCATACTCTTCGCTTCGTCTCCATCGTTTAAAGCTAATACTTCTATTTCGTCCCATTTATCTACCCATAAACTGTTTAATAACATTCTTAGGTCCCATTTTTTATTTGTGCAATTTAGAAGTTCTTCTTTGTCCATTCGTGTAGAGGCGTCTTGTATTGCTCTTTCTATGGTTAAAATTTCATCAAAGATCTCTTTTGCCTTTTCTTCATCTTTGTAGTAACCTGTTCCGTAAGTTAAAAGAGCTAGCGCTTCGTCTAGTCCAACTACTACACAGTCTGCCCTTGGGAAGAATTGATAGGTTACATTTACTTTTCTTTTGTCTTTTTTTAGGACTTCTACATACCTTGTGAAATATTTGTCGGTGTAATAGCCCATTCTTATTTTGTCGATGGGTACTTTAAAGAGTTTTGGATGTAATCTTTTATTAGTATCGTTTAAATCCATTTTTTCCACCTTCTGATAAATTTTTTAGCCGTTTTTATATATTCTAAAACTTTGTGTTAGCGCCCCTTCGCCCCGCAGCCCGCCCATAAGGAAAAGGAGCTTTACCCTTCACCCATTTCTCATCTTTCTAAATCAAGTAGATATTTTTTCCACTTGATAGTTGGACTGAATTTTCCTATACTGCCATCACTTTTTATTACCCTGTGGCACGGGATAATTATGGGTAAAGGGTTTTTCTTCATCAAATTTCCTACAGTTCTGTACGCTTTTGGATTTCCGGCCTTTGATGCCAATTCTTTGTAGGTAATTACACTTCCCTTTTTTGTGTTATACAGAGTTTCATAAACCCTTTTTGCAAAAGCTGTTTCACCTGGGAAGTCAAATATTTCTTTTGGGATTTTTTGGAGATCTCCATATAGATATGCATATATTATATCAAAATGTTTCTTTGTTTTCGAGTTGTAATAATTCTCATTTTTATTAGCGCCCCTTCGCCCCGCAGCCCACCCGTCTAAGGAAGGAAAATCTTTATTCTTTTGTCTTGCAGCCGACCCGTTTAAGGAAGGAAAATCTTTATTCTTTTGTCTGGCGGACCACCCGTCTAAGGAAGGAAAATCTTTATTCTTTTGTCTTGCAGCCCACCCTTCTTTTTGAAAGGTTAGCCTTATCTTAGTTATTTTGTCATTTTTGACATAGATTATCACACTACCGATAGGAGTTCCTATTACGGCTTTCATCTTTCCAACTCCTTGAAATCAACGGGAACTATGTACGTAGTTCCTTCCCTCATGGTTATTCCGTAAAAAAGCTCGGCAATTTCCATCACTATTTTATTGTGGGTTATTATCAAAAATTGAGACTTTTTAGAGTTCTCTAATATTAAGTCTGATATTTTGGCAGCGTTTAGGTCATCCAAAGGGGCATCGATTTCATCTAGTATATAAAAAGGACTCGGGTTTAGATTCATGAGTGAGAAGAGAAAAGCTATAGCTATGAGAGCTTTTTCTCCTCCTGAAAAGAGAGAGAGCTTTTGAAAGTTCATCCCAGATTTTTTTACAGATATTTGGATCCCTTTTTCAAACTCTTTGCCCTCACCAATTAACCTGAGTTCACCGTATCCATTTGGAAAAAGTTTTGAGATGAAGAATGAGAATTCTTTGTTCAGATTGTTAAAAAATGTGTTGAATTGTCGTTGAGCTTCTTCGTCTAGATTTTTTATACTTTGTTTAAGAGAATTTATGGATTTCATTATGTCTTCTTTGTTTTTTAGATTTTCTTGGTATTCTTTTTCTACTTCTTCGTATTCGTCTAAAACAGTTAAATCAACCGAACCTAGCTTTTTTAATGAACTTTCCAATTCTTTTTGTTTGTTCCCAAGTGCCTGGATGTCTTTTTCGGGTAATTCTTTTAGCTCGAACTCTTCTTCGTTAATTTCTAAGTTTTGGGCTTTTTCGTTTAGGAATTGTATGTTGTGGTTGGCTTCTTTTATTTCAAATTCAATCTCTTGATTTTTTTGTTTTATTGTATTTATTTCAGTTTTTAACTTGTCTATACGATTTTCATAATTTTCCAAGTCTTTGGCCTTGTCGTATTTGCCTGTCCTACTTTGTTTCATCAGTTCAAATAATTTTGAAATTTCGTTGTTGAGAGAGTCTTTTTCTTTATTGAGTTCGTTTATGGCTTGGTTTATTTTATCGTTCTTTTCTTTTAAGCTATCAAAGGATTCTTTTGTTTTTTGCTGTTTAATTTTTATTTCTTTTAATTCATTTTCAATTGCTGACTTTTGATTTTTGTAGTATTCGTACTTTTCTTTTATGCTCTTTAACTCCATTTCTTGACCTATAAGCTCTTTTTCTACTTGATTGAGTAAGGTTCTTTTTTCTTTGATGGTTTCTTCGATTTGTTGCATTTTCTTAGTCGTTTGAGTAGTATTTTGATGGTTATTTTCGATTTCCATTTTTAATGATTGTATCTCTTGATCAAGGGTTTTGGTTTTTTCTTCATAGTTTGCTAATCTTTCGTTGTAGAAAGTTATACTTTCTTGCAGATTTTTAATTTCTTCCTTTATTTTTTTGTAGTCAAGGTCATGTGCGTTTTTTGTTACTGTTGCTTGCCTTAACTCGTCTTTTGTTGATTCTAATTCTTCTTTTTGAAGATTAAGTTTTTCTTTTACTTTGTTGTATAGGGTTTGTTTGTTTGCAAGGTCGTTTCTGATTTTGTTAAGATCTTCTTCTATTTCAGAGATCTCTCTTTTTCTTTTAAGAACCGTAGAAGAATGATCGTATTTAGATTTTCCTCCGGTTATGGCACCAGAAGAGTAGACTAACTCGCCGCTGAGAGTGACAATATTTCCAGGATACTTCATTTTCGATATTTTTATAGCTGTTTCGATATTATCGACTAACAGTGAGTTAGAGAAAACGTACTCCATAACCTTTCGATATTCTTGAGTGTAGTTTACTAAATTGATTACAAAGTCTATGGTGCCGGGTTCTTTTAAGAAGTTTTTTGGTAATCGTACTTCAGTCCTTAATAGATCAAGTGGAAGAAGGGTGATTTTTCCATTATTGCCTTTTTTCACAAGATCCAAATACTCTTTTGCCTTCGACGAATTTTTTTATTACTATGTTTTGTATTCTTGAACTGGCTATTGTCGAGACCGCTTCTTCATATTTTTCTTCTGTGTTAATTAAATTGGCAACGACATCCACTACGTTATCGTCATCTTTGAAGACTTTGAAAAATTCTTTTATCGTTGTTGAGAATCCTTCGTATTCGTTGATCTGCCTGGTTAAAGATTGATATGTGTAAAACAGATTCTTTTCATTTTGTTGAAGAGAGTCAATTTCTGATAAAAGGGTATTGTAAGAGTTTTCCGTGTGTTTTAACTCGTCGAATTTCTTTTTTAATCTTTGTTCTAATTGAATTTCAGTGCCTTTTGTATGAGAGAGTAGTTCTTCTATTTCTTTCATTTTTTGTAAATTGTTTTCTAATTTTGTTTTCAAGGTATTTATTTGATCTTTTAGTAAGTTAATTCTTTCTTGGTTACTGCTGTATGTTGTTTGGAGGTTTTTTAGTTCTGTTTCTTTTCGTTCTTTTTCTTGAGATGCCTTTGATAATTCGGATTCTAAGGTTTTGAGCGATTCTTCTTGTTTTTCTATTTCCTGTATAATACTATTCTTTTTTTCGTTTATAAGGTTTGTTTTGTTTTGGGTTTTTTCTTCTATTTCTCTAAAATCTCTTTCGTTTTTAGAGAGTTCTTTTAACTGTTGTTCAAGCTTGTTCATTTTTTCTTCTAAAGAGTTTAATTCCCACTCTTTGCTTATTATTGAAGAGTTGTTCTCATTCAGTTCTTCTGTTAAATGGTTTTTTTCATTTTCTATCGTTTGAACCCTTTGCCTGTAGTTTTCTACCATGTCTCCGTTGATGGAGAGTTGTTTGTCAGTATCTTCTATTTCGCTTTTTAAATTTCTGTAGCTTCGTTCTACTTCGAAAAGCTCTGATAGCAGGGATTTCATTCTTTGAGAATTTTCTTGTATCTCCTTTTGATATGTTTCTATCTTTTTTAGAAAAGATATTTTAGAAGCACCAAAATACATTTTTCCTATTCTTTTGATTTCATTACGATATTCAAGGTATTTTTTTGCCCTTCCAGCCCTAATGGATAAAGATTTTAATCTCTTATCTACAACGAATAGTAAATCGTTGATTCTGTCTAAATTTTCAGTTGTCTTATTCAATAGATTGATCGATATTTCTTTTTTTTCTAAGTACGTGGCTATGTTTGAAGCATCCAACACGATATCTCTAATATTTTCAGGCGAGGAGTTAACTATTTCACCAATTTGGCCCTGTCCAATAATCGAGTAAAAGCTTTTCCCGGTTCCTTTGTTGAATACATTTTGCACTTCTTTAAGGGTGGCGACTTTGTTGTTTACATAGTACTTGTTGGATTCGTCTTTCTCCAATATTTTTGAGATTTTAATTTTTTCATCGTTGTCGTTTTGTACTACTAGCGAAACTTTTGCATAGTTGGAAGAGTCACTTCCATTGCTTCCTATGTGCAATACATCGTTTTTTTCTGATATTCTCATCTGTTTTTGAGATTGCTCTCCTAATAACCATCTAATCGCGTCTACAATGTTTGATTTACCCGATCCGTTTGGACCGATTATCGCGATAATATTTTTATCTAAATTAAAATATGTTCTTCTGCCAAAACTTTTAAAACCCTCTATCTCTAGGGATAAGAGTTTCAAGTTTGACTCCCTCCAGCATTTTCGAGGCTTTTGATCTTCTCTTCAACCGTTTTAGTAACCTCTTCAACATCCTTACCTTGTTTTAATGCTCTGTACATGATCCCGATTATCCTCATATCCAGGTATGCGTACCATTTTGGAGATCCTTTAGTAGAACTTTGGTTTCTTAAGAGGTAACTTGGATGAAAAGTTGGAAAGATTTTAATGTCTCCATACCAGTTGAAGAAACGTCCACGCGATTGAGTTATCTTAGATTCACCCGTAAAATAATACAGCGGTGTATTGCCAAGGGTTACGATTATTTTTGGTTTGATAACAATTATTTGCCCATCAAGATAGGATTGACAACTTTTAACCTCTTCTTGTGTGGGAACCCTATTTTGAGGAGGACGACATTTAACTATGTTTGTGATGAAGACATCGTTTCTTTCCAATTTTGCATACTCTTTGAGCATCTTTTCTAAAAGTTGTCCCGCTCTTCCAACGAAAGGTTCTCCCAAAGCGTCTTCATCTGCACCAGGACCTTCACCTACAAACATTATTGGTGAATCAACGTTTCCGGAACCTGGCACAGTATTAGTTCTTGTAAGATTCAAGGGACACTTTTCACATACCTCTATCCTTTTGGCGATCATTTCGATATTCTTTTGTTTTTCCTCGTTGCCGTATAGGAACATTAATATTCCTCCTCACATTAATCCAAATTCAAACCCATCATCACCATATGAGATATTTTTATCGGGTATATAATTGATAAAAAAAGATATTCTGAACGAGGCTAAATCAAACTGGGGTAGTAAGGAAAATTTAGTCTGTACGTTCAACGTCCAGCACACAATTTTTTTCTGTATTTCAAACTCTGTGAAATCCCAGCTTTGATCCTCTATGTCATAATCAAAGGTAATTTTTGCAAATTCACTTTTATCCCTGTTGTTTATGTCGAAGCCCGTTTCAAGAGACTCTGAAATGCGGTAGGTTGTATCTATTCCAAAAGAGTAATTTGAACTTTTTTCCAAGAAATTTAGGTCTAAGTCGTAGACAGTGTACTCTTCCTTCATGTCAAAATCCCCGTAAATTTTGTTACCTTCATAATAAAAAAGAAAATACGTTAAAACCTCTGGGATCTTTTTGGTGAATGTTTGTTCATGAATATAATACCTATAATCCAATTGTAGCCGATTTCTATTGTACCTCAAAATTTCTCTGTTTTCAATATAATCTACCTTAATCTCTTCTTGATGGCCATAATCAAACTCACTTCTATGGGTTAAAGGGCCAATGACGTTGGTTAGTTTGATGTTTGTTGTATCCGGCTGGATCGTATTGGGATCAGTAGTATCAAACTTGGTCTGTGTTTGTAAGGTATTTTTAGTGTTGAATAGATTTATGTTGGTTTGAGTTTGAAGTTCCATTTCTTGCAAATCTGGGGAATTTTCAGCGTTTCTCAGATCAAAACTTCTGTTTAACTTTGCAGAGTTTGTAAAATTTTTTTCAAAAAGAGAGAAAGAATACCCTACGTAATCGTTGTAATTCAATTCGTCTGTGGCAGAGGGAGTGAGGGAGTTTTCTAAGACCTTTACGTATTCTAATGAGTTACCAAATTCGAAAACACCTAAATCAATTTCTAACCCCGGTTCTAAAGAGTAATCAAAGAGCGATTTTCCAGAAGAGTAATCTTCACCCGGTATAAAATCGTTGTTATAGTTGAAGTGAATTGAATCCTCCATGTTGAATTTTAAATCAAAATTATTTCTATCAATCTCATAAAGGGTATCTTTGTAAGAGAAAGTATTTTTAGTTTCTAATCGATTTTTGGTGGTTTCTGTTGCGACGGTGGTGTAAGCGTAATCAAAATCGCCGTACATTCTGGCAAATGTTTCATAGAAGTTGTACTTTCCTTCAATATCTATTTCACTTTCTTTCGTATCCCATATCTGATCCATAGAAAGGTTGGATATGTCCCCATATGAATGAGAGTTGAGCTTGAGCTTTGATAAAGAGATCAAAGATCTGCCATATTTCTTTTGAAAGGCTTGAGATTCAACGTTTAAAAATAGAATATCATCAAATCCCTTAGAATCCCAATAAATGTGTGAATGTATGTTTTTAAGGTCTCCCAAATTCGTTTCCAATTTTGGGATATTTAACGACAGGGATTTTTCTTTTGTTGCTGGTTGAACTTTTAACTCCAATTTTGCAATTTCACTGACTTCGTTATCTTCGAAAAATTGGTAAGAAACTCCTAAGTTGTTATCGTTGGTATCTGGAGAATTCAGACCTGTAGATAGATACAAGCTTCCATATAGAAAAGGGACACCGTATTTTAGTGTCACTTCTTGATCTGTTTCTTGTGTGATTAGATCGTTGGCCGTGTTGTAAGATAAGTGGACTTTCGATCCGTTTTCAAACTTATAATTAATTTCTGTTAGTAGGGAAAATTCGTTGTTATCGTATCCAAACGTGAGAGACATGGGTTCTTCTTCATCTTCTGATAAACTTTGAAAATAGAAAGGTAGGTATAGAACGGGGACCCCGAAAAAACTAAGTACCACATCTCTGGCTATTAAAAAATATCCTGGAAATATGTCGACTTTCCTGGCTGAGAAGTAATAAGTTATACAGTCCTCGCATGTTGTTAATTTCGTCTGGTTTGTTTCTATTATATTTTCTTGCATCGGCTTTTCCATGCTTTCAGACCATATGCGGACATCTATTTCTTTCTCTGCCTTATACTTTTGTATGGTATATGAATTTACAAAGACTGCGGAATCTTCCTCGAAGTTTACGGTTATCTCTGAGGCTTGTATAGAGATATCTTCATATAGATAAGTTATATCTCCAAAGAAAGTCGCTGCTTTAATCGTTCCATCTTCGTTTAATTCACCTTGAGCTGAATCGGCTTTTATCGTGGAACCTTCATACTCTACATAGACGTTACCTTCTAAAAATAACAGATCATCTTTCAAATAAAAATCTTCACTCGTTATATTTACAGGTGCAGAAAAAAAGGAAGAACCAACAAGAATAAACAATATTATAGAAAAGACCCTTTTCAAAGGCTCGAGAAGTTTGTAAGATACTCTTGTATCCAGCATTAAGAATAGAAAAGTACCAATAATACCAAATATTATGTTGGGGATCCAAACGGATATCGTTGGATTTATTATATGCTCTTTTCCCAAAGCAGACAACCAAGCGCCAGAACCTTGATAAATTATTACCAGCACAAAAGTCGTAATTACACTCCAAGATTTACTTGTTAAATTTAAAAACAGGGACAAGGCAATTCCTAAAATACAAATTACTAAGGGAGCCAACGAGTTAGCAAATTTTGACTGGTAAGAAACTATTAGACCGGAGACATCCAAACCAAGTTTGGAAAAAGTAGTTATTTTTTCTTTTAGTTCCTTTGAGGTCATTTCATTAGCACTTTTAGAGAAGTTCAGAAATTCTTCGACATCTTCTTGAATATCGAGTTGCAATTGATCAAAAGTTATGTCTAAGTCGAGAAATCCATCTTCGTTGGTTCTGAACATCCTTCCGTTTTTCATGTACCAACCGTCAGGACCTTTTTGAGCTTGTTGAGCGTTAAAAACAGCGGTGTAATCATTTTTAACCTCGTATAAGAGCACGTCGTATAAAATTCCACTTTCTCTATCTATCTGTTTTACAAAGAGGTATCTTCCATCACCAACATCCACAAATTGGTTTTCTTCGATCTGTGCTTGAGGCCTTTGATAGACGTACAATGCCATAGCTTCTTTTGCCTTGTAGTTTGATACGGGTACGATGGTGTTGAAGAGTGCAAATGTGAAAAAAGATAACAAGAGAGAAATCGTCATGAAAGGTATGATTAATTTCTTCATCGGTATTCCCAACGTTTGTAGAGCAATTATTTCGTTTGCAGAGGAGAGTTTTGAAATAACCCAAAATATACCAAAAAGCACTCCCACAGGAATGCCCATAGAGATAAAATATGGTAGGTGATACCAAATCAATATCAGTAGTTTTGAAAATCCCACATTGTTTCTAACGATTATTTCAGATAGTTGGTAAAGTAACTCCAAGCTCACAAAGACTATAAAAGCAATTAAGCCCATAAAAAATGGCGGTATGAATTCTTTTGAAACGTATTTGAAGAGCTTCTTCATGGGTTCTCTTCTCCCAAGAAATAGAAGAGTTCTAAATCGTTATTTCTACATTTGTACAGTTCCCCTGTCAACGCCCAAATGATATTTTCAGAGATGTTTGTGATAAAATCTGAAAAGTTTGCTAAATTGTTTAAGACTTCTATATGAAGAGAAGCGGATTTAATAGATTCTTTGGACTTGTACAAGTACGATTTGTAGGCTTCGATCAGTCCTTTCACTTCTTCGTTGAGAATACAACTTTTCTTGGCTTTTTCAAAAAAACTTTCTTTTACCTGATCTGTCATCAATTTGGCGGCTTTGATATTGATCAAATCTGATAGTGAGGATAAAACAAGTGAAAGGTTCTCTTTGATTAATTCCAAACTGTCCTCAAAATTTGTAGCGTTTACAGTAGAAGGGGTTTTGAGTATTTCAATTATCAATTTGGCATTTTTTTCGCATATGTCTCCCATGTTTTCAAATATTTGGACTAATTTTGAGCTCATGAAACAAGCTTTTAAGTAAATGCCTGTGTAATTACCAGAGGACAATAAGATAACGCTTTCATAATTTAGGCTTGCTTCGATGAAATCTAATCTGTCGTCTTGATTTATTATTTCTTTTGCTAATTTATCGTTTCTTTCGAGATAAGCATCCCCAAATTTATAGTACATTTCTTGAACTATTCTACCCATTCTCAAAACATTATTCAAATATCGTGTCAATCGATTTAAACTGATGCTGTTGATTTGGCTGACATTCTCTTTTTTGAACAAATTATATGCCTCCTAAAATTATTCAAACCTTCTGCCAAACCCTAATTTTTTATCCAACGCGTTGAGATAATTGTTGCCATTTCTTTGGGCAAGTTTTATCGTCATCTCACTGGAAGTCACAAATATTGACATCCCTGGTTCCATCCTATGAATGATATCTCCATCCCCGGTTACATATACAAAGCCTTTGCTCATGTTTTTCAAAATGATCTCTATCCTTTGCGTTGGAGGAGCTATGAAAGGCCTAATGTTGAGGGCATGGGCGGCTAATGGGATGAGCTGAACAACATTCAATTCGGGGTGAATTATGGGACCTCCAGCAGATAAGGCATACGCAGTGGATCCTGTCGGCGTTGATACAATTAATCCGTCTCCAGCGAATGAGAATAAAGTGTGTTCCTCAATTTTTACATCAACGTTCATAGTACCTAATGGTTGGCTTTTCAATAAGACGATATCGTTTAAAACAACGACTTTTTTGGTGCCTACATGACATTCTAAAAGATGTCGAAATGAAAAAGAAATGTTTTCTTTTTGTATATCTTCGATCAATTCTTTTATCTCAGAACTGGAATAAGAACTCAAAAACCCTAAATTCCCAGTATTAACTGCTATTACCGGTTTTGAAAATATTGCGGCAATTTCAGCTATTTTCAATACCGTCCCATCGCCCCCAAAAATCACGAAAAAATCGGCTGCTTGGGCTTGTTTTTCCTCTACGGTTGAACCTGCCGCAGCGTAACCAAGAACCTCTATATTGCTTTCATTAAAAGGTTTTAATATGTTTTCTTCAAGGTCATCGTTAGAAAGCTTAAGTGGATTGTAAAAGATAAAGATCTTCATAAAAATTACACTCCAATCCTATAGCCTAACTCCAATAGAGATTGTACCAAAAATCTATCTAAAAACATCAATATCAAAAAGGCAATCATTGGAGATAGATCTATGTTGCCTATAACTGTGGGTATAAATCTTCTTATTGGATTCAAAATTATATTAGCAACTGAATCAATAAAACCTCGAAGTCTGTTGTATTGGAAGGGCATGATGAAACTTAATAAAGCGGATACAATTATACAAAATTCAAAAAATACTATTGCTATTCTTAATATACTTGCTAATGCTATTAAAAGATTTGCTATTACGAACATTTTTTCCTCCTTGTGTTATCGTTAAAAACTCTAAAACTTTGTGTCAGCGCCCCTTCGCCCCGCTCCCCACCCTTCTAAGGAAGGTATATGAGTTTTGCTTATTAACCTTATACCCTATTCTGGAAGATAACGGTTGCCAAAGATTCTTGTTCCTATTCTTAAAAGAGTGGCACCTTCTTCTATAGCTATTTTGTAATCGTTAGTCATTCCCATAGATAGTTCCTTTATCGAAGGGTATTTTTTATTTAGGTTGCCTCTGAGTTCTCGTAAGCTTCGAAAGACGTTTCTTATAACCTCAACGTTGTCAGTGTAAGGAGCCATCGTCATTAGACCAATTATTTTTATATTTTTAAAAGATGTTGCATCTTGCAAAAAAGCCTCTACTTCACTTGGAATGAGTCCGGCTTTTGATTGTTCACCAGATATGTTTATTTCTAGAAGAACTTTTTGTGTTTTATTTATTTCTTCGGCTTTTTTTTGAATTTCCTCTATTTCTTTCATTCTCCAAACTGAATGTATATATTCTGCGATAGGAACGATGTATTTTATTTTGTTGGTTTGTATCCTGCCTATGAAATGCCATACAATGTCAAGGTTTTTGAGATCTTCATATTTTTCTCTTAATTCCTGAGCCTTATTTTCTCCAAAATCTTTATGACCTTCTTCGTATAATGTTTTTATGTTATCACTTGGAAAATTCTTTGAAACAGCAACTAATTTTATAGAGTTCAGATCTCTACCTGATTTTTCTGTAACTTGTTGGATCTCATTTAACAAGGTGTGATAATTTTCTATTAGAAAATTATTCATTAAGCTCCCCCCATAAACTGATATTGTGATTGGAAGTTTTATAGGTGTAATTTAGTTTTTGGTAGGCTTTTTCAGTTGCCACCCTACCTCGAGGGGTCCTGATAATGAAACCTGCTTGTAGTAGAAATGGTTCATAGACCTCGCTGATTGAATCGGGTTCTATCCCAATCGATGAAGCTAAGGCATTTATACCCACCGGCCCACCTTCATAGTTTTCTATTATTGTTTTAAGAATTTTTCGATCCATTTTATCTAAGCCATCTTCATCCATTTCTAATAATTTCATTGTGTTGTCCACATCTTCAGCTTCTATGATGTTTTTTCCAGAAACTTGGACAAAATCCCTAACTCTTCTCAAGAGTCTGTTGGCGATCCTGGGGGTTCCCCGAGATCTTTGAGCTAGAATGAGAGATGCATCTTCTTTTATTTTTATATTGAGTATGTCTGCACTCCTTTTTATGATTAAGTTGAGGTCTTTTGGAGAGTAGAAATCGACTTCCAAAATTATGCCAAACCTACTTCTCAGTGGTGGGGCTATAAGGCCTAATCGGGTAGTGGCACCTACCAACGTGAAAGGTTGTAAGTCAATCCTTATAGAACGAGCAGAAGGTCCTTTCCCAATAACAATGTCAAGTTGAAAATCCTCCATAGCTGAGTATAAGATTTCTTCCACGGTTCTATTCAGCCTGTGGATCTCGTCTATGAATAGTACGTCGCCATTTTCTAAGTTGGTTAAGATGGCAGCGAGGTCTCCTGCTTTTTCGATTACAGGACCGCTTGTAATTTGCAAATTAGCACCTAGCTCATTTGAAATTACATAAGCTAGGGTTGTTTTACCTAAACCAGGAGGACCTGCTAAAACTACATGATCCATCGCTTCTTTTCTTATTTTAGCAGCTTCTATCGCGACCTTTAACTTTTTTTTTTATGTTGTCCTGGCCTATAAATTCATTCAAGTAATTTGGTCTTAATTTCTTTGATCCTGTATCCTCACCAATAAAAGAGGGATCCAGTAACCTCTTTGGGTTTGTATTTTCTTTTTCGATCATTTTAAAAACTCCTTAGGATCTTATGGATAAACTCTGTAAAGTGTTCTTGCAAAAGGAATAGCTTCCCTAATGTGTTCTAAACCACATATCCAAGCAACCGTTCTTTCAACGCCTAAACCGAAACCACTGTGTGGAACGCTACCAAACTTTCTTAAATCTATGTACCATTGGTATTGATCTAAAGGAAGATTGAATTCTTTTAATCTGTCTATTAGGACTGATTCTTCCCATATTCTTTCGGAAGCCCCTATTATTTCTCCATAACCTTCGGGGGCAAGTAAGTCGTCACAGAGTACAACATCAGGGTTGTTTTCATCAGGTTGCATATAGAAAGCCTTAACTTTCCTAGGATACTTTTCCACAAAGAGTGGTTTTTCAAATTGAGAAGCCAGTACACTTTCTTCATCCGCGCCGAAATCTTCTCCCCATTCTACTTCAAACCCTTTTTTCTTAAGAAAATCAATTGCTTGCGTGTAAGTCATTCTTTCGAAAGGTGGTTGAATTTTTTGTAGTTTATTTGTATCCCTACCAATTTCTTTTAGATCATCAGAAGCATTTTCTAATACCCTTTTGATTATGAAAGAAACTAAGTTTTCCTGTAATTTGATGTTGTCTTCATGTTTATAAAAAGCTACTTCGGCTTCATTCATCCAAAATTCGATTAGATGTCTTCTTGTTTTTGATTTTTCGGATCTGAATGTAGGGCCTAGATTGTACACCTTTCCAAAGGACATCGCCGCAGCTTCTAAGTAAAGTTGACCTGTTTGTGCTAGATATACCTCTCCATAATCGAAATAGTCTAATTTGAATGTGTTACCAGCAGATTCCCCTATAGAACCAGTAAATATAGGGGTGTCTATCAAGGTAAAATTATTTTGATTATAAAAATCTCTAATTGCCTTTAAAATTTCGTTTCTAATATTTAAGATATGAAACTGTCTTCTTGATCTGATCCATAAATGCCTATTTTCCATTAAAAAGTCTATGCCATGCTCTTTTTTAGAAATGGGATAGTCTTCAATGGGTTCTTGTATTTTTTTGAAAGAAGTTATATGTAATTCAACGTTTTCAGGAGATCTTTCGTCTTTTTTTATGGTTCCTTGTAAGATTATGCTGCTTTCCATTTTTATTTTTCTTATGTTTTCAAAGGTTTCATCATCAAAATCCTTTTTTTCAGCTATTCCTTGAATGAAACCAGTTCCATCCCTTAACTGTAAGAAAGCAATTTTACCGCTGCTTCTTTTGTTCCATACCCATCCCCGAAATTCTACTATTTCATTGATGTGTTTTTTGAAGTCTTTTATATATACCCATTTTGGAATCATACTACCACCTCCGGACGTTAAGGGGGTCCCCCCCTTAAAAACCCCAAATTCAAGTTCAAAATCATTTAAAAACATAGTTTGCATACTGCAGCAAACTTAAAATATTTTTTTGCACAAGGCTGCAAAAGGGCTTTGCCCCTTAAGATCCCCAGAATCAAAATCATATTTTTGTTTTAATAAATTTTTTTTGCACAAGGATGCAAAAGGGCTTTGCCCCTTAAGATCCCCAAATTCATATTTTTGTTTTAATAAATCTTGCACAAGGCTGCAAAAGGGTAAACCCTTTAAGATTCTGTTCTAGCGCCCCTTTGCCCCGCTCCCCGCCCATTCTTTGGCAACTTCTTTAAAAAAAGTATCCAATTCTTCGTTAACAATAAGAGCTACCTTTTCTGGTGGAAGGTACATTTCTGATACTTCACCTTTGTTTACAACAATTATCTTCCTTTAGTTAGGGATGGCAGCATTGCTGCTGGTATAACCGCAAGAGAGGATCCTAAAACCAAGACAAGTTCCGAATTTTTCATCAAAACTTCCGATTCAGTTAAGTATTTTACGGGTTCTTCAAAGAATACTATGTCTGGTTTTATTACTCCACCACAGTTATCACACCTTGGTACTGTTTCGTTGTTGACCTTTTCTAATATTTCTTCTTGAGAATATTCTCTATTACATTTTGTGCAGTAATTTTTCCAGCATCCTCCATGGATTTCATAGACTTTTTTTGAGCTGGCTTTTTGGTGTAAAGAGTCTATGTTTTGAGTTACTATCCCTTTTAATTTTCCTTCCTTTTCAAGTTGAACTAAAAATTTGTGAGTAAAGGTTGGTTCTGCTTTCGTTATGTACTCCAAAAATTTTTTGTGAAACTTATAGAACAAAGAAGGATCCAGATAGAAATAATCTAAATCGAAAATTCTCTCAGGATTTTCTATATTTGCCTTCGTGTAGATCCCGTTAGGGCCTCTGAAATCGGGGATACCTGCGTTAGTAGACATCCCCGCACCACTTAAGACCGCAATGGAATTTGAATTATAAATTAATTCGGCACATTTTTTCGCAACTTCAGACATCTTTTTCTCCTTTTAAAAACTTCAAAAGTTCTTGGGCGGCTATTAATGGACCTTCTTCCTCGTAGCCTTCTACACCAAGTTGAGTTCGAAGTGTCCCGACTTTGACGTTACTTTTCATTAGAGTTTCCATGTATTTTCTAGCAATTTTTTCGTGTTTTTCTCTTCTTTGGATCGCACCAAAAGGATTGGCAAAGTAACTATAGGTTAGACCTTTCTCTGAAGTGGTACCTTTTGCCATTCTGGCACCTTTTGAGAATATATCTAACGCTTTATCTACGTCATTAAAAAATTCGATCGGTGGTTTATTTTCATCTATTTTTTCATAGTTGTTGGCGTAAAAGAAATAATCAATTTTAGTAGGTCTTATGATATCTTCGTAATTGGAGTATGGTACTATAACTCTGGCGTTGGTTATGTTTGGATTCAAAAAGATACTTCTATCCATAGCGGAGTAGGCATAACCTGGTTGTAAGTCATCTAGTCTGACAAAAGCACCAGTTTCTGTCCCATACGCAACCACGGTTCCATCTTCTAAAATATCTAATGATCCCATATCATCTATCAATATATTTACTTCGGATACTTGTTTTCTTATTCTATTTAAGGCATCCAATGTTTCAGATTTTCCCGCTCCACTATCTCCCATTATCATTACGTTGAAACTTTTTCCGTCCCTTAACTTTATTTCAGCTAGAGCCCCATGAATTGGTAGTCTATCTTCGTCTATAACTATTAAGTTGTGAATCGTCAATACCATTTTCTTCATATAACCAAAGTAGTCTATAGAAGGATCATCTCCGACAAGCCCTACGTAAGTTCCATCATCTTCTTTATAGATAATACCATTGTAATCGTCTTCATCCTCAAAAAAACTTTTATTCATACCGAAAATGTATATGCCATCAGGTCTTCTGTTTTCTAAACTTTCAAAATCTGCAAACTCGTACAAATTTGCCAAACCTGCTGCCATCGCAAAGTATTCCTTGTAAACAACAACGAATATCAATTTGTCGTTAACGTATATAGGGAACACCAGCCAATCCTGTGGATTTTCAATATTAATTTTGTTTAATATAGGGCGATCGACAACTTTGAATACCCCTCTTCTTTTATTTGAGTATGTATAAAAGATAACAGGTGGTTCCAATACTACGCTCCAAACATATTCCATGTTGTATAAAAAATCAGCGTCGGCTATTTGAGCTTCTGGTTTTGTTCTAGGTCGATCAACTATAAATCCAGCTTGAGCTCCACTGGGAAGTTGCCTGAGCACTTTTACCCTTCTGGCTGATATATTAACAAGGATTTGTCTATATACTCCCAAGACTAAGCTTTTTAAATCAGAGTTGTTTTTAACTAAGGATATTTGTTTGTGAATTCTCGTTCTTGAGTTGTGACTAAATGGATCCGCTTTTTTCATGAATCTGTGTTTTGAACGCCATAGATTGAAAGTATCTTCAACAAAGAGAGCCAACGTTTCTCTGTATGAAGATAATTTTGGGAAACTAAAGTAAGAGGATTCATCCAAATGGTCTAAGCTGTTTAAAGATAATGCTAAGAGTAGTTGTCGGATTTGTTCTAAATCGTACCTTTCATGAACTTTTTGTTTGGTTTCATCTACTAGAAATAATTGAAAAAAAGGATACAACGTATTGCGTGTCTCTTCGGCATCCTCGATTAATTCTGAAATTATTTCTAGTAGATAACTTGAGTTTAGTATTTGAGATATGTTACTATAAGATACCTCCCCGGGAATCAATACAGTTCTTTCATAACTCATTTTTTAACCCTCCCTTTTAACGGTCTTTAGAAATTAATCAACTTCGCCTAATATTTCGCCGATGGTTTTCAAAACCTCTTTTAACCCTTCTTTTGTTTTTGAGGAAAAAGGCATATATATATATTCACCATAAGTTGAAAAACTTCTTTTGATATCTTCAAAAAGTTTAGCTTTTTCAGATTTCGTTAATTTATCAGATTTTGTTAAGATAAACAAAAAAGGTGTTCCTAGATCTTTGAGCCATTCTACCATAGCATAATCCAATTTTTGAGGCATATGTCTATGATCGATAAGCAAAGAAACGGCACTCAAAGAAAATCTGGTTTTAAAGTACTCGTTCATCAGTACGTTCCATCTTTCTTTTTCCTGTTTTGAAACACTTGCAAAACCGTATCCCGGTAAATCAACAAAGTAATATTTATCATTCACCAAGTAATAATTGATGGATCTGGTTTTTCCTGGAGTAGAACTTACTTTTGCTATTTTAATGCCTAAAATGGCATTCAAAAAGCTTGACTTTCCAACATTGGACCTCCCTGCAAAGGCGATTTCTTTTTTATCTGGTGGTGGGAGATCTTCAATTTTGTAGACGGTTTTTATTAATTGAGCTTTGTATACTTTCAAAATGTCGATGGTCCTCCTCTACAGTTCTTTGATTTCAACTTTTGCTTCATTAGGATCTATTATACCATAAGTTGCCTTCCCAGTTAGCCATCCAGAAAATTCTCCTGGGTTTAGTACAACGGTTTTACCGGTTTTCCTATTTACTATTTCATGGGTATGACCAAAAAATACATAATCATAAATCCCTGAATTTTCAGCGGCTTCTAAGGAATATGGTTCATGCATCAGAAATATTTTTTTACCATCTTTTTCTATGGTAATGGGTCCGTTTTTTATCTTTTTATTTGATCTTTCATAAAGTAGTAACTTTTCTCCGTCGTTGTTACCGAAGACACCATAAAAATCGATATCGTCATAGATTAGATATGGTAAAGTAAAAGGTGCTACAAAGTCTCCACAATGGAAAATGGTATCGACATTGTACCTTTGGATTATATCTGGGATCTTTTTAAGTTTATCCATGTTGTCGTGAGAATCTGATAATACTAACCACATTAGATCGCCTCCTGCTTACCATTTTTTGTCGATCCATCTGATATAAACGACCATGCCACTTTCAACGGATATTTCTATTTTGTTTTCTTTAGCTTCGTTGCTGATTCCTAGGGATTTGAAATCAAAGATATCTTTTTTATTTAATGGATATTTGAACCCTTTAAGAGTAAGCCCCCTAACGGGTTCTCCTATTCTTAAAATGGACCAACTTTCACCGATCCGGGCTTCTTCTTCCACTTTTTTATTTACTATACCAATTTTTACGTCTTCTTCTAGGATAACGGGATTTAGATCTATGTATTCGGCTAGGAGAAATACACTTGCCATTTCTTGATCGATGCGATTACCCAAAACCCCTGATAATATAACGTTTTTATAGTGATTTTCTTTCAGAAATATTAAAGCCAATTCCGTGTCGATTTCATCTTTTTCTTTTGGATATTTCAATATTTCTGTGTTGTTATCTTCAGCCCACTGAAGGTCTTCAATAGAAGCAGAATCAAAATCTCCTATTAAATAGTTAGGTGGTAAGTTTAACTTTTTGAAGATTTTGATTCCAGCATCACAGGCGATTGTCAAGGATGCCTTTTGTATCATTTTCTCGTAAAATTCCAAAGAGCTTCTTTGTTCTGCTCCAGATATTATATAGATTATAATTTGATCGCCTCCTAATTGGATTATAGGTTCATGAGTTTAATAAATGGATTGTCTTATATAGATTGTCAGCAATTATTTTTGGTGTTAAACAGTAGTTTGTGTACTCTAAAGATAAATCTCTTGCAGTTTTATATACTACATAGCTTCCAATTAGGCAAGCTTGCATCGTTGTTAAACCTTGAGCAATATACGATCCGATAACTCCTGATAGTAAATCTCCCGATCCTCCCTTGGCTAGACTTGAATTCCCTGTTATGTTGAAATATGTTTTTTCGCCGTTTGTTATCAAGGTAGTTGATGATTTGAATACGATGGTGCAGTTCAACTCTTTTGCGTACTCTTCCAAGCCGAAGACGTCGTTTTTTAAGTTTTTATAAACCTTTGATAGTTCTCCTACATGAGGGGTTATAACAAAATTTCTGTTTAATTTTACATCTTTATCTTTTAAAATGGATAGAGCATCTGCATCTAAAACGAATAATTTGTTATCTTTGTAGGTTTCAACTAATTTTTTAACAAAGCCTTTTGCATTTTCAGTTATACCGGGACCTAAAACTATAACGTTGGATTTTTCGATTTCTTCCTTTAAATTTTCAACGTCTTTTTCTTCAAAGTGTTCTTTTTTTAAAGACTTATAGATTATGGATGGTTCAAGAGTTAAAACGTTTGATGAATCACCTGGTGTAATCAGTTTAACCATACCAGCTCCAGTTCTTTGAGCTCCAATAGCTGAAAGGATAGGGGCACCAGGGTATTTTTCACTGCCTGCGAGTATTAGAACCGTTCCAAATTTGTATTTGTAAGAGTCTTCAGGCCTGTTTGGAAGTAAGTTCTTAACGGTATCTTCTAGTATGAGTTCTCGATTGATTGAGTTTACCAGCGAGTTGTCGAAAGATAGAGGAGCAACTTTTATTTCTCCACAATATTCTCTTGCAGGATAGAGTAGATGGCCAATTTTTAAAAAGCCGAATGTAACCGTTTGATCGGCTTTAACTGCCGTTCCTAGAACTTCACCTGTGTCAGATGATATTCCCGATGGAACGTCAACTGATAATACTTTTGATCCTGAAGAGTTTATTTGTGTTATCGCTTCAGCAACCTCCCCCTTGACTTCTCCTGTCAAGCCTATACCTATTAACCCGTCTATTATGAGATCGTATTGCGAATAATTAATTTTGTCAACGTTGAAGCGATAAATATTAATTTCGTATTTTTTGGCGATCTCAAGTTGCTTTTTAAAGCCAGGACTCCCTTGAGTTGGATCGCCTACTATAAGTATTTCAACGTTGTAGCCTCTATTTTTTAGGATCCTACCCGCTGCAATACCATCACCTGCGTTGTTACCCTTTCCTACTACACATAGAATGGAATTTGGTTCAAAGGTTTCCGCTATGTCAGCTACAGAAAAAGCCGCTTGCTCCATCAGCGTTTCTGGGGCTATTCCTTTCTCTATAGTCAATTTGTCTATTAATTTTGCCTGGGAAGAAGTGAGTATTTTCAATTTTTTCACCTCTAAACTTTTTATTTGTTTTCCATGTTCAAGATCAAATCATTTTTTGAACACATTTCTTCGGTTTTTGGTCCGTAAGAAATGTAGTCAATATCAACACCGATTTGTTCTTCAATATACGATAAATATTTTAAGAAATTAATATCGTTGGTATCTTTCCAACCGTTCAATTCAGTGTAAATAGGTTTGGCAACAAAAAAGTCGTACGAGGAGGATGGAGTATCTTTTGTTTTTCCGTTGACCTCATAATGTGTACAAACTTTTATCTTATCTAACCCGTTTAAAACGTCCGCCTTGGTGATTACAAGCCCTGTTAAACCAGATCTTATTTTTGCGTATCTCAAAGCAGGGAGATCTAACCAACCAACCCTTCTTGGCCTTCCTGTTGTCGCACCGTATTCTTTTCCCAATTCCCTAATTTTGTGAGCTTCTTCTCCAAAGATTTCTGTTGGGAAAGGTCCCGATCCTACCCGTGTTGTGTAGGCTTTGAGTACCCCATACACCTCATCTAATTCAAACGTTGAAAATCCAACTGAAGAAACTCCATGAGCCATACACGAAGATGAGGTGACAAAAGGATAGGTGCCAAAATCTAAATCTAACAAAACGCCTTGAGCTCCTTCAAACAGTACCGATGTACTTCTGAAAACATTCCCCATCTCTACCGCACTAGCGTAATTTATCTTCAATTTTTCCAATTCATTTTTGGTTTTCATCAAGTATTCAAACACATCATCTTTTGAAGTTTTTAATTTGTTCCCATACAGACTATTTTTTAGGTAATATATGTCTTCTAAACGTTCTTTAAGCATTTTTTCATCAAACAGGTAGTAGAGTTTTATACCTTCCCTTGATACCTTATCGGTATAGGCAGGTCCGATTCCTCTTTTTGTTGTTCCAATTGGCTTTTTTCTCATACTTTCTATAATTTCGTCTTCTTCTTTATGCCACGGGAGGACCAAAAAGGCTTCTAAATCAATGTAAAATTTAGAGGACATTCCAGGAAAATCAGCTTCTAGTATATTTAGTTCCTCTACAAGTTTTTCTAAATCTAAAACCATTCCTGCACCTAAAAAACCTTTAGATTGAGAATTGGGCATAATAGAAGGAAGCATATGATTCACATATTTTTTGTCTTTGTAATAGATAGTGTGACCTGCGTTCGCCCCTCCAGAAAAACGTACGATCCATTCAAACTTTTCTGAAAAATAGTTGACAACCTTACCTTTACCTTCATCGCCCCATTGGGCACCTACAATCGACATTTTTTTCATGATTTTTGTACGATGATACCGTACCTTCCTCCCTTCCTGTGATAAAAAATATTGTAATTTTTTTAATAATGATAGGTTTCATTGTGCAATATCTTGTTAACTCTAAACAATTGCTCTAAAAGAATCAAAACCGCAAATTCGTGGGTAAAAGTCATTTTAGATAACGATAAAATATAATCAGCTTTATTGGAAATTTTATCAGAATGTCCTAAAGGACCACCAACAATGAAGTTTATATGTTTCCCTTGCGAAGAGGTTTTTGTGCGGTCATAAAATTCAGAAAATTTTACAGAATCCATTTGTTCTCCTCTCTCATCCAATAAAACGTTGAAAGAATCCGGGAAATATTTTTCAAACTTTTTGAAATCTTTATCTTTGTAAATTGAAGGTGGTGTCTTGTTTAAATCTCCGGACAAAGGAAGTTGTATTAGTTCAATTCGTTCAAATTTCTTTATCCACTTTAAATATTGCTTGACTCCATCTATTATATAGGGACTTTTTAAAGGTCCTACGACTATGATTCTAGTCATTTTTCCTCGTTTGAAATATGTTTTGTTTTGGTGATCTGTGATTCGGTTAGCAATTTTTCTTCTATTGTAAATAATTCTCCATCCAAGTTACCGATTAAGTTTTTAAACGAATGTAAAAACAATTTTCCCGTTAAAGGAGATGGGAGAGTTACTTTTTCTATTTCGCTGCCAAAATGTTCTATTATCGTTTTAACTTTGCTGTAGAGCAAATAGAGTGATACATCCCCTTCTTTTGCATTTAGAGTGAGACTGAATTTACCGTTTTGTTTTCTTTCTAAAAATACACTGGCGGGTAAATTCAAACTTATTTCTTGTTTTATTTGTTCTGCTAGCCATCTGTCTGAGGTGTTAATATGGAATTCCAAAGATATTAGAAAATCTCTAACCCCCATAATAGTTGCTCCTGCAGTGGGATGAGGATGATTTGGACCAAAGTCTGGTTCCCATTCAGGGAAAGACATTTTTTTTGCTAAGAATTCAAATTCACCTTTTCTTAAGGTGTTAATATTTCTACGATAATCGTTTCTGGCTGATTTTTCGTATAGATATATAGGCAATTCAAAACTTTCAGAGATTTTTTTTGCTAATCTTTTTACAAGATTATCCGCCTCATCAAAGGTTGTAGATATTAGCGGTACAATCGGGATGACATCTACGGCACCTATTCTTGGATGATACCCACTATGATTTCTGAGATCTATATTTGCCACGCATATTTTCACCATTTCGAATAAGAAAGTCTCTATTTCGTTTAATTCACCTACAACACTGATGAAGCTTCTATTGAAGTACTCATCACTTTTACAAGAAATAAACCAAATCTTATCAAAATTCTCAGAAAGGTCTTTGATTCGGTTGATTAATTCTTTGTTTTTCCCTTCACTGATGTTTGGTAGAGTTTCTACGATTTTCATTTTTGAATCACCTCGTGATGTTTTTTTCTATCATTAAACCTTTTGTTGCAACCCCTAGTATTATAGAAAAAGTAACAAAAGAAGAGCCACCATTTGATAATAAAGGCAGAGGGATGCCTGTAACTGGCAACATGCCAAGATTCATTCCAATATTTTGAAAAATATGGAAAAAGATCAAAAATGCAGATCCAACATAAAAATACTTCCAAAATAGGTCATCGCTTTTTTTGTATCCTTCGTATAGTCTCCAAAGTATTGCCGAATAAAGTATTAGAATAAAACTTACCCCCAAAAATCCAAACTCTTCTCCAATAACGGAAAGTATAAAATCCGTATGACTTTCAGGTACGAATCCACTCAAATTCATGTATCCATTCATGTATCCTTCCCCTAGCAAACCTCCAGAACCTATAGCTTTTATCGCTTGAGCGGTGTTATAATAATAACTTAGAGAGTAGGTTTGAGGAAAGAGAAACCCTATTATCCTACCTTTTTGGTATTCTTGGAGGTTATAAAAAATTATAGGACTGCCAATCAAAGCTAATCCTAAGGAATACTGCCATAATTTTTCGAACCTTCCTGAAACAAAAACTAGTACAAACCAGGTGAATAGTACTATAATAGAAGTGCTAAAATCCGGTTCTTGGTATATCAACCCTGCAGATAAAAAAATCATTATTGATGCAAAATAAAACTTTTTATTATCATTTTGAGAAAGAACATAACTAAGATATAATAACAATGCCAGCTTAAATATTTCAGATGGTTGAAAACCCACAGGTCCCAGCCTTATCCATCTTTTAGCCCCACTAATTGGTGTGGTGAATAGTACTAAAACCAAGGCAAGAATTACTAAATAAAATAGAATAGGGGTATATTTCTTAATAAACCTTTCTGGAATAAAAATGCTAATGGCAAAAAAAGCTATCCCTAGAATGATCCACATTAATTGTTGATTTTCTATGCCTTCTAAAGGACTGTTGATTACAGCACTCTTAACAGATAAAAATCCAAAAATTGCCAATGAAACGTAAGCGATAACGAGTATAAATTCTATTTTTTTTATGCGTTCTTTTCTTTCACCTATTAAATTTGTAATAAAAAAAGAATTCACTGAAAGTATCTCCCTTTACAAATTTTGATAAGAGTTTGCCTTTGATCAACCATATATTATATCATATTGATATATTAAAGTTTTTAAGAGGAGGAAAAGTCTGCTAAAATGATAGGTGATAATTTGATTCTTCTAGATAAAATTGATTCAACGAACAACTATATCAAAAAACACTGGCGTGAACTACCATCAGAAACTGTTGTTTGGGCTTTAGAACAAACAGAAGGTTACGGGAGGAATAACAAAAGGTGGTATTCTCCTTTGGGAGGTTTATGGTTTTCTGTGTTATTCAAGCCCCGTAAAAGGCCTTTGATTCCTTATTTTTATTTGAGAATGTATTCTTTGGTGATTTATAATGTCTTGAAAAAAAAATATAAGTTGGATCCCATCATTAAATGGCCTAACGATATTTTGCTTAATTCTAAAAAGGTGTGCGGAATTTTGGGAGAGAGCGTTTATGAGGATGGTACACCAAGTTGCGTTATAGTGGGAGTAGGAATAAACGTTAACAATGAATTACCTGAAAAAGTTTCCAACAACTCAATTGCTTTAAAAGATGTTATTGGGAAAGAAATTCCTTTGAGGAAACTTTTAAATGAACTAAACCATGTTGCTTATCATAGGTATTATCTAAAATATTTCAAACCTAAAGCAATTTCATCCATTACAAAAATGTGGTTGAATCATTTGAATGTGAAAGTAGGGGATAAGGTCCAAGTATCAGTTGAAAATAATGGAAATATTTACGGCACAGTAAACGAAATTCAGTCAGATTATTTGGAAATAATAGACAATAACGGTGAGATAAGAAAAATAAACTCTGGCGAATTAATTGTGTTATAATCTTTAAGTAAGGGAGCAAATGGTCTTTACTTATGATACAATATATTTGTTGGACTTAGATCCACAAAATAACTCATAATAACTTATAATATTTCTTAGAATGAATTTTTTGGGGGAAGTTTTGGTTTTTAAAAGAATAAGATATAAAGAGAGTAATTTTTTATTTCTATGGGGAGGTATATAATGTCATTAAAAGTCCTTATTTCAGAGGAGGAAATTCAAAAAAAGGTTGAAGATTTGGCTAAGCAAATAGATGATTATTATAAAAATATAACGGATGAAATTGTCGCGGTATGTGTCTTAAAAGGATCCGTCAATTTCTTTAGTGATTTGGTAAAAAAGATACATTTGAACGTTAATTATAATTTTATACAGGTATCTAGTTATTCTGGGGATATAACCACGGGAAAAGTAAAGGTAAAAAGTTGGCTTGATGAGCCTCTTGAAAATAAACATGTTTTAATAGTCGAAGACATCGTGGATACTGGGAATACATTAAAATATATAGTAAAATATTTAGAGATGCAAAATCCTTCCTCTTTAGAAATTACATCTATTGTTTTAAAAACAATTCACGAGCATGGAATTCAAGTAAGATTTCCTGGTTTTGAAATTGGAGATAAATTTATAGTAGGGTACGGATTGGATTACAATGAAAAATATAGAAATTTACCTTACATTGGATATATAGAATAAGGAGGCTAATATTACATGGATATTGAACAGTACGTATCAAAAGTGAGAGAAGCAGCTAAGTATATTCAAGAAAAAACCACGAAAAAGCCCAGAATTGCGATCGTTTTAGGGTCTGGATTAGGGAAAATTTCACAAAATTTAGAAGATGCCCTTGCAATCCCTTATTCTGATATTCCTAACTTCCCCCGTTCTACCGCTCCAGGCCATAAAGGCGAATTAATGATAGGGAGTTTAAAGGGTAAAGATACGTTACTTATGAATGGAAGATTTCATTACTACGAAGGGTACACTATGAAAGAGGTCACTTTTCCAATACGTGTAATGCAAGAATTAGGTATTGAAACTCTTGTATTGACTAACGCAGCAGGAACATTAAATCCTGATTTTGAAGTGGGTGTACCGTGTATAATCACGGATCACATCAACTTTTTTGGTGACAACCCCTTGATTGGACCAAATTTCGATGATTGGGGTCCTAGATTTCCAGATATGACGGAAGTTTACTCGAAATCCTTGGTGCAAGAAGCCTTTAAATCTGCTAAAAAACTTAATATTAGAGTATATTCTGGTGTATATTTAGGTTTAAGCGGTCCTACATTTGAAACACCTGCTGAAATGGCTATGATGAGAAATTTTGGCTCCGATTTGGTCGGGATGTCGACTGTACCAGAGGCTATAGTTGCAAAACATGCTGGTATGGAGATTTTGGGTATCACCGCTATAACTGATAAAGCTGTTCCTGAGCAATTGAAAGAAGTTAGTGCAGAAGAAGTTTTGAAGATTGCAGAAAAAACAGGCGAAAATATAGCTGAGATCATCATGGACCTAGTAGATATCTTTTAGAAGGTGATCTTTTGAAGTCTTTTGTTTTGTTGGCAATTTTTATATTTTTGCCAATTTTGTTCTTTTCTTATTATGAAGTTTACGATTACTTTTTTATGAAACCGAATACCTATTTTGAATACAATTCTAATTCCAACGGAGAATTTGGAATTGAGTTCTATTCGATTAACAAATATCCGATAATGGATTCTAATAAATTGCTAGAAAGTGTGTGGTCTCAGCCGCGGACTTTGATAGGTGGCCAAATGGTTGTAGAATCATCTAATTATACCCATGCTATTTCATCTTCTAAAGCGATGGGGCTACTTCAATTGAAAAATCCAACCGGGGTAGATTTACACGTTTATAATTTATTTGATCCGTATGACAATTTAAAAGGCGCATTAGAATACCATGGGTATCTTCGACGTCTTTTTGATGACGAAAGGTTGCAGATTATAGCATACCATGATGGACCTACCGCTGTTATGGCAGGGAAAGTGTCTCCTGGTGGTGAAGCATACTACGAGAAGGTAAAAAGAGCCCAACAAAATTATTCTAACTCAAAAATATATTCACCTTATTTTATAGGAGGTAGAGTATTTTATTTTCCAGAAGGTGAAGAAGACAGAATAAATACGGATTTTAAAGCCGGACTTGCATATAGAAAATTTGAAATATACGGAAATGTTGGTTTAGAACTTCCACTAAAACAAATCCAAGAATCTGATTTTGCAAATATAAAAACAGATTGCGGATATACCTTTTTGTATGTGCCTAGAACGAATTTAGGCTTTGGAATAGAAGGTAAAACCATTCCAGAAGATATCGTTTTGCGAGTGGGTTTACCGTGGCAAAATTTTATTCTTAAAGGGCCTGAAAATCCTGAGTTAATTTACAAACACGAATTAACTGATAACTGGACCACAAAAATATTAATTAATGCTGATACTTTATTGCTTTCCAGTTATTTTTCAATTTACAACTTAGACCTTTTTATGGGTTACGAAATTTACCAAACTTCTATAAATCTAGGTTTTAGATTGGCCTTTTAAAAAATGCCTCAGGAAGGGATGTCCCTATGGAAAAGTATTTGCAACAAATAAGAGACTGGTGGAAAAATCTAGAAAATAGAAAAAAACGAAACTATATAGTTTTGTTAATTACTGTCGTTGCGTTGATAGTATTTTTTTCAATATTGCTTTCAAGGAAAAATTATGAATTTTTTATTGGAGGTTTAGATCAAGCAAATGCGGGTAATATTGTAACAAAATTGGAAGAAATAGGTGTAGAATACAAAGTAGATGATTTTGGGAATATTTACGTTGCAAATCAGAATGTGTCAGAGTTGAGAATGAGATTAGCCAGCGAGGGTTCGTTGGGCTACAATCTTCAAGGTTATGAACTTCTTCAAAATCAAGCTTTGGAGCCACCAGTTACGATAAGCAGGTCAACTATCAAATCGCTTTGGAAGGTGAGCTGTCTAGGAGTATAGCTTCTATGGACTCGGTACAAAGTGCTCGTGTTCATTTGGTTATTCCTCCAAGAACTTACTATCAAGTTGGTGAAAGTCCAAAACCTTCTGCATCTGTTTTGTTAGTGTTGAATCCTGGGGCGAGCGTAACTTCAAGCCAAATTAAAGGGATAATTAATTTAGTTGCTGGAGCAGTTGCTGGGTTGCAACCTGAGAACATAAAAGTAGTGGATAATTTTTCGAACGATTTAAGCGCTCAGATTGCTTTGGGAGAAGATATTGGAAGTGCCGATACTAAATTTAAGTTAAAAGCTGAGATTGAGAGATATTATAAAGAAAAAGTAGAAAGCGGTTTACAATCAGTCTTTGGTTTGGGGAATGTTGTTGTGGTTCCCGAGATAGAGTTAAATTGGCAAAAAATAGAAGAAGAGCAAAGAATGGTCGAACCGGTTGTAGATGAAAATGGAATAATTTTAAGTCAACAGACTAAGACTGAACAGAGTAGTTCTTCTCCAACCTCTGGTGGTGTACCTGGTGTTGATTCCAACATCCCCCCGTATACTTATCAAACGCCTACGAGTACAGGAAATTATTACAGCAGCTCAGATGTGATAACCAACTACGATGTAAATGAGATTTATACAAGAACTATTGAAGATAAAAATGGAGAAATTTCTAATAAAAGCATAACACTTTTTATTGATTTCCAAAACAGTAAAGTAGGCGATAGTCAAGAGCTGAGGTCTCAAATTAAAACAGCTGTTGCTACGGCTATTGGCACACCTGAAGATAATATCTCTTTAGTTGATATACAGTTCAATAGAGATTTGGAAGCGATGAGAGCAGATATTGAATATCAATTACAACTCAGAAGACAAAGAATCACTAATATTGTAATTGCTATAATTGTGATCGCATTCGTTATGATGCTTGTCATCCTAATTGCGAGGGCTCGCAGAGTTAGAAAGGCTTCACAACTCGTTGAAGAAAGAAAGCGGCAATTAGAATCAAGAGTTGAAGAAGCGATGAAAGAAAGAGGTGTTGAGGTTGAAGAAGTTTCACCTGAACAAGAGAGATTTAGGGAGATTGCTGCTTTAGCGGAAAATAATCCAGATGAGGTCGCGGATATCATTAAATCTTGGCTTAAAACTCGTTAATTGTCAAAAGGGGTTGCTTTAAATGGCTGAAAAGGGTAAAGAATTAGATGGCTTAAAAAAATCCGCTATATTATTGGTACTCTTAGGTCCAGAAAGGGCAAGTAAAATATTAAAAAAGCTAGACGAAGAAGAAGTAGAACAGTTAACTTTAGAAATAGCAAATTTGGACAAGATTGATGAAAAAACAAAACAGGCAGTTATGGATGAATTTGGAGAATACATAAAAGCAAAAGATTACATCAACACTGGTGGCGTTGAATATGCAAGAAATCTTCTGGAAAAAACTTTTGGACCAGAAAAAGCCATAGATATAATAGACAGATTGGTTTCTAATTTGCAGGTTAAACCTTTTGAATTTTTAAGAAAAGTGGATGTTTCACAGATGGTTAATGTGTTACAAAATGAACATCCACAGACAGTAGCACTTATATTATGTTATCTTCCACCTCAAGCAGCTTCTCAAGTTATTTCTGAACTACCTGAATCTTTACAACTAGACGTGATAAAAAGAATTTCTACAATGGATTCTGCCAATCCGGATATCGTAAAAGAGATAGAAAGTAGGCTAAAGGATCGTCTTTCTGCCTTCACCGTTCAAACTTTTTCTCAGGTTGGCGGGATCGATATCACCGCGGAAATAATGAATAACATCGATAGAGCGGTCAGCAATAATATATTTGAAAAGCTTTCAGAAAGAGACCCCAAACTGTCGGATGAAATTAGAAGAAGAATGTTTGTTTTTGAAGATATTGTCAAGTTGGACGATAGATCAATACAAAGAATACTTCGTGAGGTAGATAGCAAGGATTTAACAATTGCATTAAAAGGTTCTAGCGAAGAAGTTAAAAATACCATCTTTAAAAACATGTCTAAAAGGGCTTCACAGATTATAAAAGAAGAATTGGATTTTATGGGACCTGTTAGAGTCAGGGATGTAGATGAGGCACAGCAGAGAATCATCAATGTAATCAGAAAACTTGAAGAGTCTGGTGAAATTATTATAGCTGGTGGCGGGGCAGGTGAAGAATTGATTGAATAAAAGAATCGTAAATAATAAATTCGTTGTTTTAGATAAAACCTTCGAATTATCCGTAGAAGAAATAGAACAAACACAATATGAAGAAAATAAAAGAGAAAAAGACAAATTAAAAGAGGCTATTGAGTCAGATGCCCAAAAAGAAGCTCAAAAGATAATTGAAAACGCAAAAATTACGAGTCAAAAAATCATTGAAAATGCAGAATTAGAAGCTAAAAGATTAAAGGAAGATCAAATTAAATACGTAGAAGAGAGGAAGAAGACGCTCGAAGAAGAACTGAAAAAGGTTAGAGCCCAAATTCAAAGGATTTCAAAAGAGTATGATATTTATATCAAAGAGTTGTCACAGCAGAGTTTAAATTTCTGTGAAAACACTATCAAGGCTGTCGTCGAAAGATATTTTAAAGAAAAGTTTGATTTTCCTCAGTGGGTAGAAATTATTTTTCAAAATTTTGAAAAGAAGCTTTCATCAATGAAAAATTCTAAAATTAAACTAAGTCCTTCTTTCAATAAAGAATACGCAAATTTAATAAGAGACAGGTTTTCTGATTTTTTTTATATAGTTGAAGACCCTTCTTTACAAGATAATCAAATAGTTTTGGAAACAGATCAAGGAATATTCGACCTAACTCCTCAAACATTTTTTGAAGATATTTTGAACATGGTGGAGGAAGCTATAAATGCAAATAAATGATTTTTCTTCATCTTTAGCTTATTTTACTGATAAATTAAAAAATAGACCTTTATTTGAACTAGAAGGTAAAATTAGTAGGATAGTAGGTGTTACTATTGAATCAATTGGTCCCAGTGTGGCTTTGGGGGATCTATGTAGGATAAAATTGAAAGATGGTTCAAAGATTTTTGCAGAAACCGTAGGTTTTTCCGATAACAAAGTGCTTTTAATGCCATTAGAGGATGTAAGTGGTATCTATGTGGGGGCGCCGGTAGAAAGAGTAGATAGTAAAATCAATGTGAAAATTAGCTCAGAACTCTTAGGACATGTGTTAGATGGTTTAGGAAGATCAATGGATGGTTCAAAAGTAAAGAGTTACGAAAGTAAAAGTATATATAGATCTGCCCCCAACCCTCTTTTAAGAAACAGAATTAAAGAACCTTTATCTGTAGGAGTAAGGGCAATCGATGCTTTTTTAACCCTTGGTAAAGGTCAAAGAATTGGAATAATGGCAGGAAGCGGTGTAGGAAAAAGTACCTTACTGGGAATGATAGCCAGGAATACCGAAGCAGATATTAACGTCATTGGGTTGATAGGAGAGAGGGGAAGAGAAGTTAAAGATTTTATTGAAAAAGATCTTGGGGAAGAAGGATTGAAAAAATCTGTTTTGATAGTTTCAACTTCAGACTCACCTGCTCTACTAAGAGTAAAAGCTCTTTACACAGCCACCACTATCGCAGAGTATTTTAGAGATTTAGGTTACAATGTTTTAATGATGGTCGATTCAATCACTAGATGGGCTATGGCTCAAAGAGAGATTGGACTTTCCATAGGTGAACCACCAACCACCAGAGGATACACACCCAGCGTCTTTGCAAATATGCCAAAGATTTTAGAAAGAGCTGGTAACTCACAAAAAGGAAGTATGACCGCTATCTACACCGTACTGGTTGAAGCCGATGATATGAACGATCCAATTGGTGACGCTGTAAGAAGTATAGTCGATGGTCATATTGTTCTTTCAAGAAGCCTCGCAGATTCTTCGCATTATCCCCCAATAGATATCCTTTCCAGTGTAAGTAGGTTGATGAAAGAAGTAGTAGATGAAAAACACCTTAAAGCAGCAATGTTTATTAGAGATATTTACGCAAGTTATATGAATTCCAAGGATTTAATCGAAGTTGGTGCGTATAAGAAGGGAAGCAATAAAAAAGTAGATATTGCTTTGGAAGAAATAGAAAATATAAATAATTTTTTAACACAGAGAATAGAAGAAAAAGCGCCTTTTGAACAAACGTTGAAAAAGTTAGTCGAAATATACCAAAGGTACAACTAGATTTAACTAAACAGCGGGAGGCAGAAAATATTGTTAAAAGCGGAATACGCCATCATTTTTTATGTTTTATTGATCGTCTTATCCTTGCTTGTAGTCAGAATGTTATCGAAAAGATATTTAAAACCTGTTAAGTACAGGAAAGTTAAAGAAAGCATTTCAGCTTATTTGTATCTATTACCTTCTTTTGTGATTCTAGGGATATTTGTTTTTTGGCCTATTTTTTATTCTTTCTATCTGAGTTTTTTTAAGTGGGATTTCCAAAATCAAGGTAATCCAATTTTCATTGGGTTTCAGAATTATATAGAATTATTTAAGTTAAATCAACCTGTGAATATAACATTCAACGAAGCATTTTTCAATACACTTCTAATCTTTATGACAGCTATTTTTATCATTCATTTGATCTTTGACCTAAAAAAGATAAAAACCCCTCGGCAAAAATATTTAATTGTTTGTATGAGTATATTGGGAATAATTTCTTTGTTAACTATTAATTCAATACAGTATCTTAATGTAGTGAGCGCCTTAGTTCTCGTTGTGGTATACACGATTTTATTATCTTTACACTTTGCCGATCAAATGTCCAATAAAATTTTTCTTCGAATAATCACGTTCATCGGATTATGGATAGCCTTTTACTCGTTGGGAGTCCCCGAAATTATAAGGTTTTTGAGCTTAGCAAAGGAACAGTCGTTGTTCATCAAAGCAATATGGAATACGACTTATTATGTCCTTCTTTCCACGCCGATTACTATTCTGTTTGCTTTGTTAATTGCCTTATTGTTGAATAGAAAATTATATGGCAAGACTTTTTTTAGAACGGTTTATTTTATTCCTTTTGTAACAAGTGTAGTGGCAATTTCTCTAGTTTGGCAATGGATTTTCAACGACAATGGTTTATTAAATTATATTTTAACTCAAATAGGTTTTTCAAAAACTCCATGGCTTAAAGATCAGAAGTTTACGATTCCTACTGTTGCTATAATTTCTATATGGAAAATGGTAGGCTATTACGCGATCATCTTTTTGGCAGGCCTGCAAAATATTGATAAAGCCTACTACGAAGCTGCTGAAGTTGATGGAGCCACGCCTTTTCAAAAATTTCAGTTTATTACCTTACCTTTATTATCTCCCACAACTTACTTTATAATCATAGTTGCTATGATCGGGGCATTTAAAGTCTTCGATGAGATTTTCATACTCTATGTAGGTATGCCTGGACCTTACAACAACAGTGGGATGACAATGGTTTACTATGTGTATGATATGTTCTACGTTCAACAAAGGATGGGAAGAGCTAGTGCTGCTGCTTACGTACTTTTTGGGATTATTCTATTGTTTACAATCCTTCAGATGAGAAGTAGCAGAAGTAGAATACATTATGAATCCTAAAGGAGGAAATTATACTTGAATTATTCAAAGTTTATTAAAACACTTTGGACTTTGATAGTTTACTTATTGTTAGCGGGTGGCGCCATAGTTATGCTCTTGCCTTTTGCATGGATGATAATGACCTCTTTGAAAACAAGTAGTGAAATCAACATGTGGCCTCCAACATGGACAACAAAAAATTTTCAGAGTGAATGGGGTTTAAATTTAAAATTAACCCCTTCAAAGCCTTCCCCACGGACAGGCTTAAGTTTAGCTGAATTTAGAACTTTATCAGCCCAAGAGAGTTACAACCCTTACAAAATGGTCTATGAAATAGACGGGGACTATGTAAGCAGGGGAAGGGTACAACTCTCTTTTAACGAGATAAATTATACAGATCAAGCAAGTGTCGATTATATGATGTCTGATATCTACGATTATATTTCAAATATTGAATTAAGAGAAGATTTATCAAGCTTATTTGCTGTAGAAGATTATTCTCTTGAAACGTTTGAAAGTATTTATTTTACTCTTTTTTCCCAAGAAGATGGTTATTTTAAACAGACCACTACTATAAGAAGGATACAACAAAGTATAAGCAAAGTTCAGAATTTTATAGATATAACGCTCGAAAGAACTATCAACATCTTGCCGTATTTTAGAACGAACCCAAATATGACAGAAAGTCAAATAGAAAGTATTACAAGAAGTAAAGAAATATTTTCAGATTATTTGGGAACGATAAAATTGAAAGCCGACGAATTGAATTCAAAATTGTCTTCTTATCCAGCAGAATTGAGAATAATTAGCCAAAGTGAGGTAGAACAATTAATCAATTTACTTGCCGATTTTTTATCGGAGATTCAAACTTTTGAAGATGAAATCCTATCTAACACCAATACTTTGATTCAAAGAAATATTTACGAACCCATTATGAAAGATATCAACACTTTAACTTTCTTTATGTATTTTAACGAAAAATATGGTGAGGAACAAAATATAACATTTGAAGATGTAAACATAATATTTGACGTTCCTACGAAAGAAACAAAGTATCAGAATATCATCGAAGGTATCCAGCAAACAGCATATCCAGAGTCATTTAAACAAATTGTGATTTCATTGGCTGACGAGAAAAATATTGAGAATTTGAATCAAGAAGTCGTTTCATATCTTGAGAACGATTTCGTAAATGATGTAAGTAATTCTTTAATAGATGACCCTAGAAACCTTTCAAAATACACAAACATTATTAGAACTTTATCGCAGAACCAGGCTAATCTTGAGCAAGCTAAGACGGTACTCTCAGAATCTGATTACAATTTTTTAATAGAACACATTCAAGGTAAGGAAGAAGAGTTTGGGAGGATATTGGAAAAAAGGGCAGAATATGATAAAATATTAAAAGATTTCGATAGGTTTTTCATTGATACGATCTCCAAAGCAACTATTGTAAGCGCACCGGCGTTTGTTGATAAAATTTTGTACAAAAACAATTCAAATATTGAATTGTACACAGTAAATGTACCGTCGATCTGGTTGCTTGATGATGTACCTTCTGGAAAGGTTGAATATTCTTTTAATCAGGTATTAGGTAATATTTTTCAAAATTATGTGGACGCATGGAACGGAGCTCCATTTTCTCGGTACTACATAAATACGGTTTTCGTTTCTCTGGTTACCACTGTTTTAGAAATAATATTCGCCTCGATGGCTGCTTTTGCATTTTCAAAACTTAATTTTTGGGGAAAGGATTTTATTTTTATAACTTTTTTAGCGACTATGATGATACCAGGCGAGGTTTTGTTAGTACCCAATTATATAACTATTAGTAAATTTTCTTGGATAGACAGTTACTATGCTCTGATCGTTCCGTGGGTGATTAGTGTTTTTGCTATATTTTTGATCAGGCAGCAGTTTATGACGGTACCCAACGAGTTATGGGACGCAGCTAAGATAGACGGATCTTCAAGTTGGCGATTTTTATGGACCGTGATGGTTCCTCTTAGTAGACCTGCGATTTTAACTGGGGCGCTACTAAAATTTGTAGGGAGTTGGAACGCCTTTTTATGGGTTTTGATCGTCACTAAAAGTCCTGAAATGAGAACACTTTCAGTGGGATTACAAAATTTTAGAACCGACGCGGGAGAGATTTACAATCTTTTAATGGCGGCATCCACTTTTACTATGATACCTATAGTGATATTGTTTATATTCTTGCAAAGATATTTCATAGAAGGTATCGCAAGAACCGGTTTGAAAGGATAACATAAGGTTCAGTTAGGAAGTGAGAGCAATTCCTTTTATTGAGTTAGATAGTAGTAAAAATAAGAAAAAGCAGGTGCTCGATCGTAAAAAACCAAATATTTCTAACATTTTGCGACTGTTATTATTAAGCGCTTTAATATTTATATTGGGGTTCGTTTCTTTCCAAATATATAGACAAATAGATTTGTATTACAACTTAAAAGATCAATACAATGAAATCGAAAAAAGAAAAAAAGAACTGAATGATGAAATTTTGAAGAGAAACCAAATCCTTTTGGACTTAAAAAATAGATTAGCTGATAAAGGAGTTATAATTGATGGTGAAGAATTCCACCAAATGGATCTTTACAACTTCCCATAAGCCAAATAAAAAACAAGTAGAAAAAGCGTTGCAATTAGCCAACAAATACGGTGGTGTTTACTTAGAAAGAAATAAGCTCCGAATGAACGAAGGGGATTTTTATTTTGTAATAGATAAGAAGCTATCGCTGAACTTTCAATGGGAGGATGGAAAATTATTTTTCCATCCTTCTGTTTCCAAAATAAGGTTAAACAATTATTTAAAAAATGGAATCGATCATTTAATAAACGCAGTATCTCCGAAGAAAAACGATATTATACTTGATTTAACCCTTGGCCTTGGAAGTGATGCCTTACTACTGTCATATTTTTGTGAAAAAGTAGTGGGCTTAGAGGCTTCTTTTCCTATATATGCGGTTGTTGCAGAGAATATAACAAACTATGACTACAAAGAAAATTGGATGAAAGAAGCTTCAAAAAAATCGAAGTGATCAATTCTGATTATAAAATTTTTTTAGACGAGCAAAAAGAAGGAAGTTACGATGTTGTTTATTGTGATCCTATGTTCGAGAATCCTCAATACAAATCAAGCTCTATCAATCCTTTAAGGAAGTTTGCCCGATACGATAAAATAACACGAGAAGATTTAGAAAAGATGATTAAAATTGCTAAGAAAAAAGTAGTAATCAAAGCACGTTCTAACGACAGTGTATGGGATTTATACAGTTTCGATAAAAAAATCGGAAGTAAAAAAAGCGGAGTATTTTTCGGAGTGATTGAAAAGTGAATAAAGTTTTAGTTATAGCAGGTCCTACGGCTGTTGGAAAAACAGAAATATCCATTGAGATAGCCAGAAGAATTAATGGTGAAATAATTTGTATGGATTCGAGACAAATTTATAGCCATCTTATAATTGGTACCGCTATGCCTGATGAAGAAACAAAAAAATTGGTCCCACATCACTTGTATGGTTCAGTAGATCCACGGACCCATTTTACAGCTTTTGATTATAAAAAATTGGCAGAGAAAAAAATCGGTGAAGTACTAAATAGAGGAAATACACCAGTTTTAGTCGGCGGGACAGGCCTATACCTTGATGCTCTGAGGAAAGGTTTTTTGAATGTAAAATCCGACTATGGTTTAAGGACTTATTTAAGAAAATTAGAAACAAATAATCCTGGTGTTTTAAGAAAGATTTTGGTAGATTTGGATCCACAAAGAGCTCAAAAGATTCATCCAAACGACTTGAAAAGGATCATTAGGGCCATAGAGATTTATGTTATAACAGGTATAAAAATGGGTGAAATTGTAAAAGAAAATAGGCAAGACGAAAATTCTTTTGATTACCATATAATAGTACTAGATAGAGAAAGGCAAGAATTGCACGAAAGGATTAACAAAAGAGTTCATCAAATGATCGATGAAGGTTTGATAGAAGAGGTGCGAAATCTCTTGTCTTTAGGGTATTCTACAACTCTTAACGCTTTAAACACCATAGGTTATAAAGAAGTGGTACAATATTTATATGGGAAAATCGATTTTAATGAAATGGTTCACCAAATAAAAGTAAACACTCGTAACTATGCCAGAAGACAGATAATATACTTTCGTAAGATAGAAGGTGCAAAGTGGATCAATTTGAGTAAAACAAGTCAAGAAGAGGTAGTAGATCAAATATTAAGTGAATTTATTTAATTTCTTGTGCGAGGGGTGATAACATGGCAGAAAAGTTCAATTTACAAGACCGATTTTTGAATATTTTGAGGATTAACAAGATAGAAGTAAAAATCTATTTAGAAGGGGGATTTCAAACAAGTGGAGTGGTGAGATCTTTTGATGATTATACTGTTTTGTTGGAAAAAAACGGTGAACAATCACTGGTTTATAAACATGCCGTAAAAATGATGGTACCTTCGAAATATATTAAACTTTTCCAAGAACCACCGTCTAAAGATGAGTAGAAAGAAAAACTACCCCCATTTAAGAAGGGGTAGTTTTCTAGTATTTTTACAAAATAATGTTATGAAAATGTTGGAGGGAATTAATTTGAAAAAAACTTTTTTGATATTTTTGTATATACTAATATTTTCTGTTTTTTCCATTTCTCAACTATTTCAGCCACCTATAAAAAACTCATACATAACAGCTTCCTTTGGTGAATACAGAGATACTGGCGTGGATCCGCATTTTCATTTAGGAGTAGATTTTTCTACTTTTAACAGAAAGGGAGAGACTGTTTATGCGGCAGCTGAAGGTTCTCTATATAAGATATGGCTAAATGATCCTCTCTACGGTAATGCAATATTTTTATACCATGAAGACTCCGATTTAATTAGTGGTTATGCCCACTTAAGTGTTTTCTCTGATAAAATATCTAAATATACCCAATTAGTTCAAAACGAGTTTGGAAATCAAAAGATAGAAATTATATTTCCTAAAGATGAAATTCCAATAAACTTAAATGAGATTATAGCCTATTCAGGAGATACAGGGGAAGCTATTGCTCCACACCTACATTTTGAGGTTTTAAAACAAACCGGAGA
The DNA here is from genome assembly GCF_016772115.1 of Petrotoga sp. 8T1HF07.NaAc.6.1. NCBI lineage: Bacteria > Thermotogati > Thermotogota > Thermotogae > Petrotogales > Petrotogaceae > Petrotoga > Petrotoga sp. 8T1HF07.NaAc.6.1. The sequence goes on from NZ_AUPG01000005.1 coordinate 67,767, forward strand.
TGAATTCGTCAATTACGATCCCCTTGAGTTTTTAGAATATCATGAACAAAGGGATAAATCTTTGGAATTAATGAACATTAGATCCAATAATAAGTATTTTGAGGTTACAGAAAATGGAGAAACCGTTGTAGAGTACACAGGTAACTACCCCCGGATAGACATTAGAGTAAGAGAAAAATTAGGAAATAACTCCACTATTCTTCCTAAAAAAGTATCGATGTATATCAATGGGATTTTAACTTATAAGTTGGATTTTAGTCAGATCAAAGAATCCGAAATATATAAAGCCGATGCTGTATTTGGATATGGTTCTACATCTTCCATATATTGGTTGAAAATGTACTCTGATGAATATTTATCTCCAATAGTTATCAATGACTTTTCTGCATTTTCATATGGAACATCTACGACATTAAATGGAGAAATCGTTTTAGAAGACATATGGGGTAACGAAAAAGTTTATAAATTGAAATTCATAAAACCATAGGAAATGTTAATTCTATTTTTAAAATTTAACAATGTAAGAGTTTTATTCACTTGAGAAATTTGATTTTTTTGATATAATATAGCTCGTGGAATTCTAAAGATAATCTGTAATCCGTCGAAAAACTCGAAGAAATTAAGGAGGCTAAAAAGTGAAAAAAATGCTCTTTACCAGTGAAAGTGTAACTGAAGGTCACCCAGATAAAATCTGTGATCAAATTTCTGATACTATACTTGATGCTATACTGGAAAAAGAACCTGAAGAAAATAAGATGAATGCCCGATGTGCTGTGGAAACTTTGGTGACAAGGGGGCTAGTTGTAGTTACAGGTGAAGTTAGAACCTCAGCATATATAGATGTTCCAACGCTTGTCAGGAATACTATTTTAGATATAGGTTATAACAGAGCTAAATTTGGATTTGATGGCGAAACATGTGCTGTAATTACTTCTATTGAAGAGCAATCACCTGATATAGCCCTAGGGGTTGACAGATCCTTCGAAGTTAAATCAAAAGAAAAGGAAGATCCTTTTGAGAAGATAGGAGCAGGAGACCAGGGCATTATGTTTGGATATGCCACAAACGAAACTGATGCTTATATGCCTTTACCTATTCTATTAGCTCACAGACTTGCAAAAAGATTGGCTGATGTTCGAAAATCTAATACTTTAGATTTTTTAAGGCCTGATGGTAAAACCCAAGTAACGGTAGAATACGATGAAAATAATAACCCGGTGGGCGTTGAAACTGTACTTATTTCTGCTCAGCATTCTCCTGATATAAATAGACAAGAGTTAGAAGAAGCAATAAAAGAACATGTAATAACCCCGGTGATACCCGAAAATCTTTTTACAAAAAACACAAAAATTCTTGTCAATCCTACAGGAAGATTTGTGATTGGAGGTCCTCAAGCTGATACAGGTCTCACAGGAAGGAAGATAATCGTTGATACATATGGTGGCTGGGCACCACACGGTGGAGGAGCCTTTTCAGGAAAAGATCCTACCAAAGTAGATAGATCCGCTACTTATATGGCAAGATATGTAGCCAAAAATTTGGTGGCAAGCGGTGCTGCAGATGAAGTTTTAATTCAACTGTCTTACGCCATTGGTGTTGCTCAACCTGTTTCAATAAATATTGACACAAAAGGTACTGCAAAAGTCGACGAAGAAAAGATATATAAAGTTGTAAAAGAGATTTTTGATTTTAGGCCTGCCGCTATAATTAGTAACTTAAATCTTTTACAACCTATTTACCAAAAGACTGCTGCTTACGGACATTTCGGGAGAAAAGATGTAGAATTTCCCTGGGAGAGATTGGATAAAGTTAAGGAATTGAAAGCAGCATTAGGTTTGTAACTTACTAAAAGGCAAAAGATTTTGATTTTAAAAGGGTTACAGGACGAAAAATAAAAGTTGAGGAGGTATTTAAAAAATTGCCAAATAAAAAATCAGCAGAAAAAAGGGTTAGACAATCAGAACAAAGAAGACAAAAAAATCGCGGATATCAAAAGAGGATCAAGGAAATTTCTAAGGAAATAGACAAGAAAATACATGAAAATGCCGAAAGAGAAGAATTGATGCAGTTATTAAGCAAGTCTTTTAAAATTATTGACACTGCGAAATCACATGGTGCTGTACATAAAAACTACGCAGCAAGGAAAAAATCGAAATTACATTTAAAGGTTAAAAAATATTTAGGCGAAATGGCACCAGAAAGTTCACCAGTAAACGAGTGATCCATAAATTTTATAATCAAAAAGATTATAACCCCCTTTTTTGGGAGGTATTGAAATTTTGAATTCGTATTCTTTTTTACAAAAGTATCAAATAAATACAAAAGATGTAAAAAGTTATCCTATCGAATGGAATAAGGTTTTTGGAAACAGTAATAAGTTAATAGTTGAAATTGGATTCGGTGGTGGAGAGTTTTTAGTAAATTTAGCTAAAGAGAACAACAAGTATAATTATATAGGAATAGAAACATCCCTAACTTCTTGTAGCAAAATAAAAAGCAAAATCTTTCAAAATAATTTAAACAACATACAAATAATTCTTGAAGATGCAAAATTCGCTCTTAGGGAATTTTTTTGTGATAACTCTGTTAATAAAGTAATAGTTAATTTCCCATGCCCATGGCCAAAAAGCAAACATTCAAAAAACCGTCTTTTTGACGAAAAATTCATAGACACATTATCGTCGGTATTAGAAGTAGATGGTGAATTAACTTTAACAACCGACGATTTTGTCTATGCTTCTGACGTTGAAGAAAAATTCACAAGCAACGGATGCTTTGAAGTAAAAAATATTGCCGAAGTTCAGCAATTGCCATTCAAAACTAGATATGAAAAAAAATGGGAAAGTGAAGGTAGAAAAAAGTATTTATTAATAGCACGAAAAAGGTTCAAAAAAAACATAAAAAGATTGCTAGAAGGGGAATTAGATTTGCCTCATGAAAAAATTAAGAAAGTAGATTTTGATAAATTACAATCTCTGGTTGGACTAAAAAAATCCAGTAATAACATGGTTATAGTTATAAAAGATGTATACACTAAAATAGATGGTTTGGAATATTTAGTGAAGGTTTATTCTGAAGACGAGGGGTATATTCAAAGTTACTTTGTGAATGTCATCAGAATGAGAGAAGGATGGTTAGTAAAACTAGACGATATAGCAAAAGCTTACAGAACCCCTTCTGTTAAAGAAGCTGTGAATACAATCGCCAAGGAGCTGGAAAATTAATGCCTCATATAACGGTTTTGGGTGCGGGTAGTTGGGGAACCGCTATATCGAAGCATTTAGTCGATAATGATCAAAAAGTAACAATTTGGGATAGAGATAAAAAACTCTTACAAGAAATAAAAGAAGGATGCAATCCCCGATATTTGCCTACCCTAAAACTTCCATCAAATGATATTAATGTTGAAGGGGATATAAATGAAAGCTTAACTAATGCACAAATTGTAATTTTAGCCGTCCCTGTTCAACATATATCAGAGGTATTAAGCAAAATTCACAAGAGCTCTCTTACAAATAAAGAGGTTATTTTTGTCAATCTATCAAAAGGTATAGAAATTAACAACCGAAAAATACCAAGTAAAATTTTTGAGGAATACCTATCAGGATTTAATTATTGTACTCTTAGCGGTCCAAGTCATGCGGAAGAAGTAGCAGAAAATGTACCTACATCAGTTGTAGTTGGTGGTATAGATGATCAGGTCAACAAATATATACAGGAAATTTTTAGCAGTGAAACTTTTAGGGTGTATACTAACAATGATTTGATAGGAGTAGAAATCAGTGGTGCTATAAAAAATATATATGCAATAGGTGCGGGTATAATAGATGGATTTGGGAAATGGGATAACACAAAAGCTGCCCTAATTACCCGATCTTTGGTTGAAATTATTAGGTATGGAACGTATTATGGAGGAAAGAAAGAAACGTTCATGGGGTTAGCGGGAATTGGAGATCTTGTTGTAACATGCACTAGCTCACATAGCAGGAATCGGTACGTTGGAGAAATGCTTTCAAAAGGTATGAGTCTAAAAACAATATTGGAACAGATGGTTATGGTAGCGGAAGGCGTTTACACGGCTAAAGCTGTGTATAACGACGCAAAGGAAAAAGAAATTGAAATGCCCATAGCTTCGAAAATATATCAAGTATTATATGAAGGTGTAGATCCTAAAACGGCTATTTACGAATTAATGACGAGGGATTTGAAATCTGAATTTTTTAATTGAAAGATTTTATGGTATAATTAAACAAGAAAGTTAAATTTTAAGGAGGCATTCGAATGCAAGTTTCTTTAGACCAGCTTTTACAAGCATTGATGATGCGTTTGGAAAGTTTAGAAATTTCTTTGGAAGATTTAAAATTTAGGACAAATGTGGCTTTAAGATTAATCAAGAAAAATAACCTGTTGGATGAAGACAAGGTGAAAGAATCCGTAAAAGAGGAATTAAGTGCTTTAAATGAACTAAGTGAAGAAGAGATGGATTTAAGCAATGAAAGAATCGAAGAAATCTCAAAAGGGATAATACAATGGATCGATAATGACTTAGAGAGTTTAAAGAAGAGAATGACAGAATATCAGGAAAAAATGAAACAGTTACTTGAGCAAGAGGAAGCTGCAGGAAACATTAGTATCGCACCCCCAGAATTGTTAAACCAATTAGAAAGAGCAGGCATTGCAAAGAATCAAAAAGAAAAAGGTAAGAATAGAGGAAATATAATCATGCCCTAAGGTTTGATTTTAAAAAATAAGAGCCGGTATCAGTTTACCGGCTTTTGTTTTTATATATTTGTTTTGCAGGGCAGACTTCATTCAAAAAACATTCGTCGCACTTTGGAGAAATTGGCTTACAAATCTTTTGACCAAAATTCACCATTGAACCATTCAGAGGTCCCCACAATTCAGACGGGATAATTTTTTTCAATTGTTCTTCAGTTTCTTCAGGTGTCTTTGTTTTCACCCAACCGAGTCTATTAGATATTCTATGTACGTGCGTGTCAACTGCAAGTGCTTCTTTACCAAAAGACACGTACAAAACTATATTAGCGGTTTTTCTTCCCACTCCAGGAAGCTCAATCAACTCTTCTAATTCATCAGGTACTTTCCCATTATACTTTTCAATTAAAATTTTAGAAATATTAATAATTCTTTCTGATTTTTGTTTGTACATACCTGCTGGCTTGATTAGATCGTATAGGTCCTGCGGATTCAATTTAGAAATCTCAAAAACATTTGTGTAGCAAGAAAAAAGTGATTTAGAAGCTTTTTCAGTATTTTCATCTTTTGTTCTTTGAGAAAGCACCGTTTCAATTAAAACCTTAAAAGGATCCGTTTCAGAGTTACTACGTGGAAACATATTTATGATCTTTTCTGCTTCTTTTTTTATATCTCTCTGCATGTCTACTCCTTTTATCATAAAGTTTTTGGGAACTTTTTAAAAAGCCTGACAGCTTGGATCTTGTTTGTTTTAGCGCCCCTTCGCCCCGCTCCCCACCCGTTTTGCAGCCTTGTGCAAAAAGCTTTTTGCTGGTCTGTGCAAAATGGTCTCTTTTGTAATGTTTTTGAATAACTTTCCAAATTCTCATTTGCGAAGCAAATGATGTACGGGGATCTTAAGGGGTTTACCTTTTGCTGATTTGTGCAAAAATCTTTTTTAAGTTTGCCGCAGTGTGCAAACGATGTTTTTTTGCAGCTTTGTGCAAAATGGTTCTATATAATGCCTTAGAAACAATTTCCATATTCTCATTTACCCAGCATTTTGCAGGCTTATGCAAAACGCGTTGTTCATAATGCCTTTGAAATAATTTCCAAATTCTCATTTGCGAAGCAAATGATGCACGGGGATCTTAAGGGGTTTACCTTTTGCTGATTTGTGCAAAAAATCTTTATTAAAATGAACTTTGGTTTTGGGGGTTTGGGTTTGGTGGTCTCCCAAACCATGCTTTTTAATTACTTCTTTACATTTAAAAGGGTTCGGGGGTTTGGGGGCTTGCCCCCAATGTGTAATGATAGCACCAAAATATTAAAATTAGCAAATTGTGAAAATAAGAAAAAAATTGTGGTAAAATATATTGATTTAGTTTAGATAAAACATATTGGAGTGACAAAATTGAAGTCTTGTATAATTGCGACGGGTAATGAATTAACAGAAGGTATAATATTAGACAAAAACTCAAAATACCTTGCCGAAAGGCTCAAATCTGTTGGATATGATACTTTAAAAATAACGAATGTAAAAGATGATTTATCTTTGATAAAGTTATCCATAGAAGAATCGTTAGAGATGTGTGATATAATATTTCTAACAGGTGGTTTGGGACCAACACAGGACGATTTGACAGTTCAAGCTGTTTCTGAAAGTTGTAATATAGATATTGTATTTAACGAAGAATTATTTGAGAAAATAAAAAAGTATTATTACAACAAAACCGGGAAATACTTAAGTATCCTAAAAAAACAAAGCTACGTTTTAAAAAATGCTGAGATACTACAAAATCCTGTAGGAAGTGCACCAGGACAAAAAGTTCATTTTAACGGTCACACTATTTATTTACTGCCAGGACCTTATAATGAGATGAAAGCAATCTTTGATACGCATATATATGATGAATTAAAAAGTAATATGAAAAACGATCATGTAGAATATTCACTTTACTTTTATGGCTTAACAGAAGCTGAGTTAATGCAAGAAGTTTCAGTCATCTTGAAAAATTTTGATTACTCTACAAAAATAGAAGAATACATAGGTCCCAGTTTAAGGATTAGAATGCAAAAAAATGATGATTTTGAGCCCATATTAGAAAAGATAATGTCTCAATTTAGTAAGTATTTTATTGGTTTTAAAAGTTTAGAAATTACTTTATTTGAAGCATTAATGGAGTCTTCAAAAACACTTTCTTTTGCGGAGTCATGTACCGGAGGGATGCTTTCAGATACATTGGTATCTATTCCAGGTGTTTCTAATGTGTTCAAAGGTTCAGTTGTGACCTATTCTAATGAATCAAAAGTAAGATTATTGGACGTCAAAAAAGAAACCATAGAAAAATTTGGAGCTGTTAGCGAGGAAACCGTCAAAGAAATGGCATATGGTTTGAAGAAAATCATGGAAAGTGATATTTGTGTATCCGTTAGTGGTATAGCAGGGCCAAGTTCGGGGAGTGAAGAAAAACCGGTTGGAATGGTTTGGTTTGGTTTTCTCACTAATGAAGATTTTGGTGCCTTAAAAAAGGTTTTTACAGGGGATAGGGATGAAATTCGAAAAAGAGCCACTTATTTTGCTTTTTGGAATATTTTAAATTTGGTTCGGAATCAAAATCCCTTTAAAAGGGTGTAGAATAGTTAGAAATAGGAGGGGATAGAATTGTCGAATTATGATGTATATTTAAATGTTTTTTTAGAGGAATCTAAAGAAAATATTCAAGAGCTTAATGACCTTCTACTTGAACTTGAAAAAGATAAAAGTAACCTAGAAATAATAAACAATATTTTCAGAGTGATTCACACCTTAAAAGGTATGGCAGGAACTATGGAGTTTGATACGTTGGCTAAATTTTCCCACAAATTGGAAAATGTATTAGATTCATTAAGAAATAAAAAGATTGATTTAACCAACGACCTGATGGATTTTTTATTTAAAGCCTCGGACGCATTAGAAGAGAGTATTACAGATATAGAACAAGGTGGAAATGGGAGTATAGAAAAACTGGAAAAACTTTTAGATAAAATTAACTCTTATGTGGAATCAACTGATTCCTCTAAATCGTCCAAGTACAAAACGACTGAACACGAAGAAAATCAAGTCAAACAAAATAATGAAATATACTCTAAAATGAGCGAAGAAACTAAGGAACTTTTAGAGAATGTTTTTAAAAGAGCCAAAGAAAATAATCTCAACTTTTTTATTTTAAAAGTTATTTTAGAGGATGGTGTTCAGTTAAAGCAGGCAAGAGCTTACGCAATACATCATAAATTAGAAGATAATGGCTGTGAGATAGTTTATACTTATCCCAGTGTAGAAGAGATAGAAAAAGAAAATTTTGATAAAGAATTAATTTTTGGGATTGTTACCTCCAAAAGCATTGGAGAAATAGCAGAACTTGTTAATAAAGTTGCCGAAGTAGAATCGGTTTATGTGGATGAATTTTCAGCGAATAATCTTTTTGGATCAGAAGAAGAGAGTAAAGATGAGGAAGAAGGGTCAAAACAAGAGGGTCTAGAGAATAACAAAAAAGAAGTTAAGCTTTCAAGAAGTATAAGAGTAGATATAAATAAATTGGATGATTTGATGAATTTAATGGCAGAGCTCGTCATAGCTAGAAGTAGAATTATTGAAACTTTAAGTAAGTACGATGTAAAAGAAGTAGACGAAAGTTTAACTCAACTTTCAAGAATAACCTTAGATCTTCAGAATGTTGTTATGAAAATTAGAATGGTTCCAGTTGCTTTTGTGTTCAATAGATTTCCAAGGCTTGTACGAGATCTTGCAAAAGAATTGGGGAAAAAAGTGAACTTTGTGATTCAAGGAGAAGAAACAGAATTAGATAGAACCGTGGTTGACGAGATAGGTGAGCCCTTGGTTCATCTATTAAGGAACTCTCTTGATCATGGTATAGAAGGTCCTCACGAGCGTTTGGCTAAAGGGAAACCCGAAACAGGCACTTTGAAGTTATCAGCTCGGCATGAAGGTAACGGAGTTATCATAGAAGTGGAAGATGATGGGAAAGGGTTTGATGTAAATGAAATACTCCGGACAGCTATAAATAAGGGATTGATTAGTTCATCAGAAGCATCAAAATTAAGCGAAGAGGAGATATACAATTTTGTCTTTTTACCTGGTTTTTCTACTAAAACAGTTTCTACGGAATTATCAGGTAGAGGCGTTGGAATGGATGTAGTTAAAAGTACTATAGAGAGTTTAAAGGGTACTATTTCTCTGGAAACAAAAAAAGGAAAAGGTACAAAGATAAGTATAAGGTTACCTCTTACCTTAGCAATTATCGAAGCTCTTCTCATAACTGTAAATGAGCAAGTATATGCTATACCTATTGCCAATATTGACACCACTCAAAGATTGAGTGATGGTGAGTTAAAAATTGTCCAAGGCCAAGAAGTTTTCCTTTTGCGAGGGGAAGTAATGCCTGTAGTACGTTTAAGAAAGTTATTTGGTTATGAAAAGAAAAAAGATTCTTCTAGCGAGTATATTATTATTGTCAAATTGGGGAACAAAAAGTATGGTGTTGTTGTAGATAGATTATTAGGTCAAGACGATATAGTTATCAAATCATTAGGATCTCTGCTGAAAGATGTTAAAGAATTTAGCGGAGGAGCAATTTTAGGAGACGGAAGAATTGCTCTAATATTAGATGTGGCTTCGCTAATATAACAAATTTAATAGACATTATTGTGGGGCGGGCTGCGGGGCGAAGGGGCGCAAAAGCAAGTTTTAGAATTTAGAAAGGTAGTATAAATAGTTTTAAAAGAGGGGGAAAAATTTATGATGGAAGACGTTCTTTCTTTCAAAATTGTGGATCAAGAATATGCTTTACCAATAGAGAATATAGAAAGTGTTGTTGATAAGACTGATGTAACACCCGTCCCAAATTCAAAATACTTCGTAGTTGGTTTAATAAATTTAAGAGGAAGAATAGTTCCCGTTATAGAATTAACTAAGATTTTAGGGATTGAAGTTCCAGAAGACCACATTTATCAAAATATCCTTGTTTTAAAAATAAATGAAGAGGAAATAGGAATGTATGTAGATGAAGTTGAAAACGTTCTTTCCATCGATCCTGAAAAGTTGGAAAAATTCCAATCAAAAGAGTCAGTTTATTCAGATAAAGTTAAAGGCGTTATAAAGATAGAAAACAGATTGATAGTATATCTTGATTTAGAAAGTATCTTAGAGGCCGAGTTAGAAAAGTAAAAATTTTAAAGTCTTCGGAGGTGTTTTAATGGCTAAAACTGTCTTAATAGTGGATGATGCTGCATTTATGAGAATGATGTTAAAAGACATATTAACAAAAGCAAATTATGAGGTGATAGGGGAAGCTAGCAATGGTCAAGAAGCGGTTGAGAAGTATCAAGAACTGAAACCAAATTTTGTGACTATGGATATAACTATGCCCATTAAAGACGGTATTCAGGCTATAAAAGAGATTAAGAAAATAGACCCTAGCGCAAAGATTATAGTATGCAGTGCAATGGGACAACAAGCTATGGTTATAGAATCCATTCAGGCTGGAGCCAAGGATTTTATTGTAAAACCATTTCAGCCTAATAGAGTTATAGAAGCTTTACAAAAATTGGAGTAGTTTAAATGCCCACTAACTATGCAACTCCAACCAATAATTTAGTTAATGTGTCGTTTTGGTTTGTAGCCATAATTTTACTCATCATACTTCTTGCAGTGTTTTATTATATACTGGCTAAAACATTAAAACAGGGTCCAAAAAGCAAAGAAGTTAAGATGGTAAAAAAATACTATCTGGATAGGAATTTATACGTTGGAGTATTGAAAGTTTTTAAAGAATATTACCTTATTTTGGCTACTTCTAATTCCAGTGAAATAGTAAGAAAATTAGAAGAAGAAGAGGTTCAAGAAATTATGAACGAACATCCCAAATTTCTTGAAACCTTTTCAAATATATTGAAAAAAGATAAAATTTCAAGGGGAAAGGAAGAGGAAAAATTAGAAAAGTAAAAACGATAATAACTCTTATTCTTTTTATTCTGACTCTTAGTTTAATTTTTCCTCAAAATACTATTCAACTCCCAGGGGTAGATATACAAATAAATCCAAATGAAGAAGTTAATACTTTAACCCCGACGTTGACAATACTTTTAATCGTTACTGTTTTGTCCCTAGCCCCCGGGTTTTTAATGCTGTTTACTTCCTTTACAAGAATAGTTGTTGTGTTAAGCTTTTTGAGGCAGGCTATGGGTACTAGGCAAGCGCCTCCAAATCAAGTAATGTTGGCTTTAGCCCTCTTTTTAACGATAATGATAATGTTTCCCGTTTTTAATGGGGTGTACCAAGAGGCAATTATTCCGTACAACCAAAATGAAATTAGCTACGAAGAAGCTATACAAATTAGTTGGCAACAATTCAAAGATTTCATGATTTCAGAGATTGTGGCACATAAAAATGAAGATGATATCTATATGCTTTCATCTTCAATGAATATAGAGATAGATAACATCGAGGAAACCCCTTTTCAAATTCTGGTACCTGCTTTTGCAATAAGCGAGTTAGAAATTGCCTTTAAGATGAGTATATTGCTCTATTTGCCTTTTATAATAGTCGATATGGTGGTAGCGAGTATTTTGCTATCTATGGGAATGATCATGATACCTCCGATACTGATTTCTTTACCTTTTAAAATAATGATTTTTGTAATGGTAAATGGATGGGACCTCATAATTGGTGGATTAGTGAGGAGTTTTGTGGGAGGATGATCTCATGAGTGAAGAGGTACTAATTGAGATTTTTGAAAACGGTATAATGCTCTTTCTAAAAGTGGTCTCTCCAATTTTAATAATAAGTGTGGCTGTAGGATTGATTATCAGTATATTTCAAGCCGTTACACAGCTTCACGAGCAGACGTTGACATTTGCTCCTAAAATTATAATAACTTTTTTAGCGTTGGTTTTGATGTTCTCTTGGATAATGCAAAATTTATCAGATTTTTCATTCGAGTTATTCACTTATTATTTAGGGATGATTTAGTTGGAGTTGGAAAATTTAACATACCAACTATGGGTTTATTTTTTCATTTTTGCTAGAGTGGCTGGAATCACCTTTTTTATTCCTTTTTTTAGTACTACTTTTGTTCCCGTTCATATAAAAGTTTTTATAACGCTCTTTATTTCTTATTTGGTGTTATTTGAGGTTAACGGTACTTTTCCTATAAATTCATCGCCTTTAGTAATAATATTTTATTTGTTAATGAATTTTGTTTTTGGAAGTAGTGTGGGATTAATTGCTAATATTTTGTTTTATGCCTTTCAATTTGCAGGTGAAACGATAGGTATACAAATGGGATTTGCCATGGCAAATGTTTTTGACCCAGTAACTAGCGATGAAGTTTCTTTGGTTTCTGAGCTTTCATTTTTATTCAGTATGTTGCTTTTTTTTATCTTTAAAGGACCTTTAATTTTATACTCAATAATTATAGATTCTTTCAACAAGGTTCCCGTGGTTTTTACTCTAGCGCCTGACGGATTTATGGTTTTTTCCCAAAAATTATTTGATGTATTCACTATAGGACTTCAACTTTCGATGCCGTTTATTGCATTTATGATCCTTTTGAAAGTTGCTTTGGGAATAGTTTCTAGATTGATCCCACAGGTTAATGTTTTTATGGTGGGTATCCCACTAGAAATACTGGTAGGATTTTTACTTTTCTTAGGAGTGATATTGATTTGGGAAGATCAGTTTACTACTCTATTCTTTCAACTAATGGAATGGATAAAAAATTCAATGATCCTTCTATTTCAATAAACCTTCAACTTTTTGCGGATCCAGATAAAACTGAGGATCCAACACCTAGACGTTTAGAAAAAGCTCGAGAAGAGGGAAACATTCCTCAATCGAATGAATTTAACATGGCGGTTAGTTTTTTATCAATTTCGCTTTTTTTGTGGATAATATTTGAGCCACTCCTTAACGATATTTTTAAGGTATTTTATGATTATTTATCTTTAGATTTAGACTATTCACCAACAGATTTGCTTGGATATGAGATTACAGCACACATGAACTTATACATGAAATTGATACTGTTTTTTGTTGTTGCCGTTGTAGTTTCTACCCTTTTGGGAATGATCCAAACCAAATTTTTGTTTACTTTTAAATCTTTAAAATTGGATCTGAGCAAGATAAACCCCATTAAAGGATTCAAAAGGCTATTTTCATTAAGATCTGTGGTGGAGCTTATAAAGGCACTTTTAAAATTAACCATATTAGGATTGCTAATCTATAATATAATAAAAGTCAATTGGTTTAAGATACTCTCTTTGGCAGAGGAAGAAACTGCTTTTTCTTTTAATGTGATTTTTGATTTAGTGATTAATGTACTGTTTCAATTAGGAATAGCCTTACTTCTTCTCAGCCTATTTGATTTTTGGTACCAAAGGTATGAATATAAAAAAGAGCTTAAAATGAGTAAGTATGAGGTCAAACAAGAACGAAAGGAAATAGAAGGTAACCCTGAAATTAAACAAAGGCAAAGAGAAATGATGAGAAATTTAGCAAGGAGTAGAATGATGCAAAAAGTCCCTGAAGCGGACGTTGTCATCACCAATCCTACTCATTATGCTGTTGCCATAGAGTATAATGCTGAAGAAATGCATGCGCCCATTGTTGTAGCAAAAGGAAAAGATGAAGTTGCATTTAAAATAAGAGAGATTGCTTTTAAACATAGAATCCCTATCTTAGAAAGACCTGCTTTGGCAAGAGAAATTTATGAGAAAGTTGATTTAAACGAAGAAATACCAGAAGATTTATACACCTTAGTTGCAGAGGTACTGGCTTACGTCTACAACCTCAGTTATTAATTCATTGGGGGGATAGCAATGAATTTTACTAGAATAAAAGGGTTAGATGCAGTAATATCCATACTTATTGTTGGAATAGTTGTGTTGATGGTAATACCTATTCCTACGTTTTTGCTAGACTTTTTGCAACTTTTAAACATAATCGTTTCGATAATGATTTTATTGGCTACATTATATTTGAAAAGGGCATTGGATATTTCTATTTTCCCATCTTTGTTATTAGTTATGACTATCTTTAGGTTGGCGTTGAATGTTTCTTCTACTCGTTTGATACTCTTAAACGGTAAAAATTTCGAAGGAAAAGTTGTTAGAGCCTTTGGAGACTTTGTTGTTGGTGGAAATTATATTGTGGGAATCATAATCTTTTTGATACTCGTTATAATTCAATTTCTCGTAATAACTAAAGGAACAGAAAGAATATCGGAAGTAGCCGCAAGGTTCACTTTGGATGCCATGCCTGGTAAACAGATGAGTATAGATGCTGATATGTCTTCAGGGTTGATTAACGAAGAAGAAGCTAGACAAAGAAGAGAAGACATACGAAGAGAAGCCGACTTCTATGGTGCGATGGATGGAGCTAGTAAATTTGTGAGAGGGGATGCAATAGCCGGTTTGATAATAACCCTCATCAATTTAGTTGGAGGTTTATTAATTGGGATTTTACAGCAGGGACTGACGATCGCTGAAGCAGCAGAAGTATTCGCCTTACTCACCGTTGGTGATGGACTAGTTGCTCAAATTCCTGCGTTGTTAATTTCAACCTCTGCGGGTATGATAGTTTCAAGAGCCGCTTCAAAAGATAATTTTGGGGTAGATTTAATAAGACAACTTACTTCTGATACAAGGGTTTTAAATATAGCAGGTGGAATAATAATATTTTTAGGTTTGTTAACACCAATCCCAGTTTTTCCATCTTTGATTTTAGGAGGAGGTTTACTTTTTGTAGCTTATGCGAATAAAGCTAACGAAGGCCAGCTAGCTTACGAAACAACAGGTTCTAGTGGTGGAGGGATTGGAAGCTCAACTGCACCAAAAGCTGAAAAAAGAGGTGTTTCTGGCGGTTTTTCACCACCTCTTACAACTCCAGAAGAAGTTTCAGAAGTTTTACAAGGGGATACAATTGAGGTAGATATTGGTTATGGATTGATACCTTTAGCTGATCCCGATCAAGGTGGAGACCTCTTAGATAGGATAACCGTTGTTCGAAAACAATTAGCTTATGAATTGGGTATAGTAATCTCTCCTATTCGAATAAGGGACAGCGTTCTATTAAGTTCGAACGAATACGTTATTAAATTAAGAGGCGTTGAAGTTGGTAGATTTGAATTGATCCCCGATAGACTTCTTGCTATAAACTCAGGTATGGCGACTGAAGAATTGCCTGGTATAAAGACAAAGGAGCCAGCCTTTGGGTTGACAGCTTTTTGGATAGATGAAAGTTTAAAAGAGGAGGCTATAGAAAAAGGTTACACAACTGTTGATGCCCCCAGCGTTTTCGCCACTCACCTTTCCGAAACCATTAAAAAATATGCCCATGAAATTATTGGAACCAAAGAAATAGAAATATTGATAGATGGATTGAGAGTTAATTATGCTAATCTAGTAGATACCTTAATTCCAACGATGCTAAAAATGCATGAACTAAAAAAAGTTTTAAGTGAATTATTGTATGAAAGGGTTTCGATAAGAAATCTTTCTTTAATTTTTGAAAGTTTGATAGAAGCAGTTGATAAATACGGTAACAATATCGAGAACTTAGTAGAGTATGTTAGAAGATCATTGGGGAGGCAAATAGTTGAAAATTTAAAATCTGATGATGGAGAATTACACGTCACCGCACTGGATCCAACTATAGAGAAAAAATTAGCTGAATCGATAAGGGAAGCCGATTCGGGAAGGGTTATTATACTCGAACCAGAATATTCGAATATTTTGGTACAAAAAATATCTAAATCTCTGGAAAATATGATGATGAAAGGTTTTAACCCTATATTGATTTGTTCTAAAAACATAAGATATCCGTTTGCCAGATTTACATTAAAATTTATACAAAACATCAGTATTGTAGCGTATGAAGAGATACCCTCGGACACTTCTCTAAACGTGAATGAGATAGTGAAAATAGAAGGTGAAAGATCCAATGCAAATTAAAAAACTTACAGTAAAAACGATTTCTGAAGCAATGGAAAAGATAAGAAGAGAATTTGGAGAAGATGCCTATATTTTAGATACAAAAAAAGTAAAAAAGGGTGGCTTCTTTGGAATTGGTGGAGAGAAATACCTTGAAGTAACTGTTTTGAGTGAGGAAAACAAAAATCCCGAATACAAACCTCAAAAATCGAAAAAATCTACACAAGAATCTGATAGTACCTATACGCTAAACGATCTAATAAAAAGGAATACACCCGAATTTTATAGAAAAAAAGAAAGAGAAGAAAAAATATCAGCACCTTCGTATTTTAAAAGTAATAAAGAACCTAATTATAAGGATTCGAAAGACGATTTAACAGAGTTTATAAAAACGAGTAGAGAAATATCCTCTAAGATAGACAAAAGTGCTGAATCATTTTATCGTCAACACATTGAAAGGGAACCTTCTGAAAGTGAGATCAAAGATAGTCTGAAATTACAAGAGTTGATGAATATGGTTGAAAAGTTGAATAAAAAAATGGAAGTGAACAATCTTTATCTTCAAGATATAAAAGATAAGCTATACGAAAAATCGTATTCAAGAACTTTCATTGAGTCCTTTTTAAACCAATTGAACGATTTAAAAGTTGAAGAAAATTGGAAAAATCAAGAAATTATAAGAACCAGATTTGAAAAGAAACTTTATCAAAGCTTTGAAATTTTAAATTTTGGTGATGTAAAGAATAAAGTTATGTTTATAGGTCCCACAGGAGTGGGAAAGACGACAACATTGGCAAAAATAGCCGCTAACTTAAAAAAAAATGAATAAAAAAAATTGCATTAATTACAATCGACACGTACAGAATAGCTGCAACTGACCAGCTAAAAACTTATGCAGATATATTAGGTATTTCTCTTAACATTTGTTATACCCCGTCTGACCTTAAAATTGCTGTGGAATCACTTTTGAATTTTGACGTAATTCTAATAGACACAGCCGGAAGAAGCCATAAGAACAACTTACAGATGGGTGAACTCAAAGTTTTTAAAGATGTAGTTAACCCTGATTACAATATAATGCTAGTATCCTCCAACACCAATTGTGAAGATATGATGCATATTTACGATAATTTTTCTTATCTAAAACCCAACGCATTAATTTTTACAAAGATGGATGAAACGTCATCATATGGGCAATTATTTTCTTTTCTGGAATATTCTAAATTACCTTTGTTGGGGATAACAGACGGTCAAAGAGTTCCTGAAGATTTGAAATTTCCTTCTAAAGAATGGCTGACCCATGCAGCAGTGGAGGAGGTATTTAAATGAACCGAATATTTTCAAATCAAGCAGCTGGTTTAAGGGAAGATTTTTCTAACATACAAACGAAAATTATAACAGTTGTAAGTGGAAAGGGAGGAGTAGGCAAGTCGGTATTGTCAGTGAATATCGCTGCTGATTTAGCCACACATGGGAAACGAATACTTTTATTTGATTCTGATGCCGGTTTCGCAAATGCGTCTATTTTGATGGGAAATACTGTAAAGGTTACGTTGAGCGAATATATGAAGGGAAATGTAACCTTCAATGAGTGCGTTCAAGACACAGAGTATGGCGTTAAGATAATCAGTAGCGGTTTTGATTTCACAGATTGGAAGATCTTTCAAAATAATTTTACCGATTCGATCATGGATGAATTTTTAAATTTGTTGAAAGAAGTTGATTTTTTTATAATAGACGTAGGTGCAGGTTATTCTGAAAAACTCAATAATTTTTATCTAAATTCAGATACGATATTTCTAATAACTGTTCCCGAACCAACAGCGGTAGTTAACGCTTACACCCTGCTGAAAGCTTTGTCTGTTTTGAATGTAAATGGGGAAATAGAGTTAATTCTAAATATGATCAAAAATAAAAACGAAGTGGAGATGGTTAAATCCGTCTTAAGTAGAACTGCAAAAAGGTTTTTAAACAGAGAAATAAATAACTTCCATGAAATTTCTTACGATGAAAATGTTCATATGAGTGTGAAGAGACAGATACCTTTAATTTCATTGAAAGAAAACAGTAAATTTTCGAAAGATATAAAAAAGATAACTTCCAATATATTGAATATCGAAACCTCTTCCCATATTAATTTTACGCAGAGATTAAGAGAAATGTTTGGAAAAGATCATTGATGTTCGGAGCGAAGGGACCCCAGTTTCCTTCCTTAGAAGGGCGAGCAGCGGGGTGAAGGGGCGCTGTAGAATAGATAGAAAAGGAGTTTAAGATGTCTGATTTTGTCGAAAAAGTAAGCTCAAAGAATGTTTTATACACTAATATGCCTTTGGATTTGGAAATTCAAGAAAAAGGAATTCAAGGAGTCTATAAAAGTATCCTATACGAACACGACTTCAGCAGCAATCTAGCAAAAATTGGAATGCCTATTTTTAAAGGGGCTTATCTGCAAATTTTTCGAGGTACCAATCTAAAAGTAAGAGCATACTCTTCAAGGGCTGTTTATTTATTCAAAAGCAAAGTTTACAGCAGTGGAAAAGAAGGAAGTATCAGATACCTTATTATAAATATTCCTGAAACAATTGTTAGAGTACAAAGAAGGCAACATGCCAGGATCCCTGTTTCTGAAGAAGGTACCTTTTATCTCAAAGAGGAGCAAGAAAATAATGTAAACCAAGTGAATGTTCAACCCAGTCAATACCGTTTTATCACTAAAGACTTCAGCGCCGGGGGATTGGCCATCGTTACCTCTAAAGAGATGAAAGCCGGACAAAAGATAATAATAAATTTAGCATTAAAAAATGAGATCAGACTTGAAAACATGGAATCCGAGGTTGTTAGGTCTATTGGAAAAACTACAAGTGGTGAATACATTTATGGAATTAAGTTTTTAAACTTAACAAGAGAAAAAGAAGAAGAGCTGGTGAGGTTCGTTTTCAAATTAGAGCGGGAGTCATTTAAAAAGATTTGATACAGTACCTTTTTCATATCAAAAAGGGGGAAGTTTAATGTCAATCTATGATGAGATTAACGAACAGAAATTGGATGCATTGAAGGAATTAGGAAACATAGGTGCAGGTAATGCGGCGACAGCTATATCAACCATGTTGAACAAAAAAATAGATATCACAGTTCCCTCTGCTGAAATTTTACCGATTTCAGAGTTATGGGAGGAGTTTAGTGATCCTGAGGATATAACAGCCGGGTCCATGGTAGAAATTGGTGGAGAGCTTCATGGGGCGATTTTGTTTCTGCTAGGAACTGAAGAGATGAAAAATATTTTAGAGTTGTTAATGCTCCCCCGACCACAAGACTTAACCCAAATTGATGAAATGACCTCTTCGGCCATAGGTGAAATTGGTAATATTATGTGTAGCTCTTATATATCTGCGCTTTCGAATTTCACAGGTTTGAACATACATTCCTTGCCTCCAAAAATTACCGTAGATATGTTAACAGCTATAGTTTCTGAGTCTTCCCTCATGGTTACTGAAGGGAGCGATTTTGTAATTTTAATTAGAACAGAAATAAACATGGAAGAGTATGAAGGGAACGTAAAAGGCTTCTTGATATATTTATCAGACGAACAAAATATTTTAAAATTATTAAAATCCTTAGGAATGGGGACGAATAATGACTGAGAGCAAGAAAAAAATAATAGGAATTGGTGAATACATCGTAGATAAAAATCCAGCTATTTTGGTAACATTAGGGTTAGGCTCGTGTGTAGCCGTTTGTTTGCGAGATAAGAAAAACCTCATTGGAGGGTTAGTCCACGTCATGCTTCCTGAAAGTAGAGATAATAAAAAAGATCAAAAGATCGGTAAATACGCAGATACAGGGATAAAAGCAATAATAGATGGAATTATAGATTTGGGTGGAAACGTTAAATATCTGGAAGCTAAGATAGCAGGGGGGGCAGCTATGTTCCAAAATTCGAATAATTCTTTGAATGTTGGAGCCAAAAACGTTGAAGCCGTAAGACAAATTTTGAAAGAAAACGACATAAAAATAATTTCTGAAGATACAGGAGGAAATAGAGCTAGAAGTGTTGAATTTAACATCGCTAATGGAGAATTAAAAGTTAAGAAGGTCGGCGGGGGAGAAAAAGTTGAAATCGCAGTAATTTAAGGTGGCAAATATATGAAATACAAAATTAATGAAGAACAACTGGTAATGGAGTTTTTGCCAAAAATAAAGATTATAGCTTTGAATCTGAAAACCACTTTACCAAAAAATATAGAATTAGAGGATTTGATTCAGGAGGGGATTATTGGATTACTTCAATCATATAAAAGATACAACCCGGAAAAAGGTACTTCCTTTTACACCTACGCTCTAAAAAGGATAAAAGGTTCAATGTATGATTATCTGAGGAGAATAGATTGGCTTCCAAAGGACGTTCGAAGTTTAGTAAAAAAGTACGAAGATTTGATTTACGAATGTAAAGATAATGAGTACATAGACGATAATTCAGTGGCAGAAAAACTTCATATTGAAAAAAATGATGTAGATAAAATAAAGTTCTCCTTGAGCAAAAGGCAGATTCTTCAATTGGATGAGTACTTTTTAAACAATGAAGAAGATACCTGGCTTGAAGATATACAAGAAGAAAACGACCCTGAAATACTGGCTTATAAAGATATGTTACATGATAAATTAACAGAAAGTATCGAGAAATTGGAAGAAAGAGAAAAATTGATACTTTCTCTATACTATAACGAAGGCTTAACCTTTAAAGAAATAGGAAGTGTTTTAGAAATAAGTGAATCACGGGTTTCCCAGTTACACTCAGTAATATTGGTGAAATTAAAAAAGATGATTCAAGGAAGTGAATAAATATGGCTTCACTTCATGAGTTACAAATATTAGTGACCAAATCTATAGATGTAGCAAACAATGTCCAGGCGATATCTCATTCTTATGATGCAGCTAAAAATATGTTGCTAGTTAAACAAGCGAGTGAATATTCTCAAAACCTACAAAAAAGGATAAAGAGTAAAGATCAAGTTGAAAAGAAAAATGTTGATAACAAATCATCCAGCGGGGGTTTTTCTCAGAGATCCCAGAGTACTGAAAACAAAAATAGTGTAAAGAGGCTTGTAGTGGATGAGTACAGAGGTAAACTTTTGGATTTAAGGTTATAAGTATCTATCCTTATGGGTGGGGAAGGAGAAATAAAAATTATGTTAGGTTATTTTTCAATATATAAATCAGAAGACGAAATGTTTTCAGGTGGATTATTGATTCTCAATGAAAACGGTATCCCTGTTTCCTTTAAATACACAGAACCGATAAAACCTTCCAAAATCCAAAAAATAATTTATGGATCGAACCTAAAAAATTATTTAGCCTTTCAGATACTAAGTAGCGAAGAATTATACTCACCTCACGATGTGGACTTAATACTAACGGACGACAGCGATCTAATAAATTATATTGATATTGACAAAGTTATAATGTATATAATGGAAGTAAGTAGTGATAAAGGCTTTGAAGTTAAAGAAAAAGAAGGTATAATTCCCATAAATCAAAATTCTAGCTTAAGATTTTATTCTTCGAAAGTTCTAGATTCTCTTACGTTGAAGAAGCTTAAATCCTACATAGAGATTTTTGATATCTTTGAACCATTTACTCGATTAAAAGAGGCTTTGGTGTATATATGTTCCTCAAAAGAAAAATAACTATCAATCAAGTTAATCTTTCATTGTATACCCCTATAAATTCCGTGCCTTTCCAGAACGTAAGTTTTCAACTTCTATCTTCAAAAACCCAAAACCTAAAAATAAAAACCATTGGTATTAACGAGTTGGTAAAGATAACAGAACTCCCATGGGGCGAAGGGGGAATTAACTTTATTGAAGAAATAGATCACTTTTTACCAAAAAAAATAAATAATTTTGATTTTATTAAGATTAGTATAATTAAAAATTCTTCTTTATCTGGTATAAATATTAAAGAGAGTGAAATTAAGATGGGAGTCAGCTTAATAAATGTTCCAATGCCAACAGGTGCAATCCCAAATACGACAAAAATGATAGAATTTAAGATTAAAGAAAGTGTCCCTCAAAAAATAGTAGTTAAACCAATTAGAAAGGCTTTAAAAAGACCTGTTTCAAAGGAATACATCTTACAGTTAGCCCAAGAAATTGTATCATCAAAAAAAATGCAAAAGATAAAGCTTTCGTTCTTAGGTTTTTGTATTAAAGTTCCCATAGCAGAAGAGATAAATTACTATTGGAAAGGTGAAAAATTAATATGTTTTCTCAAAAATAATAAAGCAGACATTACTGACTACCTTGATTGTGCCGTTTTTCTCGATTCTGAAACCAATAAGAAGTATTTGAAGTTTATCAGGAGGTAACTTTGATTTGATTAGAAAAGAACTTATAAATTTTCTAGATTCGCTAAAAAAAGTTAACAAACAAAAAATTTTAGTTTTACCTGATGGATATCTCCAAGATTTTGACGATGAGGAAGAGGTTTTCATTTATCCAGATTTTGACATATTTCCATTTGAAAATCTGGATATCTCTCCAAATATCAAAGCAAAGAGGATGAAAACGTTACATGCCTTATTAACGAAAAAGAACGTGACCGTTTTAACTACCTTTTCATCCTTAATAAGGTACACCTTGCCTAAAAACGAATTTGTAAGCAAAAAGATCAAAGTTGGAGATACGTTCGATCTTGATCATAACGTTCCTTACCATTTAGGATACAATCTTTCAGAAGAAGTAACTAGTCCCGGAGAATATTCTAAAAGAGGTTTTGTCAGAGACTTTTTCATTCCAATTTACGAACAACCGGTTAGAATAGAGTTATGGGATGAAGTAATAGATAGAATATCCTTTTTTGATTCTTATTCCCAAAGGTCTATTGAAAATTTAAAAGAAGTTGAGATAATTCCAGGATCTGAAATTATGAAATTTGATCACAACTTAGAATTTTATGAGGAGAGATTAAAAAAATATCTTAATGGGACAAATGAAGAAGAGTTTCTGACTCTCGACCAATTCAATACCCTTCCGGGAATCTTTTACAAAGATAAAAACACAATATTTAGTTATCTTAATGAAGATGGAGATATTTATTTAATCAACAAAGAAGAAATCATAAACTCTTACTCTGAAAAAGAAAAAGAAAATTATGAAATGTGTGACACTGAACTAAAACGAAAAATATATAAAATGTTTTCTGGACATAACCTTGAAATTTTAAACAAAATAAAATATGAAGAAGTTAAACTTACCTTAGAAAAGATTTATTTTATAAAATCCAAAAAGGAAGATAAAAGGTTAGAGTATATACCTCTTCTTGATTGGGAAGATCTAAACGATGGGGACTTGGTAGTACACGAAGATTATGGGATAGGAATATATCACGGCGTTAACAAAGTTGAGACTCTTTTGGGTTTGAGAGAGTTTGTAACATTAGAATACTCCGATAATTCAAGGGTATATGTCCCAGTAGGTAGGTTAGACAAACTATCTAAATACATCGGAGACCCAGAATCCGTTAAAATATCTTCTTTGAACAGTAAAAGCTGGAAAAATACAAAGCAAAAGGTAAAAGAAGAGATTAAACAAAAGATAGAAGAGCTCCAAAAGATCTATGCCTTAAGGGAAAATCAAAGAGGAATACAACTATTTGGAGATCCTGAATTGGAAGAAAAATTCAAAGAAACCTTTCCTTACGTCGAAACACCTGACCAAGAAAAAAGTATCAAAGAGGTTATGAGAGATCTAGAAAGTGAAAGACCGATGGATAGATTGTTGTCAGGTGATTCGGGATTTGGTAAAACTGAAGTTGCAATGAGAGCAGCTTTCAGAACGGTTGTTTCAAATTACCAAGTGCTATTATTAGCTCCTACAACGATACTTGCCAAGCAGCATTACGAAAATTTCAAACAAAGAATGGACTCTTTTGGAATTAAGATAGCTTTAGTTACCCGTCATAAAACTCAAAAAGAAAAGAAAGACCTCTTTGAAAGTATAGGAAAAGGTCAAGTAGATATAGTAATAGGGACGCACGCCTTATTATCAGATTTATTGCAGGTAAAAAACCTGGGATTAGTTATAGTAGACGAAGAACAAAGATTTGGTGTACTTCAGAAAGAGAAATTCAAAAAGTTAAGTGATGGAGTAAACTTCCTTATGATGAGCGCCACTCCTATACCTAGAACCTTATACATGTCTATCAGCGGCTTAAGAGACATCTCCACGATATCGACGCCGCCTGTGGGTAGGTTACCCATTCAAACATTTATTGGGAAATACTCAGATAAGTTAGTACGCACGGCTATTTTGAGAGAAAAATCTAGGGGTGGACAAGTAATCTATATTCACAACAGAGTTCAGGAATTGAATGAACTGCATAAAAAATTGCGAATCCTTGTCCCAGAGATAAAGATAGCAATGGTTCATGGCGGGACACCAAAAAAGGAGTTTATAAAATCTATAAGCGATTTGTACGATGGAAATATTGATCTCCTTCTTTCAACAACAATAATAGAAAATGGAATAGATATACCCAATGTCAATACCCTTATCCTAGATGACCCAGAAAGGTATGGAATCTCTCAGTTGTATCAAATTAAAGGAAGAGTTGGAAGATCTAACAGAAGAGCTTTTGTCTACTTTCTTTTTAAAAAAGAAGTCACCCCTCAAACTAAAAAAAGGCTGGAAGCGATCAAACAGTACAATGAACCAGGAAGTGGATTAAAGCTTGCTTTGAGAGATTTAGAAATTCGTGGATACGGGGATATATTGGGAATAGAGCAAAAAGGTCATATTAACGCGATAGGGTACCATCTGTACCATGAGATGTTGAATAAAATTTTGTTTGAATATGGAATTAAAAAGGAAGAAGAAATTCAAAAACCTCAAACTTACACAGAAATAAAAGGTATAAAAGGTTCCCTAGTTATTCCAGAATCATATATCTCTAATTCTATTGAAAGAATGAGAATATACAGAAGAATATCGGTGGCTAAAACAGTTGATGATGTTGAGGATATAAGGTCTGAAATACGCGATAAATACGGTAAATTTCCAGAAGAAGTTGAGAGATTGTTTCAGTACGCTTTGATAAAAGTTAAAGCCAATATGGAAGGCATTAAAGAGATAGAAATAGGAGATACTTACATATCTTTTAAATTCGAAAATGATGTAAATCCTGTCATTGAAAAGTACAACAAATATTCAAGAAAGATTACCTTTTATCCAGAAACGAAAGAACTCATTAGTTATGGGCCAAAAGATCATATGAAATATATGGAAAAGGTTTTTTCTTAAGAGGTGAAAAATGTGTTGAATGATACAATAGTAGCCATTTCATCTCCGATTGGTACGGGAGCCATAGGGGTAGTAAGAATTTCTGGCGATCACGTTAAAAACATAATAGACCAAGCATTAAAAAGAAAAAAATATACACCTAAGAAGATGTACTATGGTTGGCTTTACGATAAAGAAGGAGAAAAAGTCGACGAGATTACCTGGGTTTACCATTCACAGCCTCACTCTTATACAGGGGAGGATATGCTTGAAATATTTTGCCATGGTGGTAAACTTATCACTTATGCTGTACTCAATACGATTATAAAATATGGGGCAAGACAAGCTTTACCTGGGGAGTTTACAAAACGTGCTGTCTTAAACGGTAAGATGGATCTCATAAAAGCAGAAGCTGTAAACAATGTGATTACTTCAGAGACGGAAATCTCTTTAAAAGCCTCTTTTAATCAACTTAAAAATGCTGTTTCGGAAAAAATCAAAGACATAAAAAACAGTTTGCTAAATATCTCAGCCCAGATCGAGGTAGAAATGGATTATCCTGATGACATAGAATTTGAAGATCACGATTTAAAAAACAAATTAGTCCATATCGTAAATAGTATGAATCAACTACTAAAAGAAGCTGAGAACGGTATTATAGCCGTTGAAGGTGTAAGAACAGTTATAGTAGGAAAGCCGAACTCTGGGAAAAGTACCTTGTTAAACGCCCTTTTGAGAAAAGATAGAGCGATTGTAACTGATATTCCTGGGACAACTAGGGACACAATAGAAGAAAACTTGAACATAAACGGCATATACATAAGGCTCATAGATACAGCCGGAATACGATATACAGAAGATACCTTGGAAAGGGTTGGAATAGAAAGGACCATAAATTCTATAAAGAATTCTCATCTAATCTTGTTTGTTTTGGATGGTACAACGCCTTTCACCCAGGAAGACGAACTAATTTATAATAAATTAAATGAATTGGGAGATAAAACTGTTATAATTATATTGAATAAATCCGACTCTCCTAATTTTACAGAGAATAATTATCTATCTTTGAAACAAAAAAATCCAAATGATTTTGTTATAATTTCTGCAAAGAACGGAGCAATTAAAAATTTGGAAAATAAGATTTATGAAAAGTTTTTTGAGAAGGTCAACATAGAAGAACCAACTCTAACTAACCAAAGGCAAAAGATAACTTTAGAATCATCTAAAGAGTTTGTTTTAAACGCCATTAATTCGCTTGAGAAAGGTTTTTCTAACGATATAATTATGTATGACGTAAGAAAAGCACTTGAAAAGATCTACGAACTCTCTGGGGAAAATTATACTGAAGAATTACTGGATAAAATCTTCTCCACATTCTGTGTTGGAAAGTAGGAGGTAAAATATATGTATCTGTTAGTTTCAATTTTTTTTGGACTAATCCCCTTGATACAATTTTTCATAAAAGGTTGGTACTTTTTTGGACTATCTTCTATAGGCTTAATTGTTTCGTATTTTATGCTTAAAAAGAGGGGAGCCAAACCATTCATCACAGAAGGTGCGCTCTTATTAATCTCGCAGCTTTTTATGAATATAATTGGGCTATCAAATATACCGATATTTTTATATATCTCTTTGGCAGCGGTTTTGATTTTTGTTGCCTCGAGAGATGAAAAAATAGTTGACGATTTGAAAGATTATATAAAAGAGACAGGCCATTCTAAAGAAAATTGGGATTTTGAAGTATGTTTTTTTGGAATGGGGCAGATTAAAAATATCGATCAATTAACAAATTTATCCACTGCTGCATTTGGTTTTTCAGACAAAGGTATAGCTTTCAACACCAAGTTAAGAAGCGGGTATTACACGAGGTTCATTGATTATAATGAAATAGATGATTTCGGAATGTTCAAACTGCAAAAGAAACAAGAGTTGTACTACCCCAAAATAAGAGATATGTTCATCTGGCCAAGTAATATGAGCACTATGCATAAACCGTATATAAACACCTACGGTTTATATCTTTTAGTGGGGGATGAATCTTTGACTTTTTATGAATCGCCAAGTATCATACTTAAAATATCTGAACATTTAGAAGAAGCGAGGAGATAGACAATGAAAATTTTGAAGATGTCGTGGTATGAGATAAAAAAAGTACTGAGAAATAGAGGAGTATTAATACTAAGTATTATAATACCCGTTATTTTAGCATATTTTGGCTCTTCATTCTATCCTGCTGATATGGCACAAGATTTCCAGTTGGCCTTATATAACGAAGATAACAGTCTTTTAGGTAATTTCAGTTTCATTTTGATAAAACAATTTTTGAATTTTGAGAACACTATAGAAATTAAAAATGATGAACAATTGAATCAAATAATTAGAGAAGGAAGTTATGATTCCATACTGATCATTCCAAAAGGTTTTACGCAAGATTTGGTTGATCACAAGCAGACGGTCTTGTACATTATACCAAACCCTCACAAAATTCAGAACAGTATGATGGTCTATACCGGTTTTAAAGCTGTTTTTGATGAGCTAGCTGGGATACCAGAAATAAAAGTTGGCTCCACAACTGAGTTCTTACTTCAAGGAGGTATAGGGATCGACGAAACGAGGCCCAAACCAGAGATAAAAATGCTTATACCAAGTGCCTCTGACGGTTCTTTAGTTGTTTCTCCCACTACAAATTTGGGGATTAATGATATGTTTGCTCCTATCGTTGCGGTGGTTGTAATCCTTTTGTTATCTATGATAGGAATAGCCTCTTCCATCGGTCAAGCCAGAGAAGTTGGATTACTAGATTTATACATATCAAATGGATTAAAAACGTGGCAATTCATTTTATCAAAAATAATATCGTACATCATAATAGGTTTCGTTGCAGGAATGTTCTCGTGGTATATGTTTAGAATGTTTGGTGTTCAATCACAAGCTAACCCATGGAATTTGATCTTACTTGTTTTAGTATCCGTATTTTCTTTCACCTCTTTTGGCTTGTTTTTATCTTCTTTTTTAAAAACTGCTCGAGCAGCTTCCTTCCTTGTAACGGCAATGATTGGAGGAATGTTAGTATTTGGCGGTACTTTAATTCCAATTCCTACAGGAAGCATTCTTGAAAAGATTGCGAACCTATTTCCCGTTAAATACTCTTTAGATGGCTGGAGAAAAATAACGGTATTAGGTTATGGCTTAAGTGATATAAGCTTTGAAATTCTAATTTTATTAGGTTTTGGACTTTTTTTCTGTTTGGCATCATTACTTTTGTTACAAGCTACGCAAGAAACATAGGGAAGGAATAAGGGAGGTCTAATTCGGTGAATCATATAGCCTTTTTAACGGATTGGGGGCTATCTTCATATTATGTCTCTGTTTGTAAATCTGTTATAAAAAGAATAAATCAAAATGCTGATATAATTGATATCACCCACAGTGCTGGACATTTTAATATAAAGAAGTATGCAGCTATAATTTTTAGAGCCTGTCAAGATTTTGAAGAAGGGACCGTCTTTTTGTGTGTTGTTGATCCAACCGTAGGTAGCCCAAGGAAACCGATCGCATTGAAAACGTCAAAGTACAACTATTATTTTGTTGGACCAGATAATGGTTTATTTACTTTTGTGATGCAAGAGTTCGGAGTTGAAAAATCTGTTGAGCTATCCGACAAGAGATTTTTCTATAAAACCGATTATTCATCAACATTTCATGGGCGTGATATATTTGCACCAGTGGCTGCATACATTTCTAAAGGTATCAATATCGATCATTTTGGACCCAAAACTGAAAAATTAGCAAATTTAGATGTGCAAAGACCTATCATTGAAGATAACAAAATAATATGTGATTATTTATATTCAGATGATTTTGGAAATATCGAAACTAACTTATCTTCCAACTATATAGAACATTTAGATCTAAGCAAAAAGGTAACAGTTGAAATAAACGGTACAAAAGAAGTTGTTAGGGTCGTGAAGAACTACTCTGAAGTTAAAAAGGGCGAATTATTGTTACATGTTGACAGCTCAGGATTCTATGAGATTTCTGCAAATCAATCCAGTGCGGCTAATAAATTTAACCTAACCGATGATTTTGAAGGGAAGATAAAGATATATCTTGAATTATAAATCAATAAAAGATCCGATCGAAATTACATACACTGTAGAAAGGTCAAAATTCATTGGTAATATCGCAAAGACCAATTCGGTTGATGAAGCACAAAAATTTATAAAACAGATTTCCCAAATGTACAATAACGCCACGCATAACTGTTGGGCTTATAAGGTGCATGAGGGAGGAAGAGAAATCGCTAATTATTCCGATAACAATGAACCATCAGGCACCGCTGGCAAACCTATATACGGTGTAATTGAAAAATTTGGTCTCTTGAACGTGACCATTGTTGTTACGAGGTATTTTGGAGGAGTTAAATTAGGGATTCGAGGTTTAATAGATGCCTATTCTAAAACAGCTGAAGATGTTGTTAAATCTTCTAAAGTGGTTACCTATGAAAAGGTATTTATTTACGAGGCAAAATGTGACTACAGTAATTTTTCCTTCATACAAAACCTCATGCAAAAACAGAATAACTTCAAAATAATAAAGCAAAACTTTTCAGACGAAGTTTATTTCATATTTGAGGTATTAGAGGATAACAAAGAAGATGTGTTATCACTAATAAAAAACAAGGTGTACAAATTAAATCTTGTCGGCAATTCGGAGGGAACTTTGTGAACAATAATTTATATAGAAAATACAGACCAAAAGATTTTGATGAAATTTTAGGACAACCTCATGTAGTAAAATACTTTAAAAACGCTTTGAACAAGCAAGAAGTTTCTCATGCTTATATTTTTTCGGGTCCGCGGGGCACCGGGAAAACCACTACCGCCAGAATACTTGCCAAGGTATTAAATTGTAAGGATCCTCAAGGGTACAATCCTTGCAACAAATGCGAGAACTGTGTTTCTATAAACAATAACAGTTTTTTGGATGTAATTGAAATGGATGCGGCTTCGAATAGAGGAATAGACGAAATTAGAAACATCAGGGACTCCTCCAATTACAGGCCAGTCTATGGGAAATACAAAGTATATATAATCGATGAATTTCATATGTTGACAAGAGAAGCATTCAACGCGCTATTAAAAACGTTAGAAGAACCACCTTCACATGTTATTTTTATTTTAGCAACCACAAATTTGGAAAAAGTCCCTGATACCATCATTTCTAGGGCTCAAATTATAAACTTCAAAAATTTAGGTCAGAATGAAATAGTAGAAGGATTGAAAAATATAGCAAGCTCTGAAGGAATAGAATATGAGTTAGACGCCCTAGAAATCATTGCTAAAAGGGCAAAAGGTGGGATGAGAGATGCCATATCGATGTTGGAACAAGTAGAAAAATTTGGAGAGAAGAAGATCACTCACCAAGACACCCTCGATATACTAGGTTTGTTCGATGAAAATTTTATTGTTCAATTCATAGAAAATGTCTACAATTCAAAAATCGATGAATTTTTGGCGCAATCTGAAGATCTTTTCAATTTAGGGAAAGATCCAGAAATTCTTTTGGAGCAATCCATAGAATATATTTTTGATTCACTAATTAACGAGAAAAGAAGTAACTTAATTCACTTAATGGGGACATTCAACGATATACTTAAAGATTTAAAATACAGTGAAAATAAAAGGTTGATTTTCGATGTGGAGATCTTAGATTTCATGCATAAAAATTCAACTACTTCCTCAACTATATCTTATGATAAAGAAACAACTCCAAAAAGAAAACAAGTAGCCACAGAATCCGTTCCCAAAGAAACTCAACACCCAATTATGAAGAAGATTCTTGATTACTTCAGCGATCCACACGAGAAGAAGTCCAACATGGCTATATACTTCGCTATGCTATTTTCGAATCCGGAAATTGAAAACAATAAAATACATTTCAAATTCTCCTCAAACCAAAAGTTAGAATATGAAATCCTAAAAAAGTATGTAGATGAATTAAAGGTGAATATATTTTTGCTGATCGATGGATCATACGAAATCACTTTTTCTCTCGAAGGTGGCGAGGTGGAAAGTCTGACCCAACAAAAAGAAAAAGCCAATTTGAGAGAAAAGAAACTGTTCTGAGGGAATTACATGCTTAATATAATCTCTGCAATGGGTGTTGAAGCACGAGCGATAATAAAATATTTAAATTTAAAAAAAACAACAGATAGACCTTTTGAGAGTTATCACGATGACGAAGTCAACCTTGTAGTATCAGGCGTAGGAAAAATCAACGTAGCCGGAGCTACATCTTATCTATTGAAAGATACCTTAAAAGGTTATCCCCATAATGATTATGCAATAAACATAGGAATATGTGGTAGCTTAAATAACAAATTTGAAGTTGGAGATCTAATTTTAGTTAATAAAGTAGTAGATTATGAAAGAAAAAGGAAGTACTATACGGATATCTTAGTCGAACACAACCTAAAAGAAGGTTCCATTCAAAGTATAGATATTCTCAACAGCAATTATGAATTTGAAGAAGACCTAGTCGATATGGAATCATCGGCTTTTTTTGAGATTGCTTCAAAATTTTTATCTGTTCATCAGATATATGTAGTAAAAATAGTCTCCGATAAAGTAAGTAAAAATCAACCATTAGAAAGATTGACTAAAAAGAATATAGATGAGTTGATTAACGATAAATTAGAAGAAATTTTTTCTTTCACAAAATTGG
Source organism: Petrotoga sp. 8T1HF07.NaAc.6.1 (assembly GCF_016772115.1). Classification (NCBI taxonomy): domain Bacteria; kingdom Thermotogati; phylum Thermotogota; class Thermotogae; order Petrotogales; family Petrotogaceae; genus Petrotoga; species Petrotoga sp. 8T1HF07.NaAc.6.1. The sequence goes on from NZ_AUPG01000005.1 coordinate 99,452, forward strand.
TGAGTTCTCTACTAAAGTTATTTCACCCTATTCTTCAACAACAAGACGAAGAAATCATAGAGAAGGTATCTAAAGGTTTGAAGCTAACGTTCTCACAGACCAAACAACTTGAAAATGCATATGCCTATTTCAAATCTAATAAGAAAGTAAGCCCTTTATTCTTAGAAGAATATTTTAACTACATTCCAAAAAGCCAAAAAGAAAGGGATGCGACTTTTGAAGATCTCAAATCAAAACTATACAAGTGAAACCTTCTCACACATCTACATTGAAAAAGAAGCTTTAAATTACTCCCTAACAAATGAAATTACTAGCAAGCTGAGCAAAAGTAAGATAGTATATATAGATAACTACAATGAAATATTCTCTAGAAAGAACCAAAACCCTTTTCTACAAAAACTCTCACTGTCTTTGATTCTAGCAGTTAACAAGGGTGATTTTATCTATAAAGGGTCTCCTTTGTGCCATGACTTTGAACAACAAAATTTCTACTACACAAATTTCATAGTTAATTGTCTGTTCGATTGCGATTACTGTTATTTGAAAGGTATGAACTTCTCTTCCCACATTTTATTCTTTGTTAATCTCTCAGATTACTTTCATGAATTAAGCAGATTGTTAAGTGAAGAAGGGAAGCTTTATCTAAGCATATCGTATGATTCAGATATCCTTCTTTTTGAAGGGATCTACCCATTTTTAAAAGAATGGATAGAGTTTGCTAAGGCAAACCCTTTGATAACTATAGAAATTAGGACTAAAACAACCAATTATAAAAAATTTTTGAACTACTCTCCATTAGAAAATTTGATCATTACATGGAGTATATCCCCCCAAGAAGTAATAGCAAAATATGAAAAAAACACCCCCTCTTTAGAAAGAAGGCTAATGGCTATATCTCAGTTACTACAAAAAGGTTGGAAAGTCAATTTAGCGTTGGATCCTATACTTTATATAGGAGAAGATTGGGGAGAGAAATATAAGGCGTTCATTAACCAGATATCACAGAACATTAACTTAAAGAAGATTAATGCGATTACACTGGGAGTATTCAGAATGCCGTCTGACTACTTAAAAAGATTTAAAAAGTTTTTTAAATCCCCGATTGCATTTTTCCCTTATCAAACCGCAAATGGTGTATCCACTTACCCTGAGGAATTAAAAAGTAAAATGATTGAATTCGTCTCTTCAGAGTTGGAAAAAATATATGATAAAAGAAACATATACATAGTTTGATTGTTTTAGAAAAAAAGACGGACCAATGTCCGCCATTATTTAATGAATCAATTGATTAATTTTTTTACAAAAACAGGTAGAGAAAAAGATGCAACGTGAACTTCTTCATCGTAATATTTAAGTTCTTTATTAAACTCCCTAACCTTTTCAGGATCAAAATCTTTTATTGGATCCAAATTTTTTGAAGCAAATGTCCATGTCCATGTACCCGGCATATATTGAGGTACATAACCCATGTACAATCGAGCTACATTGAAGGTATTGCTGATTCTTTTATACGCCCTTATCATCCATTCTTTTCTTAAAAAAGGCTCCTCTGTTTGTGCAGAGAAAACTCCGTTTTCCTTCAAGGCTTCAAAACATTTATGATAAAACTCTTCGGTGAAAAGTAGTCCACCTTCACCTTCTGTGGGATCAGTGGAATCAATCAATATAGCGTCGAACTCATCTTTAAATTGAGAAACAAATTTACTTCCATCCTCATAGACTATTTCTACTTTTGGATTTTTTAACTCATAAGAAATGTTGGGTAAATACGTTAAAGCAGTTTCTACAACCTTTTTATCCAATTCGCAAAGGATCACTTTCTCTACAGAATCATGTTTCAATACTTCTCTGACAGTTCCTCCATCGCCTCCACCGATTACCAAAACCTTTTTGGGATCAGGATGTATGAACAAAGGAACGTGTGAGATCATTTCATGATAAACAAATTCATCTGAATCTCTCGTCATGATGAACCCATCTAATGAGAATAACTTTCCAAATGTTGGAGTTTCGTATATATCTATTCTTTGATATTCAGTTTGTTCGGTATAAATGTGATTAGTTACTTCTGTGAAAACTCCTACATTATGTACTTTATCGTACTCGGTAAAAATAGTATGTGGAAAGTTAAAATTATTTTCAGCCATCAACTCACCTCTATTTTATGAGCGGAATTTTCAGGAATTCCTATTGAAGAAAAGACTCCTCGTTTGAATTCTTGACTTTCCTGTCTTTTTGAATTTAAAGCATCTTTTAGATAATAGAAAGCTTTCCATGGATCTACAGAATCTCCACAAGTATATATATCTAAAGAAGCATAATTGTATTCAGGCCAAGTATGAATTGCCAAATGAGATTCAGAAACAATTATTGCTCCACTTACCCCATGAGGTAAGAATCTATGAAATGTTGAAGTAACTATTGTTGCCCCTGATTCAATGGCTGCCTTTTTCATTAAGTATTCTATTTGTTCAACATCGTTTAGTATCTCTTCATCACAGTCGTATAATTCGGCTATCAAATGCCTTCCTAGGGATTTAGCCATCTCTCAATCCTCCTTTAAAATATTTCTATCCATATTAGAGTTGCTGAATTTGTACTACTTTTATTTTTTATGAAATGCTTCTTATTTGCTGAATAAAAAAAAGTTTCCTCTTTGCGTACCAAATAAACTTCTTTGTTTAGGTATAACTCTATCTCTCCTTCGATCACATATCCCAATTCCACACCTTCATGAGGTTTCTCAATATCCGTTGAACAACCTGGTTCCAAAACTACCAAAGAAGGTTCTATATTTTTTGGTTCTGACGTTGTTAAAAGAAGTTCTGCTTTAACCCCTGCTGGTGTATCATATATAGGTATTCTATCTTCTTTTGTGAAAACAATCTTTTCCTTATTTTCAAGATTTGAAAAAAAGTCTTTCAGATCAGTTCCTAAGGCTCTTAGAATCATTTCCAAATTTTCAACGGTAGGAGAAGCTAAATCCCGTTCAACTTGGGAAATAAAACCTCTAGTTAAATCAGATCTCGTCGCGAGCTCCTCTTGGGTCATGTTTCTCATTATTCGAAGGCTTTTTATCTTTTCACCTATTTGCATTCAAGGTTCCTCCAATAAACTATCAAAAATGCACAGTTAATTAAACAAGTCGGTTAATATTATAAATTTTTATTTTATATTTGTCAATTACAACAATTTACATTTATGTTTCTACAACATCAATTTTGAGTTGTTTGTGTTATACTAATAACTAGTGGGGTGGGGAGCATAATATACTTTTAAGGAGGACTTTTAAGCAATGCGATCGTATTTGAGGCCTTATCTAGGTATAGATTTAGGAACAGCAAACACTTTAGTTTATATGAAAGGTAAAGGGATAATTCTAAACGAACCCTCTGTCATAGCTATCAACAAAGATACTTCAGAATTGCTAAAAGTAGGAAAAGAAGCAAAAAAAATGATTGGGAAAACGCCTGCTAATATAATCGCCATCAGGCCTCTTAAAGAGGGGGTAATAGCAGATTACAATGTGGCTATGACGATGCTTAAGTATTTTATAAACACTGCATTGAATGGTTTTAGCTTTTTTAAACCAATGGTAGTTGTTGGAATACCTACAGATGCAACCCAGGTGGAAAGAAATGCTTTGAGAGAAGCAGCCTTGGATGCGGGATCTAGTAAGGCTTTTTTGATTGAAGAAGCCATGGCAACTGCTATTGGAGCTGGATTGGATGTAGAAGAACCCTCGGGAAATATGATCGTAGACATTGGTGGAGGTACCACAGAAATAGCTGTAATTTCACTTGGAAATATTGTATTATCCAAATCTATAAGGGTAGCGGGAGATTTAATCGACCAGGAAATTATCAATCACATAAAATCAAAATACAATATGGTAATAGGAGAAAAAACTGCTGAGAGGATAAAAATTGAAATTGGAAATGTTTTTGATAGTCCTCAGTACAATGATTTAAGCATGGAAGTGATAGGCTTAGACGTTCTAACCGGCCTTCCAAAAAGTGTTACGATCACAGGCTCAGAGATAAGAAATGCGATGCGGATACCGGTTAACAAGATAGTTGAAAATATTAAATTGGCTATCGAAGAAACTCCACCTGAACTTTTGTATGATATAGTAAATAGAGGTATATTTTTGGCTGGTGGAGGGGCTTTGATAAAGGGGATAAAAGAGCTATTAGAAAGGGAAACTTTGATAAGAGTTGTAATAGCGGATGATCCAATAACTTGTGTGGCAAGAGGGGCAGGGATGGTTATTGATAAGATAAACCTTATAAAAAGTATATCTCAAAAAGCTTAATATGAGATATTTTGGGATTTTATTTTTAGTAATTTTGATCTTTATTTCGATTTTATTTAATACTTTTGAAAGCTTGGGAGGTATTTTAAAACCTCTAACCTACCCGGTTGATATGCTTTTTTCAACGCTTCATTTCAAGATTTCAGAAAGAAATGCAAGTGCTGAAAAAATTTCTAATATCTTAGATGAAATTAAAAAACAACCTATTTATTTAATTGAAAGTAAAGAGATCGAAAATGTAGATTTAACGATCCCGCGAGGTATAATTTTGAGTGAAACAGAGCGCTCTTTTAACGTTTTGACGAGTAATGAAGGAAATTTAGAAAAAGGTTATTTAGCCGTTTCTACAGATGGAAATCTTTTAGGCTTTGTTGAAAATACATTTTCAGATAGAGTAGTGGTTAGAAAATTGGGTTGGGGAAACCAAGATTTTTTTGGAAAAATAGGTGTCGTAGATGTGTTGATAAAAGAAGATAAAGGTAATTTGTTGGTGGAAATACCTGATAATTATAATGTAATAATGGACGAACACCTAAACATGGATCTTCCCGATTATGTAAAAAGCGGAGAAAAAGAAGGTATATTTTTATCAGGTGAAATTGTTTCTAAATATGGAGATCTTTATCTTTTCAACCCTGTGATGATCGATGATTTTTTAGTTTACTTTTTTCCTTACTAAAGTAAAGAAGTGAGAATATATGATGTATCTAATTTACTTTTTATTAGCCCTCATTACCGCTTCGTTTGATAGATGGCTTGGAGAAATACTTTTTTTTGTTTTTCCTATAATTGCGTTATATGTGGCAAACTTTGAAGAAGATGATACTAGACTTCTTTTCCTCGTATTGATATATACTATTTTCTATTTCAATTCTAGGTTTGAATTGGGATTTCTTGCAATAATTTTTTTTGCCATCTTTCTTCTCATCAACTTTTTCTTACATCAATTGGAAATGACTTTAATTAAAGCATTGATATACGTGGGTGTTTTGTCGCTGTATATGAGTGTCATTACTTCTTCTCTTTATCCTTTTTTATGGGATATGATTATCGTCTTTGTATTATATTTTATGAACATGAGGCTGGTTTTCAATGAAAGAAAAAAGAGCTAAAATACTGTTTTCTTTATTTTTTTTGGGTATTGCTTTACTTTTTGCGAGATCATTTCAATTACAGATTTTAAACTGGGATAAATATTCAATGGAAGTTCAAGAGTTATCAACAAGAATTGTAAAAGATTCTCCTAAAAGAGGAAATATATACGATAGAAATGGAAATTTGTTAGCATGGAACCAAAGGATATATAACTTAACAAATTTAGGAGGAACGTTGAGTGAAGGTACAGAAGCTGAATTGTATCAAGTTCTGAAAGATGTAGTGGATAATCCGTATACTATAATAGATAAATTAAATTTTCAAAAAAGAGTGAATTTAGAAATAAATTCTGTAACAGCTCAAAAGATAGGAAGCATTGACAAAAATCTACAAGTTGAAGAAAGATATATAAGAAAGTATGCCCACGAATCTTTGTACCATGTCTTGGGTTATGTGGACAATGAAGGTACTCCAAGATCAGGATTAGAATTGGTGTTTGATGAAGAATTACAGGGGCAGCTGGGTACAAAATGGTCAATATTGCTACAAATGAATCAGTTTCACCTATAATTGCTCAAGCCCATTCTATTGACGGGAATAATATTTATTTAACTTTGGACTTAGATTTACAGATCAAAGCCTACAATTATTTAAAAGAAAATAACTACAATGGCTCGGTGATAATCTCCGAACCAAAAACTGGAGAAATATTGGTCTTTGTTAGTCATCCTTCGGTTGATCCGAATTTGTTTGCCCAAGGAATGAGTAATTTAGAGTTTCAAAGAATTTTGAATGACAATAATATGCCATTGTTAAATAGAGCTACATCCGCATTGTATCCTCCAGGGTCTATTATAAAACCGTTTGTTGCATATGCTGCCCTTGAAGGGGGAATCTCTCCCCAAGCAACCATAAATTCGACTGGAAGATACGATTTAAAGAACTCTCAAGGTAACGTTATCGCATCTTATTACGATTGGTATACTTTAGGACATGGTGAAACCGATTTGGTGAAATCCTTGAGGGCATCGGTTAACTCTTATTATTATTGGCTTGGTGAAAAGTTGGGAATAGACTATTTGGAAAATGTCGCGGATAGATTTGATATTACTTCTAAGACAGGTATAGAAATACCAAATGAAAAAAATGGGATTTTTCCAGACCCTGAATGGAAGTATGAGAAATTTGATACTATATGGTATCCAGGAGAAACATTATTAACGTATATAGGTCAAGGATACATCACTATGACTCCACTTCAAATTCTAAGAATATATAATATTCTTGCTACAGAAGGAGAATATTATCAATTCAGCTTATTTAAAAGGGAAGAAGATATTTTTGGAAACATTATAAATAAAAACGTGCCTTTACTGAGAGATTCATACGAAATGAACGAAGAATATCTAAAATACATCTATCAGGGTATGGTAGAAGTGACCTCTTTCAGTGGACCATCTGGTGAAGAAGGTACTGCTTATCAGTCTTTTAAGGATTTTCCAATAACGGTAGCAGGAAAGACAGGTACCGCAGAAGTAGGAGGTGGAAAACCTGCTCACTCATGGTTCGCTGGATTTTTACCAGCAAATGATCCACAGTACTCGATTGTGGTTGTAATAGAAAATGGAGGGATGGGGTCCACCGGTGCAGCACCTATTGCGAGAGAGATACTCGATGATCTACTTGAAAAATATCATATTCAATAAAAAAGGGTGGGGAGCGGGGGAAGGGCGCTATAGATATAGATACTGTTATAAAGAAAATTCTGCTTTTAAAAAAGGATTACAGGGCTGAGCTCTCCCATACATGACTAGGACCCCAGGTCCTTTCAAAAATTCAAAAGGAGATGATGTTAATGAAGAAAATGTTTATATTTTTGATGCTCATCGTTTTTTTAAGTATGACGGCTTTGTCTGAGAATTATACCTTCATCTTTAAAGACGTTCAACTGTTCTATAACGTTTCTAACGAAACCTCCTTCCTTGTTCCTGATGGTTTTGATGTACTTTGGATCAGTGGAGTGGATTCTTGGGAACTTAAAAAGGTGTATCAACACTTTCCTTTTAAGATAGCTTCATTGGAAGATTACACTCAAAAATCTATTGAAGCCATAGATGAAAATGTTTACAAGATCATTGGAACAAATGAAATTCTATTTTATAACCCTCAATTAAATCATTGGTGCGTTACTGATGAAAAGAATAAAGATAAGATCCAACCCACTACTCAAATTCTATTGAAAAACCCTAAAAGTGCTGTAATTGCTTTAAGAGGAGAAGGTTCGTGGGAAGTTATCTATGAAATGAAAAGTGATGGAACTTTCAACAAAAACGTTCAATTCAACGGCGTTCCTGTTGGGCAAACCAACCTATACTTAGTTAATGAATATCTTAACTTGTCTTCTCGTGATTACATAGAGAGTACAAAGTTATTGAGTAGCACACGTATGGTTAATGAAGATGATTTTGGAATGGTTGCAAAAGAGGCAATTCTAAGTCAAACTTATACAATGAATTTGGGAAAAGTCAATTTTCAAAATACTTTAATGAATGTTAGGATATCTCAAAACGATATATTATCATACCAAGACAGAAACGTAATTAATTTTTCTTTGTACACCAATATAACAAATTATACAAAAACCCAGATAATAAGACACGTAGAAAACACAAAATACAATGGTTTAGGGATAGAGTTACCTTCGGGAGAAGTCTGGATACACGAAGAATTCGATAATGAAAGTTTTCCGATAAAGTTAGCGTACATTAATGATACTCCCGTTGGAGACACGCTCAAGATAAACTTAGGGGAGAGTTGGGATGTACAATATAAGATAGAAAAATTGTCGGATGTTGAAGTTAAATCGGCAAACTCCCGAATAGTAGACTTTTTGATCACAGTCAAGAATTTCAGCTATGATCGACAAATCGTTAACTTGAGTATGTTTGAACCCAATATCGAAATAGAAGAAATGCAAGTAGAAGGAAATTATCAAAATTTAAAAAACAACTCAGAAAAAGGTAAAATTGATATTGTCTTCGATATAATAGATGAGGTAAAAATAAGGATGACAATTAAAACTGTACTTAAAGAATAAAACTCTTAATAATTTCAAAAAAATAGTCGATATTATCTACGAGGTAAAGATTTGATTTTACAGTTAAGTCACTGGCACCAAACCCTTTAATAAATTGAAATCTCTCGGCGAATTCCTTTGAGATATCTTCTTCAAGGCGTTTATCTGAAGGGAGCATCGCGACAAATATTATTTTGTTTTCATTGTTTTCTAAAATGCCGTCTATATGCCAGTGTTTTTGATATGCCTTCTCCTTGAAAGTCATATGTCTGCCAACTCTTTGGTAAAGGTTTTTCATAGCAGAACCTATATAGGCGTACAATCCTTTGTTGATCTTTATCTCTTTGTGATGTAAGTTTACTGTAAAGTCTTTTTTTATATCAATCAGTAAAATGTAAGATCCTTTATTCGTCTTTATCCCTCCCAAGAGAAAGGTGATTTTTATGATTGACTCCATCAAGCCAGAGCATTTTAACCCATACTTGGGCTACAAGTTAGACCCGGGCGAGCTTGGATTGGCTAACAGTTCCCCTGCTTCTTTGAGTATACTTAGGGTGGCAGCCCATGAGTTGGGGAATATAAACCAATTTAAATCTCAGGCTCTGAAAAAAGGTGGAATTGTTATATATACAGACATCGACCTTAATCTTAAAAGAAGGGGAGGATTTTTAGCTGCCGTTGGAGGAAAATCTAAAGCTGTTATTTTGTACAAAAAAGAAATAGACAAAAGTTCACCACAAGATCCCGTTTATGAACTGCAAAATACAGAGAAAAACACCAAGGAAACAAAAGATATAAAGCAAAAGATCGAAAAAGAAATTCAAAAAATAACGAATGAATTAAGAACAGAAACGGATCCAGAAAAAATTAAAAAGTTAATCAGCATCCTTCAATCTTTAGAAATTTATAAAAGTAACAGCTCTTCTTTAGATTTGGAGTTTATTTTAGGATTAACTTTGGATCTAACGGTTTGATTCTAAAACTTCTTCTCTTTTATTACTTTTCTCCGATATCTCTTGGGGCTGGTCTTTTTCTATAAAATTAATCACCCAACGCCCCACAATTCTTTTGAATATATAACTTGATTTATGTCCCGCCAACAGACCTTTGACTTTTTTATTTGGTAATAAGTTTTGAAGGTCATTTGTGGCTTTATGTGGCATGATTTTATCGAAAAGAGCTTTTATAAAAAGAACAGGTTGATTAACGAACTTAGCATAACTCAGCGAGTCGTAATGATAACAAGTAATAGGTGTTTTTTGGAATATATCATCTATAGAATTGATATTATTTTTTACAAAGTTAGCCGCATCACTTCTAAATTTTTTACAAAACTCTTCGGAATCGCAACCAAATGAATTTTTTTCTTTTGCGTATCTTTCCCTAACTTTTTCCGTATATGGTGAGTAAAAGTTTATCCATCTCCAATTCCCACCAGTGATCATCAAGATACCTTTTTTAATCCTCTTATCGAGAGCTAAACTCATAGTACCAATGATTCCTCCAAAAGATACCCCCATTAAGTACAAATGATTTTCCGAAAAATCATCGAAGGTTTCAAGTAAATCGATTGCTCTTCGAACATCTTTTACAGAATTATGAAAAAGTACTGTGCACTCATTTGGTTCAGGTGAATAATAAGGGTCACCATCTTCTACATCGTTTGGTTTTCTACTCAGATGGTAAGGAAGGATCACAACACTCGTTCTGTAGCCAAATTTTTTGAAATACCTCCCGTACCATTCAAGATATGGAACGTTGTTGGGTCCAATACCATGTAGAAAGATTATATCCCCTTTAACTTTTTGTTCAGGTTTAAACATATGAATTACCTGAGTTTCGTTTTCTTTGTAAATGGGATCAGTGTACACAGTGTGGAAAGTGTAAACATAATAATCGTTTTCTTCTCTTACTTTGTAATTTATCGGAAGTTTAGGATATTCAAATATGTAGTCCGTTGTTTATCACCTCGTATTTTATACATGTAATTGACATTTATGCATCTCTATTTTACAAAGTTATATTTACTTTTTCTTAAAATAAACATTATAAAATTCTGTTATTATAATAAAAAATACCTATATAGGGTATAGGAGGTTGAAAGATAACATGCAACATGTAAAAGTAAAGGTTTATACAACTCCAAACTGTCCTTGGTGCAGAAAAGCCAAATCGTATTTTAGAGAGCTAGGAATAAAATTTAGTGAAGTAGATGTTTCAAGAGATCCAAAAGCAGCAGAAGAACTAGTTCGAAGGACTCATCAAATGGGGACTCCGGTAATTCAAATAGGGAGTCAGTATATAATCGGTTTTGATAAAAACAAAATCGATAGTATGCTGGGAATAAACTAAAAAAACAATTTCAATTATAAAAACATAGGGTCTTTAAAATTAGACCCTATGTTTTTTTCTCAATCAATCTTTATCAAAACATCGTCCATTATCTTCGGATCGGTTGGGTTACCTCCCCCAAACGACCAAGGTCCTCCATTTGGTGATAATGGTCTCAAGACCCCTTCGATTCCATCGTAATCGTATGTTGTTATATAAATAGTCCATCCTGAAAGGTCGCTTGTGTCAAGTGTTGAAAGTGGAATCATAAAGGTTATTTTATTTTCTTGTTTATTAACCTGCGTAGTAGGGGCAGGAGTTATTGGATCACCATATTTATTAGCTGATGAGTTCTCTGAACTGAAAAGACTGATACCCCAACCGGTTGCGTAAACTTCGTAATCCCAATCTAAGCTATTAGGCATAGTTGCATTTTGAAATGGTAATTCTACTGCTCCTTTTTTGTCAGGGTCGTCGAAGAAGATTTGAAATGTCACATGATCGAATCCGTTTGCAGGGTTCCAGATATCAGTCACATTCTCCATAGTTACAACCATCCTAAGCATAGTTCCAATTTGTATCAATTCAACCTCTTTAATATCCATCTGTTTGTTGAAAGTTGGGTCTTTTGGGTAAGAATAAGTTCCATTAGGTCCTTTATCGTCTCCCAGAGAGTCTTCAACTATTTTAAGAGTCACCATTGGAATTTCGAAATTAATATTATAACTTTCTGAATAATCAACTATTAATGGAGTTCTTCCGTAGGCTTTAACGAATATGTTGTGTTGCCCAGGTGTGAAATCCGAGATGTTTATTGGGATTTCCCAAGGTTCATTTTGTTTTTGTGTGAGATTGATTTTAGCATATTCCTTTTCCTCACGATCAACGATTACCTGAATAGATTTTGCGTTTGATGCTGTTCCTTTTAATACGAAGTTTTCAGAGAAGGTTTGACCTTCTTCTAAATTTGTAATTTCTACAGATACTTCTTCTTCCTTGACAGGGTTAATTTCATTCGTTACCTCGAATATACCGATTGCCTTAGCGTTTAACAAGATATTCAAAGGCGAAGAGTATACGATTTCTTTGTTAATCATATTGTTTACTAAAATGGGTTTAAGAATGGTACCTTCATCAATCCCTAAATCAACATCTGTAGCATGTTTTTTATTGGAAGATGTATTCATCAAAATAATATAAGATTTTGATTCATCTTTTACTTTATAAATGAAAGGTCCTGGACCTAATTCATCTGCGAAGAGAACTTCTACTTTTCCATATCTGAAGGTTGGTATATTTTTCCTTAATTCAGTTAATTCTTTGATGTACTGAAAGGTAGGTGTTGTTGTATCAAAGTGGTCAACTCCTCCAGAAGCAAATCCCTGTTCAAACATTGCTGCCCGTGTTTCAACAAAGTTTTGTTCGGTACCGTAATATATAGTTGGTATTCCTGGAATAGTGAATATAAAAGTTAAGGCCTGCTTGAGACTGTTTATATCAGAACCTTTTAGGAATCTATCCATATCGTGATTATCAATAAAGGTTATCATTCTTGAAGGATCTTTGTACATAGTTTCTCTTTGATTTAATCGATACTCCAAGTAAGATGTTGGTTTTCCTTCTTTAAACACACGCTTGATATCCGTTTGAAGAGGAAAATCTAACATTGAATTAAATCCAATTTCCATATATTCATTTAAAGATTTCTCCGCTACGTTCGTGAACGGTTGAGGTGTTATCCATGCCTCACCATAAGTTAAGAAATCATTTTTTTCAACTTTTTGCGCTATTTCATATATTCCATTTTCTCCATTTAAAAATTCTTCCCAAAATTCATTTGGAACATATATAGCGGTATCTATCCTAAAACCATCTATATCCGCTTCTTCTATCCAAAAAGTGTAAGAATCTTTCAAAGCTTCAATCACTAAAGGATTCTCAGTGTTCAAATCATCTAACTGAGAAAATTCGGTATTATATTGGTTTGGATTTTTAATTTCAGAGGGCCAATGATAAACATTCAATTTTCTTTGTTCTGGATCGTTATAATCATTCATATTGAAAGGATACTGGTCGGGTTTGTTTGTTGGAACACTTTGATTGTTTAAAAAATATCGTCCGTTTTTGTAAATCAAAAAATTACCCGTATGATTCGCTACGATATCTTGAATTACATACATACCTCTTTTGTGAGCTTCTTCTACAAATTTTTTGTAAAGTTCTACATCTCCAAAATGTTCTTCTACCTTTTTAAAATCTCTTGCCCAGTAACCGTGATAACCTCCATAATTCACACTTCCATCCCACCATTGGTTAGCGACAGGCGGTGTAACCCAGATTGCAGTTGCCCCTAATTCTTTTATATAATCTAACTGGTCGATCAAACCCTGGATGTCTCCACCATTGTACTTTGAGTTTACTATTCCACTTTCTATTCCTGAATCTGTTAGTACATCGTTGGAAGTATCTCCATTTGCAAACCTGTCTATCATAACAAAATAGATGATCTGATCTTCCCAATTTGGAGAAGGTGTTCCAGAAAAAACAAAGGAAGCTAAAAAAAGAAACAATGTTACTAAACCTAAGTATCTTTTCATTTCTCCATCCTCCTTTTAACTTTTGTAATAATGGAAACGTTTTACTAAAAAATTATAACATAAATTTGAGCGACGTGCAAATCCAAGTAATACGCATAAAAAAAGGGATGCATTGTGCATCCCTTTAGGTGTTTAACAATCATTCATTGAATTCTATGAGGCCTAAGTCTCCATCTTTTCTTTCATAAAGAACGCTTATAGCATCATTGTCTGGATTTCTGAAAACGAAAAATGAATGGCCTAAAAGTTGCATTTGTAACATTGCTTCTTCAACGCTCATAAGAGTTAGATCAAAATTTTTTGTTCTCACAATCTTTGGAGCATCAGGTTTTTCTTCAATTTCTGATTCATTTTCTTCAGCTAAATCAAGATTTTTAATGTCAGGATTTTGAAGATTTTGTTCTATTTCCATACGTGCCTTTTTATCTGTTCTACTTTGTTCTTGTAAACGATTCTTTAGTTTTCTGATTTTTCTTTCCAAAGAGTCTGTTACCTCATCAATAGCTTCATAAAGATCGTTACTTCTTTCTTCTACTTTTATGATTTTACTTAAAGGATTAATGTGGGTAGTTATTTCAACTTTGTATATGCCCCTCTCTTTTGTTATTCTGACATCAGAAGGAGAGACAATATCAGGATGTTTTTTGAGCAAATGGTCTGGTTTACTCATTCTTTTTTCGATATAATTCTCTAAAGCTTCGGTAAGTTCTACTTCCTTTGTATAAACTTTATACTCCATCTAAATCACCTCCAGATTTGAATAGTTGCTATACTTATATCTATATTTTTGCATTAAATATGAATATTGTTTTCAGAGTAATATTTATACTAACGTAGTGGGGGGATTAACATAAATTTTGATGTCTCTAAAATGTTTTTTAAGCGTTGAGTATAAAAAGTCATGATTTTTCTGTTTACTTTTTATAATGATTTGATACCTGTAATTCCCTCTTAATTTGGAAATGATTGGCACAACGGGTCCCAATATTTCAATATCAACTTGATTTTCAATTTTACTCAACTCTTCGACGATTTCATTTGCTTTAGCCTTTGCTTTGTCAGCGGAAGGGTTGTTCACTAAAATCATAAATAATGTGACGAACGGAGGATATCCGTATATTTTCCTTTGTTCAAGATCATTCTCTGCAATTAGGTCAAAATTATGATCAATTAAAGATTTATAAATATGATTCTCTGGTTGAAAACTCTGAATGATAACTTTGCCTTTCTCTTTCCTGCCAGATCTTCCTGCAACCTGCATCAGCAAAGAGGCTGTGCTTTCTTGAGCGTTGTAGTCAGGAAAGTTGAAATATCTGTCAGCGTCAAGAATGACTACTAAATCTAAATCTTGAATATCCAAACCTTTAGTGATCATCTTAGTTCCAACAACGATCTTTTTCCCTGGTTCTTTCATGAAATTAAAAGTGTTTCGTAAATCTTTGAATGTTTTTATAACCGTCCTATCAACCCTTACTAGAGGTTGTGAAGGGAACAATTTAGCCAATTCAGCCATAACCCGTTCCGTACCGAAACCTCTTGTTTGAAGTTTAAAGCCTCCACACTTTGGACAAAAATTTGGTAATTCACTTTCCTTTCCACAGTAATGGCATCTTAATTTTCTTTCATTTTTATGAAAGGTTAATGAAACATCACACTCATCACATTTGAATATATATCCGCAGTCGCTGCAAATTACATAATTGGCATATCCTCTTGTTGGCGTGAAAACAATTACTTTTTTGTTTTTTTTTCAAAGAAATTTCTATATTTTCTACTACCTTTTTGCTGAATATCCAGTTATATTTTTCATCTTTTTTCATATCAACTATTTGGACTTCAGGCATTTCGGTAAAGTACCTTGTATGTATTTTTTCAAGATAAAAAAAGTTCGCTTTTGCCTTGTACAGATCAATCACCCGTGGTGTTGCTGATGAAAGTATCAGTTGAATGTCTTCTAAATCTTTTCTAAAACAAGCCGTATCTATCGCATCGTAACTAACGTTTTCTATCTGATAGTAAGATTGATCATGTTCTTCATCGATTATAATCATTTTTAAATCTTTCATGGGTATGAAAATGGCGCTTCTTGTTCCTATGACTAAGTCCAATTCACCATTCACGGCTTTGTACCAAGTTTGTACTCTTTCGCTACTTGTAAGTCCGGAATGGTAAAACGCTGCATTGTAGTTAGCAAATCGTTTTTTTAACCTGATCATTAGCTCCGAGGTTAAAGAGATTTCTGGCACTAAAAGAAGGACTTTCCCGCCATTTTCCAAGATAGGCCTTGCAACTTCAAAAAATACTTCTGTTTTACCGCTCCCCGTAACCCCATACAATAAATGTGGTTTATCAGAATTTGCTTTTATTGCTTCAACTGCTTGCCTCTGTTCATCATTTAAAGAAATTTCTGTATTTTCTTCGTAAATTGGGAAACCTTCAGATAATTCAATTATACCTTTTTTCCATAAAGTGTTCAAAACGGTGGAACCTTTTTTCAAAATACCTTGTGAGTACAGATCGCTTTCTAAGGTTTCACCGTTTATGGATAGATAATTTATTACCTCTCTGGCAGATTTTGACACATTGAACTTCCACATCTCTTTTAAGTCCATTTTTAGGCTAACAAACTTATCTATTTTCTTTGTAATTTCTTTTCTGTATAGTTCTATCTCAATTAAATTTGAATCTAAATATTCTCTTAACTGCTTGTTGGCTTTTGAAGCATTATCAAAAGATTTTAAAAATTGCTTGTAAAAAATAGGCTTTTGAATAGGAGAAAAAGAACTTTTTGGTGTAATTCTCAGTTTATAAATATCCGAAGAAAGAGGAGGAAAAAACAATCTTGCAACCTCCCCAATAGGAGCCATAAATTTTGAGCTTACCTTTTCCATAAGTTTGATGTGCTTTTCATTTAAAAAACTCTTATTATCCAATGGAAATGCGATTTCTTTTATTTTGTCGAATTCTGTAGTTTCAGACTCTTTGTAAACTAAACCAGGAAGGAACTTACCTCTTAAATCAATGATAACTCTTTGACCTATATCTAATTTTTTATCGCTTTTATAGGTAAACCCATTAAAAACCATTTGTCCTATGGGGATTACTTCATAATAATACATCTAAATCCTCCAATTTCACTCGCTAACAAGTACAAGAAAACTTTTACCTGGCATTTTTTCTATGGTATTAAAGCTTTCTCCAGTTAAGATATCTCTGTAACTTCCGTTCAAATCGTACTCAATTTCAATTTGTGAATCTTTAGAATTTAGTGCAATTATGACATTCTCTGATTGATAGCGTCTTTCATAAATTAGAACACTTTCATCTGCATACAGTACTGTATAATCACCTTTTCTCAAGGCATCACTTTCTTTTCTTAATTCCGCCAACTGAGAGTACAAGTCTAAAATTTCCATATTCCACTTACTATCATCCCAGTAAAATGGAACTCTGCAAAATGGATCTGTGGTCCCCGTCATGCCTATCTCATCACCATAATATATTAGAGGTGACCCTATAAACGTCATTTGAAGTACGACAGCTAATTTCATTCGTTGTGTATCTTCACCGAGAGCAGTTAGAATTCTTTCAGTATCGTGTGAACCCAAAAGGTTCCATAACCCATGCAACACTTGTGGTGGATATTTGTCTATATATGCGTTAGTGGTATTAACAAAGTTAATAGCCCTTCCACCTTTGGCATATGCGATAGCCGCATCTCTGAAGATGTAATTCATTACAGAGTCGAAACTTGGATCTTCAAAATAAGAAGTGGCATCTCTCCAAAATTCTCCGACAACTAGGGCTTCTTGGTTTATGTTTTTAATGTTTTCGTAAAGAGCTGACCAATAAGTTTCAGGGAGTTGATCAACCGCATCCATTCTCCAACCATCTATACCAAAACTCATCCATTTACCAATTACCTGATTTATGTATGCCTTCACCTCAGGATTTTCATTGTTTAATTGCGGGAGATCAGCGTACCCATGCCAACCTTCGTAACTTTCTGTAGATTTTTTGATGGGGAATGATTTAATATAGTACCAGTCCAAATAATCAGATTCTTCTTGTTTGAGAAAGTTTTCTTTCATCGCGAAGAATTCTGTTCCTGTATGATTAAATACGCCATCTAAGATTACTTTGATATCTGACTCATGTAACGCCTCTAGCATATTAGAAAAGACTTCTTCGTCTCCAAAAGAATCATCAATTTTTAAATAATTTGTTGTATCGTATTTATGGGGAGTCTGAGCTTCAAAAATGGGGTTGAAGTAGATGGCTTCCACACCAATGTATTCTAAATGATCAATTGAGTCAATGACCCCTTGCAGATCTCCACCATAAAAACCAAAAGAAAGAGAATTTCTATTATGTGGACCGTTCCAACTGTAGGTTCCTTGTGGATCATTGGAAGTATCACCATTTCTGAATCTATCAGGAAATATTTGATAATAGATCCTTCCTTTCGACCATTCTGGTATATCAAAATATGAAATTATAGGATGATTAAAGTCGAATTCAAAAAACTCTTCTGTTCCGTTGAAACCGTATATTATTTCTTCGCTATCGTGGATCAAAAATCTATACTTTAAAACTTCAGCTTCGGTAAATACGTGGAACCTATAAATGATGGTGTTGCTTGATTCTATTACAGATTTTTGTATGGAGGATGCGTTGGCTTGTAGTTCAACGTCTTCAACATCATTTTTTTCGAATTCTATTGAAAGATATATTTCGCCCTTTTGAACCGGATTTATATATCTTCTTTCGTTATCGAAATAAACCTTTTTAACTGAGCCATCGCCAACTTTTGGAAAAACAAATGATTCCTGAACGGTGCGTACATTGAAGATTTCACCGTTATAGGTTTCTATATCCTCGTTTGAAAAATCTATCGTTCTTTTTCCATCTACGATGAATTTATACAGGTATTCACCAGGTTCTAAATCAACATTGTAACGCCACAGTCCGGTGAAGCTTTTTTCCATGGCAATAGGCTCAAAGTTGTTAAAACTGGCAACTAAATAAACAGAAGTTGCTTCTTTCGAGTATAAAAACGTAGTGCTAACAGAAAAAGAAACAACAGCAAAAGTAAGTATCATGACAACGAATAATGCTTTCTTCATGAAAGTAACCCCCCTATCAATGAAAAAAGTTTTCTGACTTCAGATAGTAATCCTATACCTTATTAACTAATTGTTTCTACTTTTTCTATTACCCTTTTTGCCAAGTTAACGTAGACATTTGTTACTTCTGGAGTTCCGAAATAAGCAACGGGTTTACCTGCATCCATGTTTTCTCTGACGGTTGAATCCAAAGGAATTTGTGCAAGTAATTCTAAATTGTATTTTTCTGCTAAAGATTTTCCGCCGTTTTCACCAAAAATGTAGTGTTTAGTTTTACAATTTGGGCAGATAAAATAAGACATATTTTCAACTATACCGATAATTTGCTTATCCATTTTTTTCACAAAATTAATAGCTCTTTCTACGTCGTCTTGCGAAACGACAGAAGGTGAAGTAACGATCAAAGAACCCTTTATCTTTTCCACGTTTTGGAAAACTGTTAAAGGTTCATCTCCCGTACCTGGAGGTGCATCGATAATTAGATAGTCTAATTTACCCCAAGCAACATCACCAATAAATTGCATTATAGCACCTGTTTTTAAAGGACCTCTCCAGATAATAGCCTCATTGTCGCTATCTAAAAATTGGGAAATAGAAATAACTTTTATTCCGTGTACTTCAGGGGGTAGTATTTCTCCTCCAACAGCAGAAACTTTGGCTTCTCTCCCCCCCAACATTCTTACTACATCAGGACCATGTAAATCAATATCCAAAAGCCCTACTTTTCGACCCTCTAGAGCCAGAGCAACCGCTAAATTCACCGCAACAGTGGTTTTTCCAACTCCTCCTTTACCGCTCATAACCATAATAACGTTATCAATATTTTCGAGTTTTTTAGAAGCCTTATCTTTCCTTTCCTTTAGGTCAGCCATTTTACTCCTCCTATCGATTATTGTTCTTATATTTACTCAATAATCTTTACTTCATAGGTCATCTCTGTGGAACCTCTAAATGTGGCGGTTGCTCCACAATATTTCTCTTGTGAAAGTTGAGCAGCTCTTTGTAATCTATCCATGGGTAGATCTTTTCCCTTGAATTCGTAAATTATATGAATCTTCGTGTATTTTTTGGGATGCTCCTCACTTCTTTCTGCTAATATTCTCAAGTTCAAGGCATCGTACTTTACTTTCATTTTGTCCAAAATCGTTACTACATCTATTCCCGTACATCCGCCTAAACCAGCGATTAAGTACTCCATGGGCCTTGCAGCCGAGTCATAACCAAGGTTCTCTGGATCTGCGTCTACATGAATATCATGACCAGAAGGTGTTTTCATGTAAAAGTGACTACCGTGTGTGTTTTGCAATAAAAATTCTGTCATCGTTAAAACCTCCATTATAGTTTTATAACTCTCCTTCGCCCCGCTGCCCACCTAAATACTAAATTTAAATCTTTCTTGTATCAAATTATATCATGAAAAAGTGATTAATAAGTTGAAATTAAGTTTCTATAGGTTTTAATTTTGAGATGTAATGTCTTAAAATTTTTAGATTTTTTCAGCTACCTATTTATTTTAGCTAATTTGATAGTAAAGCATATTGACTTGACGAAAGAATATAAATATAGTATAATTTATCTTGACAATGCAGGTGTAGCTTCAGTCGGTAGAGCGCCGCCTTGGTAAGGCGGAGGTCATGGGTTCGAGCCCCATCACCTGCTCCAGAAAATCAGTGCGGATATAGCTCAGCGGTAGAGCACTTGCTTGCCAAGCAAGGGGTCGTGGGTTCGAATCCCATTATCCGCTCCAAAACCCGGGTTAAACCCGGGTTTTACTATCTGAAAGGAGAAAGTTAAAATGAGTTTTCAACTGACAGATGTTGAATCTGGACAAGTATACTACGCAGATGAAAACACCAAATTCATTGATATAGCTAAAAAATTCGAGAAATCTTCTGGAAAAATGGTTTTATACGTAAAATTCAACAACGACATTAAGGAATTGTTCAGCAAAGTTCCTAAAAGTGGAAGTATACAATTTTGCGACATTACAACACCCGATGGAGTGCGTATTTATAGGCGAGGGCTTTTCTTTGTTTTGTATATTGCCCTAAAAGAAATCAATCCAGAAGATAAGTTCTATGTAAATAACACTCTCAACGATGCCATGTATTGCGAATTTAAATCTGGAGAACCTTCGGAAGATTATTTATTGCTACTAGAAAACAAGATGAGAGAAATCATTGAAAAAGACATAGTATTTGAAAAGAAAACCATTGATAAATTCGATGCTATAAAAATGTTTACGGATATAGGAGAAGAAGATAAAGCCTTACTTTTCAAATACCGAAAGAAAAGTACCGTTAATATATATTATGCTGATAAATATTTTAACTATTTTTACGGATATCTTCCTTATTCAACTGGATATGTCAATAAGTTCAAATTGAAAAAGGTAGAAAAGGGTTTCGTTATAATTCACCCCACAAATAGTTTTCACAACTTTGTTCCAGATTATAGTTATTCACCAAAATTATTTGCAACTTTCGAAGAATACAAAAACTGGTTGGACATTATGGAAATAACAACTGTAGGAGAATTAAACTCCATAATCTCTCAAGGTGCCGAAAAAGTAAGAGATATAATTAGAGTAGCAGAAGTTTTACACGAAAAAAAATATGCACAGATAGCTGATGAAATAGTGAATAGAAAAAGTGTAAGACTGATAACGATAGCTGGACCTTCTTCTTCAGGGAAAACTACAAGTGCCAAAAGAATTGCTTTACATCTTAAAGTGCATGGATTAAGGCCTATTTCAATATCGTTGGATGACTTTTTCTTGGAAAGAGAGAAGACCCCGCGGGATGAAAATGGTAATTACGACTTTGAAAGCATAAATGCGTTAGATTTAGAATTGTTTAATGACACAATGGTTGATCTGATAAACGGGAAAGAAGTTACCCTCCCAAAATTCGACTTCAAAACTGGTAAAAGATTTTGGCGAGATGAACCCTTGAAAATAAAAGAAAATCAACCTATTATTATAGAAGGAATACATGGTTTGAACGAGCTTTTAACCGCTTCTATTTCAAAAGACCAAAAATTCAAAATCTATGTGAGTTCTTTAACTCAAATGAACTTAGACAGTATGGATAGAATTCCTACAACGGATACTAGACTTATAAGAAGGTTAGTGAGGGATTATTACTTTAGAGGTTATTCCGCCGAAGATACATTAAAAATTTGGCCTTCGGTTGTGAAAGGCGAACATAAAAACATATTTCCTTTTCAGGACGAAGCAGACATTATGTTCAATTCTCACCTAGTTTACGAGCTGTCTGTTTTGAAATTATTTGCAGAACCTTTATTGCTAAGCATTGATAACTTTCATCCTGAATATACAGAAGCTAAAAGGTTACTGAGATTTTTGGATTACTTTCTTCCAATCACAGAACTCGAAGAAATACCCAAAACTTCAATAATAAGAGAATTCATAGGCAAAAGTGCTTTTAGATATTGATTTAAAAAAGGTGGGCGGGCAGCCCCAGTAATTTGTTAAAAAAAAGGAGACATGTGATTTGCATGTCTCCTTTTTTGATAATGATTAACCTTTTACAGAGCCTTGAGTTAATCCTCCGATTATCCATCTTTGGAGAGACAAAAATAGAATTATCATTGGGATAGCACCCAATAGTGAGGCTGCGGTGAACAATCCCCACTCTGTTTCGTAAGGTCCCGAGGAGAAAGTTTGCAATCCAACAGCATAGGTATAATTTGATTCGCTTTGTAATATTATCCTTGCCATAACAAACTCGTTGAATATGTTCATGAAGGTAAGTATCATAACAACAGCAATTATGGGTAGAGATAGAGGCAATACGATCCTCCAAAAGGTTTGGAACCTCGTAGCACCGTCAATCATTGCAGATTCTTCCAAAGAGTCCGGGATAGTGTCATAGTAACCTTTGAACAGCCACATGTTGTAAGCAATTCCTCCCATGTAGGCAAAGATCAATCCATCTAAAGAATCCAAACCAAATACCCCAAAGTTATCACCCATAAATTTCAATATGCCATAAATTGCTATCATAAACATTACGGCTGGGAACATCTGAATAATCATCAAGAAAAATAACCCCTGCTTTCTTCCCACAAACCTCATCCTTGAAAAAGGGTAGGCTGCAATGGAGGTTATTAAAACAGTTAATACTGATGTTATACCAGCTACCATTATGGAATTTAGTAGCCATCTAGTAAACGGTTTTCTTATTTTTGCTGACCAATCTTGCTGCAATAAATAAAGATTTTTATCAATATTCCTAAGTTTGGACTTTAATTCGGAGTAATCAGTGTAATTTGCAAGATCACTAACTATCCTTGAGGCACGAGCTATATCAGCCGAAGCTTTTCCGTATTGTGTGTTATAAAGTGTTTGAATCTCAGAAAGTGGTTCAATAATAGTAACGTTACCGCCTTGATTCAAAGTAAGATATTCGTTGAGGTTTGTTTTGAATATATTAATATTTTCTTCCATTTGATTTTGGATAGCAGTTAAATTTTCTCTTCCCTGGTCGAATCTTTGTTTTGACTCTAACAAATTTTTATACCAATTCATTAGTATATATCTGTTTCGATCAGGGGAAAAATACGGATAATATT
Source organism: Petrotoga sp. 8T1HF07.NaAc.6.1 (assembly GCF_016772115.1). Classification (NCBI taxonomy): domain Bacteria; kingdom Thermotogati; phylum Thermotogota; class Thermotogae; order Petrotogales; family Petrotogaceae; genus Petrotoga; species Petrotoga sp. 8T1HF07.NaAc.6.1. The sequence continues at coordinate 122,588 of NZ_AUPG01000005.1, forward strand.
TTGAACTTATGAAAGATGCATAATTAGTTGACTCAAAGTTGTTAGTTATTTCTTGATTGGAGCTTTCCATATAAACTAACAAAAAAGGAATGTTTTGTGTTTTTTCTAAGTTACTTAAAATTTCGTCATTTTCTTGTTTGATCAGGCTAAGCGCGGTTTGAATTTCGTTCTTTTGTTCTCTTAAATTATTTAGTTGAGCACTGTATTGGGCTAATTGACGAGTATTTGAACTGTATTGTGATGTTAGTGGAAGTAATTCGTTAATGCTTCCAGAAAGTTTTAAAGTTGAACTTTTTGCCGCTTGATAACCTGGCAAAATTGTTTTCGAATCTTTTATGGCGTATATTTTTGTGAAGTTTTCGTTTAAAAATTGATAGACTTCATTGAAAAGTTCAAGTGTTTCAACAAAACCGTTTTCGATGAATATGTCTATAGAATTCAAATTCTCGTAAGCAGGAGGAATGATCTGAGAAAATTTTTGAACGTTATCGTAAAAAGATTTATCTTCACCAAATAATGGTGACTTTCCTTCTACATTCGATAAGTCTTGTCCCTCAAGTATGTTGTAAGAAGCATGCAATCGCTCTTTTTCGACTATGAATATATCAAAAAGTGCGGATAAACTGTTGAATATATCACTGTTTTGTCTTTCCAAAAGCACTTGTTGTGAAGTGATTTGTGATATTTGTGAATTTATATTGTTTAAATCTGCTTCTAATTGAGATATTTGAGTTACAGACTGACCGTATAATTCATTAGCCTGTTTTTGAATATCTTCTTGTATCCGTTCTATTTCTGTTTCAATTTTCTCCCATCTTTCTGCCAAAGATAAAATGTTGTTTCCGAATATTTCAGCTTCGGGTTCTTCTTTTATCCATCTCCTATAAGTTCTTACCCTCCAAGTAGATGTTTTCAGCGGGATTTGCAGTATTGTATTCATCGTTTCTATATAGTATTCACTATCTTTATTTAAAGAGCTATTTTCAAAGCTGGTCATTATTTCTTTTCTTTGAGTAAAATAATCACTTATCAATGTTTGCAATGGCATGATATCAACGTTTATACCCATACTTTCGGAGAGATTAAGTATTGCAGTTAACTCTTCTTCGAAGGTTTGATAATCTTCAATTCTTATTTTGTTTATATCTTTGTAAAACGGGTCTTTATACTGTGTTTCGTAAAGTGTAAATATATCATCATACGAGCTTTCTAAATCTTCGAAGTTATTTTGAGTTTCGGTAAAGTATTCTTCCAAACTGGTTATAAATTTCATTGATTCTTTTTGTGCTTCTGTTAAAGATATCCCGCTGTATTCCCCAATGTACGAGCTAAGAGAGTTCAGTTCGTTTATTATTTCAGGTACATTTGGAGTTTGAAGGATTAAATCTTTATAATTATTCATAGTTAATCTGTTCGAAAACAATTTTGGTGAAAATGCGGCATTATCTCTTCTTATCGATGTAGAGATTAACCATACAAGAGGAAAGAGTATTACAACAACACAGATGATCAATATTATATGCCTTAAAGTGTAATTTTTCTTTTCGATCACAGCCATTATCTACTCACCTCTTCGAACGAGCCTGAGAATCTAAAGTTAAAGTAGGTAAACACAGCAATTATTGCAAATATGATCATCGAAATAGCGGAAGCAAATCCAAAGTCCTGGCCTAGTGATCCTTCAAAGGCTAATTTATATACATATGATATCAAAATGTCTGTTGAACCTGCCGGTGTGTTCGTACCTGCCATTGCGGGTCCCCCACTTGTAAGTAGATATATTAATGTAAAATTGTTAAAATTGAATGCAAAACTCATAACGAGTAATGGCGCAACTGCGACCATCAAAAGTGGTAACGTTATCTGTCTAAACTGTTTCCATCTGTTTGCACCATCTATGACGGCTGCTTCGTATAGTTCGCCTGGAATACTTTGTAAAGAACCGAGGGTTATAGTCATCATGTAAGGAAATCCGAGCCAAGTATTAGTTATCAATATTGCCACTTTTGCCCAAAATGGATCATTCAGCCATTTTATAGGGTTTAACCCTAAGTTCCCAAGTATGAATTTGTTGATTATCCCGTATGTTTCGTTGAAGAATCCATTTCTCCAAACCAAAACAGAAATAAAAGCAGGTATCGCCCACGGTATTATTAGTAAAGTTCGGTACACTACTTTCCCTTTGAGATTTACATCGTTTAGGACTAGCGCAAAAATGAGGCCAACTACAAAAGTAAAAAGAACACTTAAAGCTGCATAGGCAAAATTCCAACTAAGAATTTTAAAGAATGGTCCGGAGATTCTAGGATCACTTATTATTTTTGCAAAGTTTTCTCCACCTATATAGTCTTTATAACCTATTAATCTGTACAATTCTCCATTCTCATTGTAATCCCAAAAGGCAGAGTCCCTTTCAACTAATTCTTTGTTGGTAAGAGTGTTCATTACAACTGTTTTGTAGATCTCTCTTTCTCCGTCGACTATAACCTTAACCGATGTATCGTAAACCCTGTAGACTTCAGAGAATTTTCGGAATATCGTGGAACTTGAGAGGCGGAAGTTTTGATCTTGAAACACCAAATTTAAAGACTTTAAATAATTCTGTCTCAATACAGAGTTGTAAAACGCTGAATTTGTAGAGGTAAGAGGATCAACGGGCGAATAAAAATACGTGTATCTGACTTCTCCATCTTTTTCAATGGCTATTATTGAATCGCTACCATTGGTTCCTAAACTTTCCGTGGGGCGCATTATTTTGTAAGTGGCATTGTTTACAGTTATTTGGTCTCTTTCAATAGGAAACAATTCTGATTCTGCATATATTAGATTACTTCTAGAATCGTACTCTAAAATTACTGGTTTTTCTGATAAATACATATTTTTTTCGTCGTATAAAAGTAATAAAAAATCTTCAGTTGGTTTGTATTCTTCATCGTATCTGACGAATACTTTGAAATCATAAGTTTTTGGATTTTCTGGCTCAAAGTAATACACCGGATCTGTAAGAAGAGTATCTATAGCGTTAGTTCTAGTGAATAAATGTCCCGTTCCATAATTAGTGAATGAGGTATCAATCGTGTAATAAATGGGATATATGGTTAAAATGAAGAGAAAAAACAAAGCAGGCAACGTATATCGATACGGATAAGCTTTTTTGGAAAAAATCGCCCAATCCATAAAAACGAGAAAAATACTTATTACTATGCCTAATCCATAGTTGGCAAATATGAATAAAAGAAGTATCGCCCATACAAGGAGTGCATTCATCACTCCAATGAATATCCATATTAAAAAAGTAGTGAACTTATTCAAGAGCTGCCCCTCCCAAAAATTTTAGCTTTAAAAAAAAGGAGAGGGAGTTACCCTCCCCTTCTTGTCGGTTAATCTTGTTATCTTTTAATCTTAGAAGATCAATCAAAGGTTATAAATTACAAAGCTGCTTTTATCTTTGATACGGCATCGTTAAGAGCATCTTCCGGTGTTTGTGTTCCGTTTATAATGTTGTTTAGAGCATCACTCATAGGTTGCCATACAGATTGCATTGCTGGTATATTAGGCATTGGTTCTCCACCTGATGCGCTTTCTGTGAATGCTGCAACCATTTCTGCTGGAACTGGACCACCTTGTTCGTCTACTATTTGGGCTACATCCAATCTTGAAGGACCTCTCGGATCAGCGATATAGAATTGATATATTCCTTCAGCTGTTGCTAAGTAATTGATCACAAATTCCATAGCAAACGCCTTGTTTTGTGATCTAGAATTGATCATCAATCCTTGTGAACCCACAAAAGGTCTCATTTGTTTACCTGGTTCAACTTCTATGCTTGTTAATGGCACTACTCCAAAGTCTATACCCGCATCTATATATCTTTTTACGGACCATGGACCATTTATCATCATGGCAATTAACCCGTCTGTAAACATGGAATCCATAATAGTGTAACCCATACCTTGAGGCATTATACCTTCGTCGAAGAAACTCTTCAAACGATATCCGGCTTTTATAGCTCCTTCATTGTTCAATCCTATATCAGATATATCGTAACCAGTCCTAGAATCATAATCAAAGACATAAGCACCATATCCGCTAAAGAAACCATAAGTTTGATAAAAATCGTTAGGAACAACAGCGAATCCAACCGTTTCATCTGTTGTTAATTCTTTTGCCAAAGCCATTAATTCGTTTATATTTGTTGGAACTTCATCATCACTCACATAATCCCTGTTGTATAATAATCCAACTGCTTCAATGGCGTAAGGCAATCCATAGAGCCTACCTTCATATGTGAATGCTTGAATTCCTGATGGAGCAAACTTGTTAAGTTCGATAGCAGATTGTGGAATAGGTTCAAGCAGGCCATTTAATGCTAATTCTCCAACCCAATCATTAGCTCCTACTATTATATCAGGACCTTCCCCCGCCTGTGCTGAAGTTAGAAATTTTGACTTGATATCACCGAAATTAACCATTTGAACTTCGACGTTGATACCAGTATCTCTGGTAAACTGCTGGCCGATTCTTCTCATAAAGTCAACTTGCAATTCAGAAGACCACACGGTTAAAGTTTGTGAAAAAAGTGAAAGTGCTCCTACTAACATTACCAAAGTTAAAATTAAGCCTTTTTTCATCTTAATACCCCCTTTTGAGTGTTTTTTCCTTATGGAAACGTTTTTACTAAACTAATTATAACAAAAAAGGATACAATTTCAAATCGGGATTATTGGCGATTAAATCCGGTTAAAGGTGATTATCAAGAATTATTTCCGATTAAGAGCAAAAATCTCAGTTTTTCGATATTTTTCTCAAAAATTTAAATAGGATAAATTGCTGTATCTTCATTCTGAAAGCTTTCTGCCAGGTTTAGGTCAATGTTAAGTGAACGAACGTAATTATTTTTCAAGAATTTTTTACCAACTTCTTTGAATAAAACGTAGGTCAATAAATCTTCATCATTCTGAGCCAATATGCCTATTTCCTTTTTCGCTTTTTCTAGCTCAGGTTCTAAATCATCTGCTGGTCTATAGTCTATGGGTTTCTCATTGCCTAATGCTAATTTGTATAATTCTTCGTCTACTGGGGCAGGTGGTTTTCCATACAGACCTTTCAAATAATTTTTTACTTCGTTAGTTATCATTGAATATCTTTTACCAGTTAATACGTTTAAAACAGCTTGAACTCCTACGATCTGACTAGTGGGGGTTACCAAAGGGGGATATCCTAAATCTTTTCGAACCTTAGGTACTTCTTGTAGAACATCGCTTAATTTATCTTCAGCCTTTTGTGACTTTAGTTGAGAAACTAAATTAGAAAGCATACCTCCAGGGATTTGAGCATTTAATATTCTGGCATCTATTGATTCCATCTTGACATCGTACTCACTGTATTTCGACCTTACCTTCCAAAAATATTCAACCAATTTCATTATTGTTTTTGTATCTAGATCTAAGTCGTAGGTGTAGACAAAAGGTTCGACCGCTGGTTCTGAGGTACCGTTAGCAAAAGGGCTCAACGCTAAATCCAGAATGTCTGCTCCAGCTTCTACTCCAGCGAAATAAGCCATAGAAGCAAGACCAGTGGTTGCGTGAGAATGAATATCAACAAGGATGTTGAATTTCTTCTTGATTTCTTTTACCAAATCATAGGCATCTTTTGGTTTTAACAATCCCGCCATATCTTTTATAACAATTGAATCGACGCCTCTTTCCACTAATTCTTTTGTATAATTTAAATAGTACTGCAGATTGTGAACGGGACTAACGGTGTAACATATAGCTCCTTGAACATGAATATTTCTTTTTTTTGCAACCTCTATAGACTTTTCCAAGTTACGAATATCGTTTAAAGCATCGAAAACCCTTATGATATCCATGCTGTAGTCAGCTACTTTGTTAACGAATAATTCTACCACGTCATCGGCATAATTTCTGTATCCAACTAAATTTTGCCCTCTTAGAAGCATTTGGATTTTGGTATTTTTTAATTTCGCTCTTATGGTTTTTAGCCTTTGCCATGGATCTTCGTTGAGGTATCTTATGCATGAATCGTAAGTAGCCCCACCCCATACTTCCATAGAATAATAGCCAACTTGATCGAAGTCTGTCAATTGACCTTCAAAATCATCCATTTTTAATCTCGTTGCTATTAAAGATTGTTGCCCGTCTCTTAAAGTTGTATCAACTATATATGGTTTTTTATTCATCTTATTCAACTCCTTTTGTAAAAATTTCTTTTAAAAATCTTTAAAATTGGAAGCCCTATAATATACGTTGCAACAGCTTCTCCGACTCCTATCCAAAGTACAGAAAAGAAATACGGTACTCCATACAATGGGGCGACATAAGCAGACACCCCAAAGGCGTTAATTAATACGGGAGGAAGAGGAGCTAAATACTCATTTGGCATCTTCCAAGTTATAATTCCTGCTATCAAGGTCAATAAACTTCCAAACCAGATATCCCAAGCACCCAAACCACCTATTATATTTGCTAACAGTGCACCTACGTAGATTCCTGGAATAAATGCAGGATCAAGATAAGTCAGAACCACAAAAGCCTCAGCAATTCTAACCTGTATAGGGCCGAAACTGATAGGTTGAAATATAATACAAAGAACAACATATAATGCCGCTATTAAAGAGGCTCTAACGATCCTTATTGAACTCATATCTCCTCCAAAATGAAAAATCTGGTAAAGTATTTCAACTCTACCAGATTATTTTTAAATTAAAGTTTTTATTGATTTAAAAGTAGATCTATATTCTCGAGTATTTGCTGCCTTTGATTAGATCTTTCTTCATCAAGGCTTTCTGTATTTAATGAATCTAAGGTACCTTTTATTGTTTCCAAATCTTGTCTTACAGATTCAATGTCACCTGTTGAATTATAATACTCTAAAATGTAGGAGTAAACAGTTGCATAATAGTCAAAAGCTACATTAGGATCGTCAGGTTTTACTTGATATAATCTTCCTATAATCTCTATGGAATCTGGATTCACTTCTCTTAATGCCACGAGAGAATTTTCCAAGGCTACATTCATTTGTTCTACATCGTTTGTTAATTCATTGTATTTGCTCTGAATTTCTGGCTCTGTGAAGACTCCATAGGTACCTTGTAAATATGCAATTTCCCTTAAAGCAAATTCTTTTTGGGAGGCTTCGTTACGGAGATCTGTCGACTCGGCGGTGTCTTTGATTTGGGTATAATATTCAATTTGATTATTTATTTCATCGTTGCTATATCCTAGAAATTCTGGATAGGATTGAGCTATATTCAAATAGCTTTCAAAATCATTTTTTTGAGAAATTTTCATAGGAAGTAGATTTTCCACAGTGAAAATATAAGAGACATACCATTCTTCAGGTAACTCATTATCGTTTAATATAGCTTCACGGTACTTCTTTTCAACATTTGCTAAGTCTTCAAAAGATTGCGCATAATAAATATCGTATGCTATATCCAAGGGTTCGTATGAAATTACAAAATCGTAGTTAGATATGTATGGCCCGTACCAATTGTTGATCTGATAATCCACATAACTAGCAGTCAATTGACTTTTTATATCTTCGTCTACTAATAACTCATCCGCTGTTTCATATATCTTTTTGTCTTCAACTCTCACTATTTCATATCCCAACGGAGAACTTAATGGACCGATTATTTCTCCAGGAGTTGAAGAGAGTGAAGCTTCAAATATATTTTCAGAAATATCTCCACGTTTTACCCATCCAACCAATCCACCAACTGATGCTGTTTGAGCGTCTACAGAGTTTTTTGAAGCTGCGTCAGTGAAAGAGATATTATTTTGCAATATCTCAGATTTAAGGTTATTGGCTGTACTTTCATCTACTGTTACAATTCTACTGATTTTAACTGTATCAAATTCGTTTTTGAAATTTTCTAGGTTATCCGAAACATAGGTTGATAGTTCTACTTCTGAGAAATTGGAAAAATAATTTCTTAATTCGTTAATTACCTCATTTCTATACACTAGGCTGCTAACGAAACCACGAAAATATTCTTCTTTTTCAAAAAACATTAAGAAAATTTGCTTTGTGCTTTCATTTCCCATGTATTGACTGTACATCTGATCTGTTTCTTGGGAAATTTTCGTTGCATCCAACGTTATCCCATTATCGTTTAAAAACTTTTCCATGGCTTTGTATTCCATTAAAACATCAGTTATACTTATTAGATCTAATGGTTTGTTAAAATACTGATCGTATTGGGGGTTTTGACTCAACATATTCAATAATGTATTGTGATACTCCCCCATCAATTGATCCAATTCCAAAAAATAAGATTCGTGAATTTGTTCCCCATCCTGTGAAGTTAAATATGCCACTGATTCTGAGAATATTGATACAGAGAGAATTACTAGAATACCAAATACTACTAAAAGTTTTTTCATCTTGGACCTCCTCTGATTTGATAATTTTATACGATATACTGACTTCAAAAACTCTAAAGCCTGTTTTAGCGCCCCTTCGCCCCGCAGCCCGCCCATAAGGAAAAGGAGTTTTTTGCCCTTCCGCCGCTCCCCACCAATAAGGAAAGGAATAGCAATACTTTCATGATAACTGTTAATAATTAAAAGAAGCTTAAAAATTATGCTAGAAAATTTGGCTGATTCTTTTATATGTGGTATAATAGAATGAAAATTATATAACTTTCTAGTTAAGAGTAAATTAACCTACCTAAAGGAGGGAGGGATTGTATTGATTCCATTAAAAGAGAAACTGATAATGAAAACTTTATACCACAAATTTAATGATCAACTGCCTCATTTAGAAACTGAAATTAGCTACAAAAGAGGAAACAAACATCTATTTTTTGTCTTATACGCTCTAAAATCTACTAGTGAAAAGTTATTATCTCACGATCTAATAAAAAATGGAAATGAGCTTATTTTTACACTTGAGGCTGGAAAAGAAAAACATAACGTGAAATTAGAGACAAAAGAAAGTTATAAATCTTATTATTTCGTATCTATAAACGACAATTTGAATATCGATGAATTTGTTGAAATAGAGCCTAAATTAATCAATGAATGATTCTTTCCATTTCTATTTGTTTTATAAATATAGAATAATTATTGTCAATTAAAGCTTTGTACAACGGATCATCTTCTGGAACTGAGACTAAAACAATTCTATCTTTTATTTCAAAAAGTTTAGATGAGATATCTTCAATTATTGCGTCGAAGGTGTAACCCTCTTCAACAGGGGAGGCATCGACTATGTAACAATTATCTTTGTTGAATCCCCACACAACATAGCCGCATTTCTTATTGTTGTCGGAGATGATTTCATAGTTGTATCTGTTTTCACTAAGTTTTATGGTTATAGGTTCTCTTTGCCAATTTGGTTTTCTCTTAAATCTAAATTTTGCTTCTATTGCCATTTCATGGATTACATCTGAAGTAGTTTGTTCGTATTTGAAATGAGCATTTGATGAGTTATCTTTTTCTTTAAAAAAAGAAGCCAGCTCCCTTGTTGCCCTAAAACCATGCTTATTATAAAATCTTATAGACCTTAAATCACTTTGGGCAACTTCTAAGATTATTTTCTTTATCTCTTTCCATTTTAATGTTTCAATTGTTCGAAAGATGATTTCAGAAGCCAACCCTTTTCCTCTAAATTCTTCTTTTACTCCAAATGAGTCGATTCTTCCAATATCTTTTCGTATGGATATAATACTAAAACCTACAGGTATGCCGTCAGAAAGAGCTATAAAAGAATCTTCTATGGAAATAGAGTTTTCTTTCACATCTTTTTCAAAACTTTCTAAATTCCAATTGACTGGGAAAACATAGTCTTTAAATACTTCATTTACGAGCTCGATAACAACGCTCGTTGAAACATTTTTTAGTGATTCGTAAGTAATCATCGTTCCCCCCTCCTTCCTTTTCACAGATCAAACCATATTGTCCCAATTTTACGAAATCTCTACTATGTACAATTCTAACATAAAAAAAGAAAAATATGAAAAAAAGCCACCCTGTAAGGTGGCTTATTCTATGATTTCTTTCATAATATTGGCAAGCTCTACAAATTCTTGTGTTAATGAGGCACCTCCAACTAAACCGCCGTCTATATCTGGTTTACCAAAAAGGCCCAAATAATTGTTTGGTTTTATGCTTCCACCATAAAGTATTGTAGTTTTTTTAGCGAATTCTTCATTGAAGATATCTTTCAAAAGGTCTCTGATAAACTTATGAACTTCTTGAGCTTGGTTGGGTGTTGCTACTTTGCCTGTTCCGATTGCCCATACGGGTTCGTAGGCGATTATGATCTTTTTTGATTCTTCTTCTGTTAAACCATAAAGAGCTTCTTTAATCTGTCTTTCTACAACGTTGAACGTTAAACCCTTTTCACGCTCTTCCAGCTGTTCACCTACACACAGTATGGGTTTTAAACCTGATGCTAATACCTTTTTGAGCTTTTTGTTTATGAGTTCATCGCTTTCTTGAAAGATGTGCCTTCTTTCAGAATGACCAAGAATAACATATTCCACTCCTATATCTTTCAACATATTAACTGAGATCTCGCCTGTGTAAGCACCTTTATCCTCGTAATAAACATTTTGGGCACCTACTTTTATACTAGAAGTACTTGTGATATCCCTTACCTTTTCAAGAGCTGTGAAAGGCGGGCAAACAATAACTTCAAACTTATCTTGAGTTTTTATCTGTCCTATTAGTTTTGAGACAAATTCAGCTGCTTCCGCGTTTGTCTTGTTCATCTTCCAATTTCCAGCAAGAATGAATATTCTTTCATTCAGATTTTTTTTTTTCGGATATTGAAGAGATACCTGGCAATTCTATACCTTCTAAAAACTCTAAAGAGGCTCCTCCACCAGTTGAAACGTGTGAAAATTCGCTAGCCAAACCGAATTTTTCTGCCGCAGCCGCAGAATCTCCTCCACCTATAATACTTATGCAACCTTTTTTAGTTACTTCTGCAATTGCCTTTGCTACTTCTTCGGTACCAAAAGCAAAATCATCTATTTCAAAAACTCCCATAGGACCGTTCCAAACGATCGTTTTGGAATCAGAAATTTTCTCTTTAAATAAAGATACGGTTTCAAGTCCTATATCTAAGCCCATCCAACCTTCGGAAATTCCATCCTCTATTTTTACGGTTTTCTTTTCAACACCTGCTTCTATTTTTTGAGCGATAACGGCATCAATAGGTAAAACAATCTCAACGCCTTTTGCTTTAGCATTTTCTAGAATTTCTTTTGCAACATCGAGTTTATCTTCCTCTACTAATGAAGAACCAACCTTTTTATCTAAAGCTTTTAAAAAAGTAAACATCATTGCTCCGCCGATTAAAATCTTATCAGCTTTATTTAACAAATTATTTATTACCCCTATTTTGTCGGATACTTTAGCACCACCCAGGATTACTACATACGGTTTTTCAGGGTTTTCAACGGCCTTTTGTAAAAATTGGATCTCTTTTTCCATCAAAAATCCTGCAACACTTGGTATATAGTCCGCGATTCCAACATTTGAAGCGTGTGCTCTATGAGCCGTTCCAAAAGCATCATTAACATGAAGATCAGCTAAAGAAGCCCAATATTTTGCCAGTTCAGGATCGTTTTTTGTTTCACCTTTTTCAAATCTTGTATTTTCAAGAACTAATACTTCACCTTCTTTTAACTCTGAAACAGCTTCTTCAACTTTTGGTCCTCTGGTTTCATCTACAAAATAAACTTTATTATTTAATAGCTCACCTAATCTATCGGCTACGGGTTTTAGAGAAAATTGAGGGTCCTTTTCACCTTTGGGACGGCCTAAGTGAGATAGTAATATTACTTTTGCTCCTTTGTCTAAGGCGTATTGAATTGTGTCAAGAGCGGCTAAGATTCTTGTTTCATCGGTTATTTTTCCATCTTTTATAGGAACGTTGAAATCAACTCTCATTATGACTTTTTTGCCTTTAAGATCTGCGTCTTTTATAGTTAATTTTTCCATATTGACACCCCCTATATTCACATTTCTTTTAAAGAAAAAGGGGATTAAATCCCCTCTTTTTGATTGCAATTACAGCATCTTAGCTAATTTTTCAGTCAATTTGACAACGGTTGATGAGTATCCATTTTCGTTGTCGTACCAGGCACACACTTTAACAAAAGTTCCATCAATTACATTAGTTAATGTAGCATCGAATATTCCTGCAACAGTTGAACCAACAATATCAGAAGAAACAATTGGTTCTTCACTATATTCAAAGAGACCTTTTAATTCATTTTCTACGGCATCTTTCATCATTTTGTTTATTTCTTCAACGGTTGTTGGTTTTTCCACTTCTACAGTTAAATCACTAATAGATCCATCTGGAGTGGGAACTCTCAAAGCCATTCCATCTAACTTACCCTTTAGTTCTGGAATTACTAATCCAACAGCTTTAGCAGCCCCGGTTGTCGTTGGGATAATATTTAGAGATGCTGCTCTTGCTCTTCTCAAATCTTTATGAGGTAAGTCTAAAACCCTTTGATCGTTTGTAAATGAATGAACGGTGGTTAACAAACCTCTTTTAATTTTTAATTTGTCGTTTAGTACCTTAATAACTGGTGCAATTGAGTTGGTTGTACAAGATGCGTTTGAAATAACTTCCATCTGAGGAGTGATTACATCGTCATTAACTCCCATAACTACCGTTGCATCTACTTCACCTTTTGCTGGAGCGGTGATTATAACTTTCTTAGCACCAGCTTTTAGGTGTGCAGAAGCCTTTTCTTTACTTACAAATACACCTGTAGATTCGATAACTATTGAAACACCTAATTCACCCCATGGGAGGTTGGCGGGATCTTTTTCTGCCAAAACCTTGATCTCTTTCCCGTTGACCTTTAAACCGCTATCAATTACCTCCACCGTTCCTTTGAATTTTCCATGAACGGAATCGTATTTTAAAAGTGTCCCTAAAGTTTTTGAATCTGTAAGATCGTTTATCGCCACTACTTCAAAGTTTGGGTTTTCAACTAACTGCCTAAAAACTAATCTACCTATTCTCCCAAAACCGTTTATCCCTATTTTAACTGCCACTTATAAAACACCTCCTGTTAAATTGTTTGTTATTTTTTTCTCTTACTTTTATTGTACACATGAAATTATGCTTTTTTGAAAAGAAAAAGTTAATTTTTTTAAGCCCCAAAGTTAGGCAGAGTTCCTAAGAATTTTTGTGAAATCTCGTTAGTTTTTTCCTCTTTAAGTTTGCTAGCCTTTTCTATCGCCTCATTTGAAGCAGCTATTATAAGATCTTTTAAGGTGTCTATATCTTCATCTTCAACTTCTTCAGATATAACTATATCTTTTATTCTCATATCGCATGTTGCCACAACCTTTACTACACCCCCGCCTGCGGTGGCTTCTACTTCAACGTTGGATAACTCTTCATCCAGCTTATCTAGTTCTTCTTGCATTTCAACTTGTGCCCTTTGCGCTTCTTGAAGCATTTTGTTCATATCGGTTTTGCTGCCGGTTTTTTTAGAAAGAGATCTTCCACCTAAACTTTTCATTTTTTTGGCCATAAATATTCCTCCTAACGGTTAGCTGATAATTGCAATACTGTTCTTTCCATAATATTCTATCACATTATTTATAAAATCGGGGTTGTGTTTTTTTGACAAGATAAAGAGGATCCTCCTTTGTACATTTGGTACTTCAACCCAACCGTCTGTGAATATGATTATGCCTTCTGGTCTTAAATTTTCCTCAACGTAATCAACTGCGGGTTGCATGTCAGTTGACCCTTTACCTTTTAAAACTAGTTCCTTCCAGCTCCCTTTGTGATAGGTCATAATATTTTGGATATGACTGTCTGCTTGAATTAGGGTTACTTTTCCACCGAGAGATTTTGCAATATTTTCTATTTCACTGAAAAAAGCATTGTATTCTTCTTCTATAATTGAACCACTTGTATCGATGATTATTGCAATATTTGGTCCCATTTTTGATCTCCAACCTGGTTGATCCTCATATCTTCTATTTGGTCTCATTAGGGTCCTATATTTTTCAACGATAATAGAACTACCAAAAAATCTTCTTAACATTGTTTCCCAGTTAAAGAAAGGTTTTGTTACCATAAGAGAAACTGCTAATTCTATACCATCGGGAAGATTGTCTTTGCTTTTGTCGTAAGCTTTTGTAACAAACTCACTTACGATATCAAAAGCCATTTCTTCTGGAATATCTGATGAAAAGTCGTGTGAGTCAAGATTGTTCTCTCTTTTTTCTAATATCTCTTCTATATCGATCATCTTGTTTTTTTCCAACAAATCCATTGCGTATCTATAGTATTCTTCTGCCGTTTTATTTAAGAGGTTCATGGGAGCGGTAACAAAAAAGAATTCGTTGTCTGGGGCATGTCCTTCGGCTACCATTACATCTAAAGGTTCTGCAAATACATCTAATTCTCTGATATACTGGTTTACCGCTGCGTCCATTGCTAAATCCCAAATACCTCTTTCCCTTTTGTTTTTAGGTTTTATGAATATATGTCCAAAAATTATATGGTAAATTTCGTGTTTTAAAATTCCTTTGGTTAATATTAAACCAATATTTTTTAAACGGTTTGGATTATACAACAATCTAAATTTCCCTTGAGCTGTTATTGAAACCTTTATAGTTCTTACTGAAGTGGTTGGCATTGAATCAAAATTCATCCTCAAGTAAGAAAAAAATAAGCTTTCTTTTTCCAGTTCAATCCAAGCCTTTTGAAGTATATCATCCATTCTAAATTCCTTCCATCCAAGTGGAATCTCCTAGTTTAATGGCAATTTCTTCCAAAAGTTTGTCGTAAAAGGCTTTTTTTAATCCTTTATTTTTTTCTACCATTTCGTTTAGAAATCTTAATACGGAGAACATAGCATCCTTAGGTATGACCTCACTTATGATCTTTACATTTTCTGCGATTGTTTTTTGATCGCCATCAGATAATAATTGTTCCATTTCTTCTTCATTTAATGATTCAAAATAATTATTTATTCTCAAAATAAGACTTACTTTTTCTTCATTGGTCAATTTCTCGATTCTTTCAAGATTTTTGCCCTCGATTAGTAAATCTTTTGGGTTTGGTAGTTCAACTTTATTTTCCAAATGAGATAAAAACGATCTAGCTGCTTCGGATCCAACTATTGAGGCAGCAATGACGTAACCATATTTTTTCATATCATCTTCAGATAAATTAGATAAAACGTTGGATAATTTATACCAACTTCTGGGACTGGGTCTTAAATTGAGTCTCATCGATACAATATTATCGGAAGAAAGATATTCAGGATATTCTTTGATAAAAGAAATAACTTCACCTTTTACTTGCTCTTGATTAGACCAGTTTACCCAATCGTCAACATCAGGAGACAATTCTAAATGAAAAAATCTCGACATGAAGGCAGGATCGGTTATCAAATCTACTTGATCGTACTCTTCATCGGGAGGATTGGCGGCTCCCATGATCCATGCTCCAGCGGGTAATATGTGATTATGTATTCTTCTGTCTATTAATAATTGCATGATAGCATTTCTTATCGATCTATGTGCCCTGTTTATTTCATCGATCATTATTATTACTTCATCTTTATTAGGCCACCAGTCAGGTTTTAAAAAGACCGTTTTTTCTGCGTCCCTAGAAGGGAGTCCAATTAGATCTCCGGGTTCCATCTGAGAGATGATCAATATGATCAATTCTCTTCCAGTCTCTTGAGCTATTTCTTTAGCTATATCCGTTTTACCGACACCAAAATGCCCCCATAAGAGAGGTATTTCTCCAGAAGCCATTATTTTTTTTGATAGGTATTTTACCGTTGATGGTTTCAATTGTTGTATTCTCCTTTCGTTGATAATGATTTAGATTTAGGGCTTTTCTTTTTGAGGTATTGAGTATGATGAATCAGTTTTTATAATTAATGGATAAACTTGATTATTTGAATCTTTTACCTGCCCCGTACCTAAAATTTCCCCTGCAGGTAATATTTCAAAAGAATAGATTATTTCTTGATCGTTAGTGCCGTAGATTTTCTGTTCAATTAGTACACCGTTGGGATTTATGATCCTTAAAAACAGATCATAATCCGGCCAATTGTCAACACATACTCCCAACATATAAATCTGATTGTTATAAACTTTTACTTCTTCAACACGAGAAAGTGATTTTATAGATAAAGTTTCAAAGTATTCAACTTCAATAGTGTCTTTTTGTTCAAGGTCTTTCGATATCTTCATTATAAAGCCTTTCCACTCTTGTTCGTTGAGTGTAGTAATGTATCCCCCTATATATATGTTTCCTTCATTATCTTGGGTTATACTATTTGGATTTTCGTGAAAAGTTGTATAACCATATTCATCTGAAAATATTAATATTCCCTCTCTACTATATTCTAATATTAATAAGTCGTTTTGTTTTTCTGGATTAGAATTAGACGTACCTGAGGCTATGATTCTGTTATTATCAATTACTAAATCAACGATTTTTTCCTCTCTATCCCTTCCATACATGTTTTCCCAAATTTTCTTTCCGGTAAGGTTTATTTCAGAGATGTACGCTTGACTGTTACCATTTGCTATTACCCATCCTCCAACGATGTAACTCCCAGAGGTGTTTTTTATTGAGTTTAATGCTCCTTGAAAATTGATGACAAGAGACCAGTTCATTTCCCCCATATCAGATATATTTAAAATGTAAGGTTTCCCATTTTTTTGTCCCACTAGAGTGAAGGTATTATTGAAAAAAACAAAATCATTTATACTTACCTGACCGCTTTCTATGAACATTTCTTTTCTTATATTGCCTTCTTCGTCTATGAAATACAAATAATACTGGTTCCCCTTAATAGCCAGTGAAACATATTCATTGTTGTTTGTTTGAATTGTTTTAGTTAGATACGTCCCATTTTCATCAATCTTTTTGAAAAAAGATTGACTGTTGGTTGAGTTGACTTCTTGCGTATTTGAAAGATACTGTATTAAAGGCTCCTTTTGGCTATCATAAGTGCTACTCAGAAAATCAACAGTATCATTGGTTTTTGAATTAGAGAGATATATTCCAGAAACGAAAAAAAAGATAGAAAGAGTAATTATCGCAAAAAACAATATTTTCTTTAAAATGATATTTCACCGCTTTCATGCTAATAAGTTATTTTTTGTATTTAATATTGTAAGAATTGGGATTTAGCCAGTTAAAAGAAACTTCTAATTTTACGTTTAACTGTTTTTCCAGTTCTTCAGTCAAAGCTGGGGTTAAATATCCCGAAAGGTTGTGAAATGCGTTGATTTCAATTACTTTTATTTTTTCTTTTTTTATTTCCTTTGCGGAGGACAATAATTCTTTTATCAATCTTCCATGTACCAAAGAAGGGGCTATGATTTTTCCCGTTCCATGACACAATGGGCATTGTGAATACACATTGGTATCCAGAGGTTGTGTGGTTCTTTTCCTAATAATTTCTAACAACCCCATGTTTGTGAATCCCAATATGGTAACCTTTGATTTATCTTTTTTTGATTCTTCTTTTAGAATATTGATAATCGTTTTTTTGTGCGAAGAGTCCTTCATATCAATAAAATCAACTACGATCATACCGCCAATATTCCTTAATTTCAATTGCCTAGCTATTTCTTTGGCTGCTTCCATATTTGTAATAAAAGAAGTTTCTTCAATATTCTTCCCCTCTAAATTTCCAGCAGAATCTACATCGATGGCTGTTAAAGCTTCCGTTCTATCTACCGTAATTGTTCCTCCACCAGATAATTCTATCTTCTTTGTAAAGATCTCTTCCATTTGATGGTATATATTATGGATCTGAAAAACATCTCCTCTTACAAACTCAACTTTGGGTTTTAGTTCGAAACCTTTCAAACTTTTTTTAGTTTTCTAAAAATTTGTCTGTCATCTGTGATTATTTTTTTTGTTTTAGAATCCAATCTTTCCCTTAATATATACTCAAGAAAATCACTTTCTTCGTATAAAACTCCAGGATTTTTTTGAGAATGAAATCTTTGTAAAATACTGTTATACATTTTGCGCATTTCGCTTAATTCTACTTCTACTTCTTTTTCATCGATTCCTTCAGAATTAGTTCTAAATATTATAGATTCGTTATCAATTAGAATTTTTTTTGCAACTTGCCTCAATCTTATTCTTTCTTTTTCTTGAAGAATTTTTCTAGATATCCCAATACTTTCATTAGAATTTGGAATGTATACTAAATATTTCCCAGGCAAACTTATTTGCATAGAAAGTTGAGGGCCTTTTCTCGTTCCACCGTCTTTCCTTACCTGAACTAGAATCTTATCTCCAACTTTATATTGATTGGGATCATCAAGAACGTCTCTGTATCTGAGAAAACCGTTCTTTCCTAATCCAATATTAACAAAAAAAGCCTCCAAACTCGGAACCCTATTTTCAATCACACCCAAGAAGATTTTCCCAATATTTCTATCGGTTTCAAAATCCTCGAAAAAAATTTCACTTAATTTATCTTCTTCCAATATTGCTATTCTGATCTCTTCTAGAGCTTTACTAACTAGCATTGTCTTTTCTTCGTCCATTGCTTAATTTCCTTCCTCCAACTTTGTTCTAAATTATCTTTTTGTTAAATTTATTCATCGCTTCGTTTATTCTTCCTTCTAAAATCAAGTCTATTGTAATAGTAACATAATCGAGTACTTTGTTCAATACAGTCCATTCTTCTTGCGTAAAAGGACTTAAAACGTAGTTTGCCAAATTTCCAGATCCATGTTCGTATCCATTGTTTATACCTATTCTTATCCTGAGAAAATCGGTACTTTTTAAAATAGCTATTATTGATTTTAATCCGTTGTGTCCCCCATCAGAACCGTTTTTTCTTATACGAATTTCCCCCAAGTTCAACCAAATATCATCGTAAATTATTACTAAACTTTCATCTATTTTACCAAATTTTTTAAAAACATATGGTAACACTTCTCCACTTGCATTCATATAAGTTAACGGTTTAATGAAAATATCGTTTTCTATAGAAAAGCCTTCAAAGTTCTTACCGGATATTTTTTTTATATTCGATATATTTTTTTTGGTTTCTTCATATTTATCTAAAGCTAAAAAACCCACGTTATGTTTCGTAAAAACATAACGCGGGCCAGGATTTCCTAAACCTATTACCAAATTTCTCACTTTTTATTCTTCCTTCATGTCTTGAGTTGATTTTTCTTGTATTACTTCAGGTTCGGTTATTTCTTCTTCTTGCGTCTCTTCAGTCACTTCTGCTGACTTCGGTTCAATTACACTAATGACAAGTTCTTCGTCTTCAAGAAGTGATTCTGCACTTTTTGGAAGAAGACTTTTAATATCTGAAACGGATAAAGATTCACCTAGTTTTAACGCAGAGATATCCACTTTTATTGAATCAACGATATCTGAGGGGAGAATAGCTACAGGTATTTCATGAACGTAGGTATTTAAATAACCCCCTTGTGTAACTCCAATGGGTTCACCTTCAAATTCTAAAGGTATCCTCAAATTCATTTTTCTTCCTTCTTCTGGAACATAAAAATCTACATGAATTGGCTGATCAGATACTTTATGCCTTTGAACTGACTTTACGAAGCAAGTGAATTTTTCTTCGCTATCTTCTCCCTTTACATTGAGTTCAATCAAAGTAGTCTCAGAAACTTTTTCTAACATACTCTCCAGTTCTTTATATGGAATATTTATATGTTTGTTTTCCTTTAAAGCTGGCCCGTATACTTCTGCTGGAATTAATTTTTCATTTCTGAATTTCTTTGCCTTGATCTTTGAATCTCTTCTATTAACATTCATTTTGAAAACTGTTGCCATACAATAACCTCCTAACCATTTGTCTTTATTAATATCTCCAAAAACGTTATATATAGCGCCCCTTCGCCCCGCTCCCCACCCATAAGGAAAAGAAAATAATCCTTTTGCCTAGCTTCCCAACCGTTAATTATCTGAAAAGTATACTAACAGATAAATTCTTTCTTATTCTGACTATCGCTTCTCCCAAAAGTTCAGAGGATTTAAGTTCCACAAATTTGTCAGGCAATTCTTTATGATATATTGTATCTGTAACAATTATTTTATCAATACTTGAATTTTGCAATTTTTCAATAGCATTGAGTGAGAATATACCATGTGTGGCTGCGGCAATAATCTTTTTTGCACCTTTATTATGTAGTGTTTCAGCAGCAGCTACAAGGGATCCACCGGTATCTATTATATCATCGAATATTATACAATTGGACCCTTCTACTTCTCCTATTACGTTGATTACTTCTGCAACGTTATCTTTCGGCCTCCTTTTGTCTAGAATGGCTAGAGAACAACCTAGTTTTTGGGCAAACTTTCTAGCTCTTTTTACCCCACCAACATCTGGGGAAACTACCACGGTTTCGTTTTGTGTCAATTTCATTTCTTCTAAAAAATATCTTGAGAAAATAGGAAAGCTCCAAAGGTTATCAACTGGTATATCAAAGAACCCTTGGATTTGCTCGGCATGAAGATCTATTGTCACTACCCTTGTCGCTCCCGCGGTTGTAATTAAGTTAGCGACAAGCTTTGCAGTGATTGGATCCCTACCCCTTGCTTTTCTATCTTGACGAGCATACCCAAAGTATGGAATTATAGCAGATATAGATGCAGCTGAAGCCCTTCTTAAGGCATCTATCATTATCAATAACTCCATGATATTATTATTGACGGGAGGAGCTATGGATTGAATTATGTATACGTCGAATCCTCTGACTGTTTCGTTAATTTTTACGTTTACTTCACCATCTGCAAAAGTTGATACCTCACAGTCCCCCAATCTTGTACCCATGTATTCTACGATTTTTTTTGCCAAAGGAGGGTTAGAATTTCCTGCAAATACCTTGAATTGATTCTCGTTAGTTGGCATCTTTATACTCCCTTCTCAACATTTTCTGAATTCCTTTTTAACACCCAATTTTCTTTGTTTATTTGATGTGATCTTGCTAAAGCTAAAGCATTATCTGGCACATCTTTTGTTATTACAGAACCCGCTCCAATAAGAGAATTTTTACCAACATTAACAGGTGCAACTAAAGAGGTGTTACTTCCAATGAAGGCTCCATCATCTATAAAGGTCTTGTTCTTTTTCTTACCATCATAGTTACATGTTATAGTCCCTGCACCAACATTTACATCTTTTCCAACATAAGTGTCGCCCAAATAAGTTAAATGTTGTGCTTTGCTGTTGCAGGATATCTTCGTTTTCTTAGTTTCAACAAAATTGCCTATTTTAACGTTTTCTTGTAATTCTGTTCCTTCTCTCAGCCTTGAAAAAGGACCTATTGAAACATTTTTTTGTATTCTACTTAATTCGCATTCTGATCGAATTATTTTCACCTTATCTTCTATGATACAATCTTTGATCCTCGTTAGTGGACCTATTTCACAATCTTCGCCAATGGTCGTTTTTCCATATATAAATGTTTGAGGATAAATTATTGTATCAGGGCCAATACTTACATCGGCGGAGATGTATGTGGAATCTGGATCTTGTATTGTAACTCCATTTAACATGTGTTTCTTTAAAATTTCTTTTCTTATCTTTTTTTCAGCCTCTGCTAACTGTATCCTATCGTTTATGCCCATAACTTCTATTTCATTTTCTAATTCTACCACACCAACTTTTTTCATATGCTCAAAAACATCGGTCAAATAATATTCTCCTTGGGCATTTTGTGGGGTGATATGGTGTAAGGCTTTTTTTAATTGTTCTCCTTTGTAAACAGCAATACCTGTATAAACTTCTTTTATTTGCTTTTCAGAAGGATTAGCATCCTTCTCTTCTACTATTTTAACAAATTTATCTTCGTTTTTTATTATGCGTCCATAACCAGTTGGATCCTCTAGTCTTACTGATAGAATAGTCGAACTGTTATCATCTTTTAGATGTTTTTCAACGAGAGTATTCAGGGTATGGTAAGAAATAAAAGGCACGTCGCCGTAAAGTATCAAGATATCGTTATCGTCGAGAAATCGTTCAGCACAGAGAACAGCATGACCCGTTCCCAATCTTTCTTTTTGCTCAAAAATTTTAACATTTTCATCCAACAATTCTTTTACTAGATCTTTACCATTTCCTAGAACTATCCCGATTTCGTCGGTTATCTCTTTTGCAACATCGATAACCCAATTTATCATTGGTTTATCGAGAATTTTATGTGCAACTTTTGGGATCTTTGATTTCATTCGTTTTCCTTGCCCAGCGGCAAGTATTAATACTTTTATATCTACCTCCTCCTTTCTAGCTCACCTACAAGGAAATAGCTACAGCCTTGTAAGGCATTCTTTAATTATCTCTTCTGTTTTCAGTTCTTCTAAATCAAGTTGGCTTATGACCTTCATAATTTCATATCTTTGAAATCCAAGAGTTTCTAAAGCTTCTATAGCTTCTTTTACGTTATTATTTCCATACGATTGAGTGCCAGCCCCAGCTGAAAAGACCCTGAAAGAATCGGAAAGTTCAGATATTAGTCTTTCTGCTGTTTTCTTACCTATGCCAGGTAAGCTTGAAAGAAGAGCAGTGTCCTGTGAGTTTATCATCTGTATAAATTCTTCTGCATCCGTTTTTCTAAGGATTTTTGATGCAATTCTTGGTCCAATTTTTGAAACTTTCTTTAAACTTTCAAAAACATCTCTTTCTATTTTATCTTTAAAAATATAAAGTGATGTGTTCCATTCGCTTATTTCTAGGGAAGCGAAAAATTCGTATTGGTCACCTTTTTTAAAGTATCTTATAACGTTCAACGAAGGATAAGCTTCCAAAGTTAAAACTCCAATTTTGATTAGAACTTTTTCGTCTTCAAAATCTTCAATTGTTGCGTTAATTTTTCTTATCATATTATATACCTCAATAAAAGATATCTACAATGCCACTAGATTAGTGGACATTAATTCTTTCATTTTTCCAAGTAGATACAAAGAACCCGTGACAAAATAAATATCGCTTTTTTCTGATAAAAGTTTACTAAATCCGTCTGCTGGGTCTTTTATAAACTCAACATTTTTGGTATGCTTTTTAAATTCTTCATATATTAATTCTGGATGTCTTCCCCTTTCAGAAGGAACTGATGTTACAATAATTTTATCAAATACCGAAGCAAAAATTTGTGACATTTTTTCGTAGTCTTTATCGTCCAATATCCCAATCAGGGCAATTTTTTTCTGAGTAGGAAAGTAAAGATTGACACTTTTTTCTAATTGCTGGGCAGCAGCAAAATTGTGTGCACCGTCGAAAACTATTTTTTTACCGTTTATTTCTGTGTACTCAAACCTTCCTTCCCAAAAGAATTTTTCCATGGCTTCTCGGACTTTTTCGATAGACAAAGTTTTCCCGAATTTTTGCATGAACGCCTCTGTTGCTGCCAAAGATGTTGTAACATTTTCCATCTGAAATGACCCGTTTGCACCAAAAATCAGATCTTTAATTTCATAATTGAGTCCATGATAATCTAACATATTATTGTTAATAAAATATCTATGGTTGATAGAATAAAAATCTTTCCCATGTTCATAAATCTTTTCTGCATTGACTTCTTTAGCTTTATTTAGGATAACTTTTTTAGGGCTTTCGTCTATATTTCCCAATACCAAAAAATTGTTTTTCTTTATGATACCGGCTTTTTCGTAAGCTATAGCTTCAAGAGTATCGCCTAAAGTTTTGGTATGGTCTTTAGATATAGAGGTTATGACTGAAACGTCGGAATTAATAATATTAGTAGCATCCAATCTTCCACCTAACCCTACTTCAAAAACGCCTACATCAACTTTTTGCTTTTCAAAATACTTAAAAGCCATAGCTGTTGTGATTTCAAAGAATGACGGGGCATATTCTTCACCTTTCAGATCCATTGTTTTTACTTCTTCTTCAATTTCATTATATATTTCCACAAATTCTTTTTCAGAAATGTTTTCTCCATTTACTTTTATTCTCTCTGTTAATGAAACCAAATGTGGGGATATAAAGGTCCCAACTTTCATTCCATTTAACCTTAAAATCCGTGAAATCGCACTGGTAACACTTCCTTTTCCATTGGTACCTGTAATGTGTATACTTTTGAACGTATTCTGTGGACTTCCAATGCGTTTACTTAATTCATCTATCCTTTCTAGACCCAACTTTACTTTGAAATTTGCTGCTCCTCTTTGATAAAGATAGTCAACTAAATTAGTAAATTCCATCTAACTAAGCTCCTTTAAGAGTGCTTGTAATTTTTGATATTTTTTCTCACTTTCCTTCAAATCTTCTTTAGTTTTTTCTACTACATCTGGATCGGCCTTTTCAACAAAATTTTTATTCGATAATTTTTTATTATACAGTTCTATATCTTTTGATAGCTTTTCCAATTTTTTTGTTAATCTTTGTTTTTCTGTATCAACGTCTATATATTCGCCTAAAGGTATGTAAACTTCTACACTTTCATCTACATAAGCAGTGGCAGATTTTGCCGGTTTCACTTCGGTTTGAGTTATACCTTTCAAAAAAGCTAAATGTTCAATTAGTTTTATGTTTTCTTCTATAAAATCGTCATTTTTTGCGACAATTTTGTATTTCACTTCAACCTCTTGTGTTTGGGGTATTTCCATTTCGGCTTTAACGTTCCTTATACCACTTACTAACTCCATAACCTTTGAAAATACTTTTTCAGCTTCAGGATAAATATTATTCTCGTTATACTCTGGCCATTTGGCGCTTATCAGTAACTCAGAATCTTTTTCAATAGGCAATTTTTGCCATAGTTCTTCTGATATATAAGGCATAAAAGGATGTAATAAGCGTAATGAAGAATCAAAGACTTGCAAGATAACGTTTTGTACTATCAATTTATCGTTACCACTCGAATTTAACCTATTTTTTGAGGCTTCTATATACCAATCACATAATTCATTCCAGAAAAAATCGTACAGTTTTCTTGCAGCTTGATCGTAGTTGTAACCTTCTAAATCTTTCGAGATTTCTAGTATTGTAGAATTCAATCTACTTAAGATCCATTTGTCCTCGATCTTTAAATATTCTTCTTTGAGTTCGATTTTCTCGTGGTCTTCCATGTTTAAAAGTACAAATCTAGTAGCGTTCCATATTTTATTTGCAAACTTTCTGTAGGCATCAAATGACCCAACATCCAATTTAATATCTCTTCCTTGAGCAGCTAAAACCGCTAAAGTAAATCTAACTGGATCCGTCCCGTATTCGTTAATTATTTCTAAGGGATCTACACCGTTGCCTAACGATTTAGACATCTTTCTTCCATATTTGTCCCTTACTAGTTGGTGCAGGTACACATCATGAAAGGGTTTTTCACCCATGAACTTTTCCCCCATCATTATCATTCTTGCAACCCAAAAAAAGATTATGTCAAATCCAGTAACTAACAAATCGGTTGGATAAAACCTTTTAAGATCTTCCGTTTCTTCAGGCCACCCTAGTGTAGAAAAGGGCCAAAGAGCAGAAGAAAACCAGGTATCTAGTACATCCTCATCTTGTTTTAAATCCGTGGATCCGCATTTTTCACACTTTTTAACGTCTTCTACGGATACGTTGACATGTCCACAATTTTGGCAATACCAAACGGGGATTCTATGACCCCACCATAGTTGTCTTGATATACACCAATCCCTTATTTCATACATCCAGTTGAGATACACTTTCTTCCATCTTTCAGGGTAAAATTTTATTTCATCATTTTCAACCACTTGTATAGCTTTTTCTGCTAAGGGTTTCATTTTAACAAACCATTGATCTAAAAGGAGAGGTTCTATAACGGTATCACATCTGTAACAATGACCTACAGAATGAGTATAATCTTCCTCTTTTTCTAATAATCCCTCTTTCTTCAAGTCCTCGACTATTCTTTCTCTGGCTATATACCTGTCTAATCCTGCGTACTTTCCACCATTTTCGCTTATTTTTGCATTTTCATCTATAATTTGTATTCTTTCCAAGTCATGTCTTAAACCAATTTGGTAATCATTTGGATCATGGGCGGGGGTAACCTTGACGACACCTGTACCAAAGTTTGTATCTACGTAAGGATCGGCTATAATTTTCAATTTCCTACCAACAATTGGTAAAATAGCCGTTTCACCGATTAAATTTTTATACCTTTCATCTGAAGGATTAACAGCCAGTGCTGTATCTCCTAACATAGTTTCAGGTCTGGTAGTTGCGACAGTTACATAGTTTTGAGTATTTTCCAAAGGATATTTTATATACCAAAGCTTGCCTTTTTCTTCACTGTGCTCAACTTCGTCGTCTGCCAAAACGGTTCCGCAGGAAGGACACCAATTTACTATATACTTTCCTTTGTATATTAAACCATCGTTGTACAAGGACACAAAGACCTTTCTTACCGCTTGGTTGAGTCCTTCATCTAAAGTGAATCTTTCTCTGCTCCAGTCGACAGAAGCTGCCAATGCTTTTATCTGTTCACGTATGTGATTACGATATTTGTTTGCCCAATCCCAAGTAATTTTTAAAAATTCTTCTCTAGTATAATCTTCTCTTCTTTTACCTTCTTCTTTTAAAAGATATTTTTCAACAACATGTTGTGTGGCTATACCCGCATGATCTTCTCCGGGTATCCAAACTGTTTCTTTACCTTTCATTCTATTATATCTCACGGAAATATCTTGAAGAACGATATTCAAAGCATGACCAATGTGTATTCTTCCTGTAATATTTGGAGGAGGAATGACTATACTAAACTTACCATTCCCTGGCTTTGGTTCAAAGGAATGGTTTTCTTCCCAAAGCTTATACCATTTATTTTCAAGTTCGTGAGGCATATATCTTTTTCCAATATCCATTAAGGCAACCTCCTAAATTTTTTATGAAATAGTAACTCTCCCCATTTAAGGAAAAGACCGAAGGTTCATTTTATTCTTTATTTTTATTTGGAACTACTTGACTTTTTCCCTCTTCTGGAACTTCTGGAATCACTTGACTCTTTTCTTCCTTTTCTAAATCAGCTGAAAGGGGAAGTTCATTTTTTTTGACTTTCTTACCATTCCTTCGGAAAAAATCAAAGGGAAAATTGATTTCTCTTCTTTTAAACAATGCGGCCTCGGGGGAGAATATTCCTTTATATCTGATGGGCTTTTCCATTGCCTCAACTTCAGTTAATAGAATAACAGATATGATTCTTAATACGAACCCTATAATAAAAATCAATTGAATCCCATGATAGGGGTCCCCCATAAAATTGATTTCTATATTTTCGAGATGGTTTGCTAAAAAACCCCCACTCAACGAGCCGAAAATAGCGGCAATACCTGCAACGAAAGAGTTGGCAGCGATATAATTTTCGGATGGTTCTTTGGATATTTCTAAGAGTAAGTTGAAAATGGCTAAATTTATCGCCGACCAAGCGAACGCCGCAAAAATTGCATTTAATAATAAAATACTCCTATAATTACTTTCATTCATTAAAAAGTACATCATTGGGCTAAAAGTTGACAACAAAATTCCCAAGCTTAGAACGTTTTTGCTGCCAAACCTGTCTGCCACTATACCATAAAACAAATACAAAAAAACAGAAATAACGCTTGTTATTATTCCCATATTCCCAAGGAATTGATAATTTATATTCAAAATCGCGACTTCATAATAGGCAAAATAAGGCCTTACAAATTCTATGGCAAAACTCCAAACAAACATAAATAAGAGAAAATTTTTAAAGTTTCTATCTTTAAAGGGAGTAAAAATGTTTAAGTTAACGGAAGAAATTTTTTCGCTTTCTTCAGGAAATTCATGTTTCACTAACAAAAAAGCTGAAAGAACAGAGAAAATTGCCATAAAACTTGTAACCAGCAACAACCCTGTTTTAAAGTTTGGAAATTCTAAAAACATTGAATAAAGATACAACATAATTATACCAGTTATGGAAGCAAATATATTACGAAGTCCGAAATATTTACCTCTTTGTTCAAAAGGAACTACGCTTCTAATCAAAACCGTCCAAGTGTTGCCCACGAATGTTCCAAAAAAAGAAAATAAAAGAATAATAATTAACATAATATACTCAGATCTCACATCAAAAAATATGAAAATGGGCAATAAAACGAATAAAGTCCTCGATATAAAGGCGTTTATTACAAGGCTTTTCTTCTTAGAACCAATGAATTGGTTGATTCGTGAAGAGAAAATCTGAAACATCTGTGCTATAATAGGAAAAGAGGTCATAATTGATATAAAAAGAGGAGATGCGTTAAAGTATAGAGCAATAGATGTAAAAATAAACCCTTGTGTACCGATAAAGAACGCGTTGTATGAACCAGCCTCTAAAATTGAGAGAAACCTTGTTTTTGCATATTTTGTCATATTTATTTTTCTCCTTGCTACTCTATAATTATTTTTTTTTTTAATGTGTTCGCTTGAAAATATATTATAATGCACCAATGAAAAATAAAGTTTACTTTATAATTTAATAAATGTTATGAATGAAATTCGCCTTGAATGTTTTGAAATTTAAAGAGGTGATAATATTGAATGAACATCATCCTTATGTAGTTTGGGCAAGAAAAGTGATTGAAGCGTATGTAAAAGAAAAGAGAAAAATAGATTTTGATGAAACTCTTCCAAAAGATTTATTTAACAAAAAAAGGGGTTGCTTTGTGAGCCTTCACAAAAGCTCTGGAGAATTGAGAGGTTGTATTGGTACCATTATGCCCGTTTACGATAATTTAATCATGGAGATAAGAGAAAATGCGATCGCTGCTGCCACAAGTGATCCGCGGTTCCCTCCTCTTTCACTAAAAGAATTAGACGATCTAGTTATTTCTGTTGATGTTCTATCCGATTTAGAAAGAGTTAACGATATTATTGAGCTAGATCCCAAAATCTTCGGAATAGTTGTTAAAAGTGGTTACAAAAGAGGTGTTCTTCTACCTGACCTAGAAGGAGTTGATACCGTAGAAGAACAATTGAGAATAGTAAAATTAAAAGCGGGTATTTATAAAAATGAGCCAATAGAAATATACAAATTCACTGTGGAAAGGTTCTTTTAAAATTATCGAGGTGAAGTAAATGAAAATTAATTCCTTGTTTTATGAGGAATTTAAAGATGATATTTTGAAATGTACCTTATGTCCTCACCAATGTATATTATATCCTGGCAAAACAGGGATATGTAGGGTTAGGCAAAATGTAAAAGGTGAGATGTATTCATTGAATTATGGGGACGTTACCAGTATGGCTCTTGATCCGATGGAGAAAAAACCACTTTTTCATTTTCATCCGGGTGAAAAAATCCTTTCTCTGGGGACCTGGGGATGTAATTTAAAATGCCCTTTTTGTCAAAATTACGAAATTGCACATATGAAACCTGAATATCAAAAGAAAATATATCCCAGCGCTATTCCATCTTTGATTGATAATTATGGCGTTCGGGGTGTTGCGTATACATATTCGGAACCGATAGTTTGGTATGAATTCGTTTTAGATTCATCAAGGCAGGTGAAGTACGCTAATCCTGACAACTACAATGTTTTAGTAACAAACGGATTCATAAATGAAAAACCCTTGAGACTTATGCTACAATATATAGACGCGATGAATATAGACCTAAAAGTATACAATGATAAGAATTATATGAAACTATTAAAAGGGGGATTAGAACCTGTTAAAAACACGATAAAAGTAGCATACGAAGAAGGAATTCACATTGAAGTAACTACATTGGTAGTTCCCAAAGTAAACGATAATTTAGATGAACTAGAAGAAGAGTTTTCATGGTTGGCAAACATTTCTAAAGATATTCCTCTTCATTTATCTAGATATTTTCCTGCATATAAATATAACGAACCACCCACAGATATCAACTTTTTAGAAAGAACCTATGAGCTTGCAAAAAAATATCTCAATTTTGTATATCTTGGAAACATTTTGTCTTCAACATACGAAAATACTTATTGTCCAGATTGTGGAACACTCCTTATTCAAAGAAAAGGATACGACATAAAAATTGAAAATCTGAATGAAAACGGAGAGTGTAAAAATTGCGGCAGAAAAATATGCATAGTTTAAGAGTATATCTTTATATAGCTGCACTTGGTGTAGGAGTACTTTTGTTATCTTTGTTGTTATTTTCTAAGCCGACCCCAGTTTACGAAGAAAAAGAGTTCCCAGTACTTGGCACTATTGTAAGGGTAAAAGTAGCAGGGGATAAAGTATCTTCAAATGTTTTGTTGAATACAGCAGAACAAGAGTTGTACAGATTACACAACAAATTTAGTCCCAACGTCGAAGGTAGTATAATCCAAAAATTAAATACTGACAGAAAGGTTGAAGTCGACGAAGAGGGATTATTTTTATTTCAAGCTACCTACAATTATGCAGTAATAACAGGTGGGGCTTTCGACCCTACAGTGAGACCTTTACTTAAATTGTGGGGATTTGATGACATAAATTCTCCAAAAAAAGTTCCAATCCAAGAAGAAATCAATAGAACATTAGAAAACGTTGATTATAGATTCATAAAAATTGATGAAGAAAAGAGAGAAATTTCTTTACTAAAAGATGGTGTCGAAGTAGACTTAGGAGGAATAGCTAAAGGATATGCAATTGATTTAGTTATACAAAAAATTAAGGAAATAGATCCTGGAGCTACAGGTTTTGTCGATGCGGGGGGAGATATTGGAATAATAGGTCCAAAGTTTGGAGAACTTGCCTGGGTTATAGGGATAAGGGATCCTTTTTCACAAGATGTCTTAAAATCGATAGATACAATTTATTTAACAAGCGGTGCTGTTGCCACATCTGGAGATTACGAAAGATTTTTTATCGAAGACGGTAAAAAATATCATCATATATTAGATCCAGAAGATGGTTATCCTGCAGGAAACGCATCCAGTGTAACTGTTATAGCAGAAAAAGCGATGATAGCGGACGTCTTTTCTACGGCTCTTTTCGTTTTAGGATACGATAACCCTGCCTTAGATTATTTCACAGATTTTGGCATTCAAGCTTTGATTATATCTCCAACAGGGGAAAGTACTGAGACAAGTGGTTTTGACTATTTTCGGGAGAAAATGTGAGAGTTTATGAAATTCACTAAGAAAAATGATATGTACCTACTTTTAGTTGTAATATTGTTAGTTTTAGTAATGATTTTTATGAACGCTTTTCCTAAAAAGGGCATAAACGGTGCAGAAGTTTACTTAAAAGGGGAGCAAATTTTACAAATAACAAAAGAAGGAACTTACAGCATAACAAATGATGAAGGTGAGTTATTGATGAATGTAGAATACATAGATCAAAGAATTAGAGTTACCGATTCATCATGTCCCTTGAAAGTCTGTGAAAATACAGGATGGGTAGAAAATCCTAATCAACCCATTATTTGTATTCCAAATGAAATAGTTGTAAAACCATTAGGTAACGCAGATGACACGGGGATTGACATCTATACATGGTAAAAAGAACAAAAACAATATCATATATATCTATTTTAACCGCATTAGCTTCCGCAATTTACTATGTTGAATCCTTTTTACCCATGCCTGTTTCAGTGCCTGGTGCGAGATGGGGGTTTTCTAACTTCCCTTTGTTGTTGTCTGTAGTGAGTGGAATTAGCATTACTAATACCTTGTACATAGCTTTGTTAAAAACTTTGCTTGGTTCAATACTAAGTGGAAGGTTTTTATCTCCCGTATTTTGGATGGGATTGGGAGGATCACTCGCCAGTGCTTTATTTATGTCCTTATCCTTCAAAATTACCAACAAATTTGGTATTTTAGGAATTAGTGAAATTGGAGCCTTTTTCAGCAACACTGTACAATTAATAATCGCCAGTCTTTTTATTGTTAAATCACCTAATATTTTTTGGTATTACCCTTACATGCTTTTTTTCGGTATAATAACGGCATTCATAAACGGAGCAATTGTGAGTTATATTTTAAGGAGTGTGAACCTTGATAGATTCAAAAGTTGAATTGGTTTTAGGATCCTCATCCCCACGAAGACAAGAACTTTTAAAATTAATAACAAAAAATTTTACGATTAGAACAGCTAATACTGATGAAACTTATAACTCTACGACACCTTCTGAAATTGTACAAGAAATTTCATATAAAAAAAGTAAAAATATAGAAATTTCACCTCGAGAGCTTCTCATAACGGCTGATACTATAGTAACTTTGGATGGAAAAATATTTGGAAAGCCTCACAATTACGATGAAGCTTTCGAAATGCTTCAAACATTATCGAATAAAACTCATTGTGTTTACACAGGAGTAACTTTAAGATCAATGGAAAAATTCTCTTCCTTTTATGAAGTTTCGAAAGTAACTTTTTACAAATTGGATGAAGAAGTGATAGATTTTTATATAAAAAATAACAACGTATATGACAAAGCGGGAGCCTATGCTATTCAAGATTTTGCCGCTGTTTTTGTCAAAAAAATTGAAGGTGATTACTACAACATAATGGGTCTACCTATTGCAAAATTATACTGGCAATTGAGACATATGTTAGCAACCTCATAAAAACATTTCAAATATTCCAAAATTCCTATCAAAAGCCGAAAAGGAGAGAGTAATGGAAGATCAACTAAAACCAAGAGAGAAACTAGAAAAATATGGGCCCCAATCTCTCACAGACCAGGAACTTATAGCCATCATTTTAAGACATGGAGTTAGAAATTATAACGTATTTGATGTTTCCGAACAAATATTAAAAAAGTATAAAACATTGAGTGAATTGGTCGATATATCACTTGAAGAAATATCAAAAGAAAAAGGAGTAGGAAAAGTTGGAGCAATAAATCTAAAAGCTGCGTTAGAAATAGGCAAAAGATATCACCTTCAAAAATTGCGTCAAAAGTATCAAAAGGTAACCTCTCCAGAAGAAGCATACCATGTTTGTGAGGACATGATATATCTCAGCACAGAAACTGTAAGAGCTATTTTTTTAGATTCTAAACTCCACATCATTACTATCAAAGATATTTCCAATGGAACGGTAAATATGTCAATTGCTCACCCGCGAGATATTTTTAGAGAAGCTATAATGTACAATGCAGTATCTTTTATTTTAGTACATAATCACCCATCAGGGGATCCCACACCGAGCATGCACGATAGAGACATTACCAAAAAAATTATGGATTCTGGTGAGATCTTAGGTATCAACATGAACGATCATATAATTATTGGAAAGGATTCTTATTTCAGTTTTACTTTGGATAGGAGTGAAAAAATTGACTAATGAAAATAATAATGCAGAAGATAAATTGCGAAATTTATACAAAATAAAAGAAGAAATCGAAAAAGAATTAGAAAAAAAAGGCATAAGAAAACCTGACACACAGCAAAAAAAGAAAACAACTAAAACCATATATGAGGCTGATTACGAAATAGAAAAATTAAGTGTCTCAATAAACAATATAAATAATTGGTTAGATTTGATAATTTACGATATAGATCTATCGAACGAGAAATTGTCGAATTTTTTTGAAATCAGGTTAAGTCACAAATCTCTTCAAGAATATTCAAATCAATTTGGCATGATGCACCTATTCAGAAATGATTTTCAAAAGGCCGAAAAATTTTTTGAAAGAAAAAGTGACTTAGACTCTAAGATAAACATGGGTTTTTTGAAAATCATACGCGATGACGAGGACGCAAATAAATATTTTACTGAATTAATCAATACACACCCAAAAAATGGTTTAGTATATTTAACTCTCAGTCTATTATTTCTAAAAAGAAAAGATTTTTTTAACGCCTACCAAATGATCAAAGTGGCTAATTCCCTATTAGATTATTCGTTTATAAACATGGGTTTGAGTGCTTACGAAAAAGACTTTCAAAAATCTTTATCCTTTTTATCAAAAGCTTACCTTGAAGGGAAAGCAAAAAGGGTTGTAAATTTGATCAACTATTATGTAAGTCTATTTATTTCAGATTCGGAAAAAGCCTTTTCTACATTTGCTCTATTGAAAGAAGATAAAACTCCATGTATAAACTGCATCAAAACTTTATCGAGCTCTGAAAAAGTAGAACCGCCTAGTTATTGTCCTTTTTATGAAAGAATACTATTTCAAACTGGTAATCCTAAACCTTACAAAGCCGAAGATTCCGAACTTTATGAAATATTATTATACAAATACTTCCAAGAAAAAGATATACAGCAATTCAACTCGTATGCTAAAAAAATCGAACAGTTTTTCAACAATGTTCCACTAATATTTTTATCATCAACAGAAACCACTTCTAAAAAAGTAATAGGAGATTTATTTACACAACACAAAACAGGAATCAAAATCAATTTAAAAGGCCCCAACTATTATGACAACCTAAACAAAGCGATAATAGATCTTAAAACTAAGTACCAAAAGAACTTTACATTCTTTTTAGATTTACCTTTTTATGAAGCATTGAGATTATTATTTGGATGGAGGATCTGCCAATATCTATACAAGTAGCAGCATGGCGAAGCCCTCCCTCCACCAGAGTCTAAGGGACCGTAGGTCCCTTCCATAGAAGGGTGGGGAGCGGGGCGAAGAGGCTCAAATAAAGAATAAGCGCACCTTACATAAAAAATTC
>NZ_AUPG01000011.1:0-79421 GCF_016772115.1 Petrotoga sp. 8T1HF07.NaAc.6.1
CGGGGAATGGGCGCTATATCTAATGTTTTAGAGTATAATTTTTAAAAATAAGGGGAGGACTACTATGACTTCACTAGCAGAAAGCGGCAAAAAGAAAATAGAATGGGTAAAAAAGCACATGAAAGTCTTAAACTATTTAAAAGATCTATACCAAACAGAAAAACCCTTTGAAGGTGTAAATGTAGCTATAAGCATCCATTTAGAGGCGAAAACAGCCTATTTAGGAATAGTATTACACGAATTAGGTGCCAACGTTGCTATAACAGGGAGTAACCCCTTATCCACACAAGAAGATGTCGTAGAAGCTCTGAAAGAATATGGACTCAACGTACATGCAGAAAGAACTTTAGATGAATCAGTCTATTGGAAAAATATCGATAAAATATTAGAAACTAATCCTAACATAATTTTAGACGACGGAGCAGATTTGGGAATAACCTTGATAGAGAAACACCCTGAAAAAGTAAGCAATCTCTGGGGAATCTGTGAAGAAACCACCACAGGTGTAAAAAGATACAAATCCCTTTTCAAAGAAAATAAATTACCTGTACCTGTGATTTTAATAAACGACTCTTACATGAAATATTTGTTCGACAACAGATACGGTACAGGCCAATCAACGTGGGACGGGATTATGAGATCAACTAACCTTTCTGTTTCTGGTAAAATAGTAGTTGTAGCAGGGTACGGTTGGTGTGGTAAAGGTGTTGCCATGAGAGCAAAGGGATTAGGCGCTAACGTTATAATAACCGAAGTTGATCCAATAAAAGCTAACGAAGCGATAATGGATGGATTTAGAGTTATGAAAATGGATGAAGCAGTAAAATACGGGGATTTTTTTGTAACGGTAACAGGTGACATCGATGTAATAACGAAGAGGCACTTTTTAGAAATGAAAGAAGGTGCGATTCTTTCCAATGCCGGACATTTTGACGTTGAAGTAAAGGTAAAAGATTTGGAAGAAGTTGCGGTAGACAAAATCAACGTAAGAAACGGAGTAGAAGAATACAAATTACCTAATGGGAAAAGCGTATTTTTATTAGGACAAGGAAGACTGGTTAATCTTGTTAACGGCGATGGTCATCCCGCAGAAATAATGGATCTCTCCTTTAGTTTACAGTTAGAGGGTGCAAAATATATAAAAGAAAACCACCAAAATATGAAAGTAAATCTTTCCCCAGTACCTTATGAAATAGACGAAAAAATAGCACAAATTAACCTAAAAACATTAGGAATTGAGATAGACACCCTATCTGAAGAGCAAAAAGATTATTTGAATAGTTGGAAATAATATAAAAGGGGCACCAGTAGGCGCCCCTTTCACTCAATCAAATCTGCATACATTGGAAAACGTTGACAGAGAGAAACAACATCTTTTTTAATTTCTTGTGCTAAATCTTTATCTATATTCCCTTCTTCATCAAGAACATTGTTTGCAACTTTTGCTATCATTGAAGCGATTTCTTTCATTTCTTCTTCTTTCATACCACGTGTGGTAACCGCAGGGGTACCAATCCTTATTCCACTAGTCACGAAGGGTGACAACTTTTCTTTGGGAACAGTATTTTTGTTAACCGTGATATCACATTGTCCTAATGCGTTTTCAAGGGCTTTCCCTGTTATATTAAGCTCAGATAGATCCACCAAGAACAAATGCGTATCCGTTCCGCCTGAGACGATTCTCAAACTTTGATTAGAAAGTTCTTCGCTTAAAGCTTTAGAATTTTTAACAACTTGTTTTTGATATTCTTTGAACTCTCCACTCATAGCTTCTTTAAAAGCAACAGCCTTTGCCGCTATTATATGTTCTAAGGGACCGCCTTGTATCCCTGGAAAAATGATTTTATTGATTGATTTGTAAATATCACTATCGTTTGTGAGAATAATCCCACCTCTTGGCCCTCTTAAAGTTTTATGCGTTGTCGAAGTAACGACATGCGCGTACTCAACTGGGTTTGGATGAATACCAGCGGCAACTAATCCTGCAAAATGGGCCATATCAACCATTAAATACGCACCAACTTCATCGGCTATCTCTCTAAATCTTTTAAAATCTATTATCCTAGAGTATGCACTCCCACCTGCCACAATAACTTTAGGTTTTGCATCCTTCGCTATTCTTTCAACCTCATCATAATTGATTGTTTCCGTTTCTTCATCGACACCATAAGAAACAACATTGAACAACATACCTGAGAAATTTACTGGAGCGCCATGGGTTAGATGGCCACCATGGCTCAACGACATTCCCATTAATGTATCCCCAGGTTTCATAAGCGCTAGATAAGCGCCCATATTCGCTTGGGACCCTGAATGGGGTTGAACGTTCGCAAACTTTGCATTGAAAAGTTCTTTTGCTCTATCCCGAGCAAGCGTCTCAACCTCGTCTATATATTCACATCCTCCATAATATCTTCTTTTTGGGTAACCTTCGGCATATTTATTCGTAAAAATACTTCCTGCGGCTTCCATAACAGATTTTGACGCATAATTCTCTGATGCAATCAATTCTAAACCATACTCTTGCCTTTTAAGCTCTTTTTGAAGAATCTCGTAAACTTCGTTATCAGAACTCTTTAAATCTTCCCACACTGTCAACACCTCTTTTTTAAAATTATAAGATTGCTCATTAAAAAATCATGTTTTTAATATTTTAACACACTATTTAATTTTCGAAATTAATTAAGATCAGCTATCATATATCAATGTTAAAATTTTATTATGAAATATATTTCATGAAATTTTTTTCATATGCCCAATAAATGCTTCTAATCGTCAATAAACGTCTGTAATCGTCTGTAACTGACTTTGACTTATCTCGATTATTTGATTATAATTGAGTTGTAGGATAAATAATGAAAAGGGGGGCAAATTATGAACTACGAAAAAAAGTTTTCAAAAGTTGCAAAAACGGCGAAAGCAAGCATTATAAGGGAATTATTGAAGGTAGCTTCTGAGCCTGAAACGATATCGTTTGGTGGGGGTGTACCTGATCCAGAGACTTTTCCTCGAGAAGAATTAGGAGAAATTGCGGCAAAAATTGTTAAAGAAGAATACAAAATAACACTACAGTATGGTCCTACCGAGGGAGATAACGAATTAAAAAACGCTTATATAAATCTACTAAAAAAACACGAAGGAATAGAAGGGGTATCTCCGGAGAATATGTTGATAACTGTTGGTTCCCAGCAAGCCCTACAATTGATAGGTCTAGCACTGCTCGATGAAGATTCTTACTGTGCTGTAGGAAAACCAGTTTATTTGGGTGCAGTCAGCGCTTTTAGACAAATGTTTCCTAAATTTATGGAAATACCTTTAGAAGATGATGGAATGAATGTTGATATCCTTGAAGAAAAATTAGAAGAGTTAGTAACTAAGGGAGAAATAGATAAGTTTAAATTCGTTTACGTGGTGCCTACATTTCAAAATCCTGCTGGGGTAACTATGTCGTTAGAAAAAAGAAAGAAATTAATTAACTTAGCACATAAATATGATTTTTTAATTCTCGAGGATGATCCTTATGGTTCGTTGAGATTTGAGGGAGAACCAATTCCGTCAATTTACTCTCTTGATCCAGAAAGAACGGTCTTATTAAACACATTTTCTAAAATTTTGTGTCCAGGTCTGAGAATTGGGATAATTGTTGCATCAAAAGACTTATTAAGAAAGCTAACAATACTTAAACAAGGTGTAGATCTATGTACACCATCTTTGACCCAGAGACTAGCCGCTAGATACCTCCAAGCTCACGATAGGATCGAACAGTTAAAACCCACATTAGAACTTTATAAATCAAAAAAAGATACGATGTTGAAGGCGTTAGAAGAGGAATTCGGTGATATGCAAGGGGTAAGTTGGACTCGCCCGGAGGGTGGGCTCTTCATATGGTTAACTTTTCCAGAATGGGTAGATACTATGGAAATGTTTGAAGAAGCAAAGAAGAACAAAGTATTGTACGTTCCGGGAGAGGCATTTTATGTAAACGAGGTGGAAAAAAATCACATGCGATTATCTTTCTGCCTTCCTTCACACGAAGAAATAAAAGAGGGTATAAGAAGATTGAGAAAAGTTGCAGAAAATTATGTAAATGCGAATTCTATCCGTAGCAAATCCTAAAAAACTGATTATGGGAGGAGCTTTATGTATAAAATATTGGTCATAAATCCAGGTGCAACGTCTACAAAGCTCTCACTTTTTGAGGATGAGAAAGAAGTAATCTCAGAAAGTATAGAGCATTCCGTTAGCGAGATAGAAAATTGTAAAACGATTATGGACCAACTTCCTTTTCGTAAAAAGTGCGTAGAAGATTTTCTAAAAAGATACAACATATCTATCAATGAATTAGATGCGATAGCTGCTAGAGGGGGGATACTTCCTCCTATGAAAAGTGGAACTTACCAGGTGAATGAGGATATGGTTAATTACCTAAAAACCAAAACAAGAGTTGAACACGCATCGAACCTAGCTGCTGTAATAGCCTTTGAACTATCAAAGAATTCCTCGAAAGGCTTACCTGTTTTCATTACTGATCCTATTTCTGTTGATGAGTTTATCCCCGAGGCGAGAATTTCTGGAATACCACAACTTGAAAGACACAGTTTATTCCACGCTTTGAACATGAAAATAGTTGCAAGATTCGCTGCTAAAGAATTGAATAAAGAATATGAAAAATGCAATTTTGTCATAGCTCACTTGGGCGGTGGAATCTCTGTTGGTGCGCAGAGAAAAGGCCTTATGATCGACGTTAACAACGCAACAGATGAAGGACCTTTTAGCTCACAAAGAACGGGAGAATTACCAATGGGGGACCTTGCAAAATGGATTTTTAAAAATATGCATTCATACTCCAAAAATGATGTCAAATCAACATTTGTAGGAAAAGGAGGTTTGTTTGCATATTTAAAAACAGCAAGTTTAAAAGATGCTTTAAAACTTGCCGAAAAAGATGAATATGCAAAATTAATTGTAGAAGCCATGGCTTATCAAGTCTCAAAGGAAATAGGTGGGATGGCAGCAATTCTGGGTGGAGATCTCGATGCAATTATCTTAACTGGTGGAATGGCTCACAGTGACTACTTTGTTGAATTGATCAAAAGAAGGATCGATAAGTTAGGGGTGGTAATGGTTTACCCTGGAGCTTACGAGATGGAAGGACTCGCCTTAGGAGCCTTGAGAGCACTCGAACAGTTGGAAGATACAAAGATATGGGAGGGTGAAAATATTTTATGAAAATTGAGAACATTAGACAGATTATCGAATTAGTAAAAAATGAGCACAGATCAAAAACGATTGCGGTGGCAGCTGCCGAAGATGATGTTGTCTTGAAAGCTGTTCAAAAAGCTAAGGAAATTGATTTATGTAACTTTATCTTGTACGGAGATAAAACAAAGATCCAACATATATCAGAAGAAATTGGACTTGATACCACCAACATAGAAATCAGAGATGCTTCAACCCCTCTTGAAGCAGCAAAAGGAGCAATACAAGCCGTTGCCAATGGAGAAGCCGATCTTCCTATGAAAGGAAAACTTAACACCTCTGAGATTTTATCGGTATATTTAAAGGATGAATATGGTTTAAAAACAGGAAAAACGATGAATTTAGTCTGTGTCTTTGAAATACCCAGATACCACAAGTTGTTGATAATCTCTGATGCTGGTATGGTGATTGCTCCGACTCTTGAACAAAAAGTTGATATTATAAACAACGCTGTGTCAGTAGCCCATAAGTTAGGTATAGAAACACCAAAAGTTGCCGTTGTAGGGGCATTAGAGCAGGTTAACCCCAAGATGCCTGCAACAGTAGAAGCGGCAATATTAGCACAAATGAACAGAAGAGGCCAGATAAAAGGATGCATAGTAGACGGACCTTTTGCTATGGACAATGCCATTTCTAAAGAAGCTGCTACACACAAAGGAATAAACAGTGAAGTCGCTGGAGATGCGGATATATTAATCATGCCCGATATAGAAGCGGGAAACATATTGTATAAGACCTTAGTATATTTCGCCGATGCAAAGCTGGCGAGTTCAATTGTAGGGGGCAAAAACCGGTAGTTTTAACCTCTAGAGCCGATAGTGATGAATCCAAACTCAACGCCATGGCGTTTTCAATCTTGATGTCTTAAATTTAAAAAGGAGAATTCATATGTATAAAATTCTCGTTATAAATCCAGGGTCCACATCGACTAAAATTGCTGTTTATGAAGATGAAAATCAAAGGCTAAAAAAAGTCATAGATCACGATGTGAACGAATTGAAAAAATACAAGACTGTTGCCGATCAATACGAATTGAGGAAGAATACGATTTTACAGTTTTTGAATGAAGAAGGAATAAACTTACACAGTTTTTCAGCCATCATTGGGCGCGGAGGACTCTTAAGACCTATACCAAGTGGAACTTATGAAATAACCGATCAGATGTTAGAAGAGTTACAAAAAGCCAAATACGGAGAACACGAATCAAATTTAGGGGCTCTTATAGCAAACGAACTAGCTGAACAGATTGGTGTAAAAGCTTACATAGCCGATCCCGTTGTGGTGGATGAGATGGAAGATATAGCAAGAGTTTCAGGTCACCCTTTCTTTCAAAGAAAATCGATTTTTCATGCTTTAAATCAAAAAGCAGTAGCAAGATCGCTCAGTGAAAAATTAGGCCGTGATTATTATGACTTGAATCTCATCGTTGTTCATATGGGCGGGGGGATATCCATCGGAGCACACAAAAAAGGCAGGGTAATTGATGTGAACAATGCCCTTGATGGAGATGGCCCTTTCACCCCCGAAAGATCTGGGACGTTGCCCCTTGTTGGGTTTATAGACCTTTGCTACTCAGGAAAGTATTCTGAAGGTGAAATAAGAAAGTTCATAAAAGGTAATGGAGGGTTAATTGCTTATTTAGGTACTAACGATGTGAGAGAGGTCGTAAAAAGAATAAAAAACGGGGATAAAAAAGCCGAATTAGTATATTCTGGGTTGATACATCAAATCGTTAAATGGATAGGTAAAATGTCAGCAGTTTTGAATTTTGACGTTGATGCCATAGCTTTAACTGGCGGAATGGCATACGAAAATGAGTTTCTTGTTCCTCAAATAAAAGAAAAAGTAAGTTTCATCGCCCCAGTGTATGTGTTTCCTGGAGGAGACGAAGAAAAAGCCTTAGCCTTAGCGGCGCTTAGAGTATTAAAAAAAGAAGAACAAGCAAAAACGTACTAATAAGGAGCTCTAAATACATGTTGAAAAATTTATTAAAAGATTATCAAGTTCATATTTTTGTTGGGATGTTTGGTTCTGGAAAAACGGAAGTTTCTATGAACGTAGCCTTGGAATTAAAAAAAGAGAACAAGAATGTAGCAATTGCGGATTTGGATATAATAAGCCCGTATTTTCGGGTAAGAGATAAAATTGAAGAATTGAATCGAAAAGATATTAAGGTAATCGCTCCCCCAGAAAAATACATGCATGCAGACGTTCCCATTGTACCTGGTGAAATAGGAGGATACATAACAAACCAAGATTATAAAACGGTAATAGACGTCGGGGGAAACGAAGATGGTGTAAAAGTTTTAGGATCTTTAAAAAATTATATAGATAATGCAAAATGTGCTCTGTATTTTGTAATCAACACGAGAAGACCTTTTATGGATACTAAGGAATATATAATAAAAAATTTGCAATCTCTAGAAAATAGTTCACGATTAAAAATAAATTATTTAGTTGTAAATTCAAACATTCAAAATGAAACAACTAAAGAAATCATAGAAGAAGGAGAAAACATAATAGGAGAAGTATCCAACATAACAAATATTCCCATCGCATTTACAGTAGTAACTAGAGATTTAGAAGATAAGATAAACGCTAAGTTTGAAAAATTTGTGATTCAAAGATTTTTTGGGAACTATGGTTTTTGCTGATCTGTGCAAAATAGTTTGTTTGCAATGCTTTAGAAAT
The DNA here is from genome assembly GCF_016772115.1 of Petrotoga sp. 8T1HF07.NaAc.6.1. Lineage (NCBI taxonomy): Bacteria > Thermotogati > Thermotogota > Thermotogae > Petrotogales > Petrotogaceae > Petrotoga > Petrotoga sp. 8T1HF07.NaAc.6.1. The sequence continues at coordinate 7,951 of NZ_AUPG01000011.1, forward strand.
GTCTCCCAAAATCTCGTTTGCTACGCTTTTGCAGCTCTGTGCAAAAAGTTTTTTTGGGATAAATTTAAATTTGGGGGTTCTTAAGGGGGTATCCCCTTTTGCGGCTCTGTGCAAAAAGTTTTTTTGGGATAAATTTAAATTTGGGGGTTCTTAAGGGGGTACCCCCCTTAATGCCAATAAATGATTGGAGGGAAAACGATGAAAGAGACAAAGTTTGCAATTGATATCGATAAAGAAAGGTGCAAAGGGTGCGGTCTCTGTATTCAAGCTTGTCCCAAAGATGTCCTTGAATTTTCTAAAGGGTACAACAACAAAGGGTATCATCCAGCACAAGTTAAAAACATCGAAAATTGTATAGGATGCGGTTTTTGCTATCAAATGTGTCCCGATGTATGTATAACTGTAAAAGTACTAGAAAAGGCAAGGAGTTGATTTTTATGGAAAAAACCGAAAAAGTTATGGTTAAGGGTACAGAAGCAATAGGTGAAGCTGCAATAAGAGCAGGATGTAGATTATATTTTGGTTACCCAATTACTCCTCAAAGTGAATTAACAGAATACATGGCAAGAAGATTACCTGAAGTAAATGGGACTTTTTTACAAGCTGAAAGTGAAGTTGCCGTGGCAAATATGATATATGGAGCAGCTAGCACCGGAAAAAGGGTTATGACCTCCACTTCTTCTCCTGGATTCTCTTTAATGCAAGAAGGGGTTTCTTACATAGCAGGGGCTGAACTCCCATGCGTTTTTGTAAACGTGATGAGAGGAGGACCTGGCTTAGGAGATATTCAACCAGCGCAATCAGACTATTTTCAAGCCACAAAAGGGGGCGGACATGGCGATTATAAATTGATCGTATATGGTCCTGAATCCCTTCAAGAAGCTGTTGAATTGACCATTCGTGCTTTCGATGTAGCCGATAAGTACAGAATCCCAGTGTTAGTGTTAACAGATGGATTACTTGGTCAAATGATGGAGCCAGTTTCATTCCCTAGCTTTAAAAATCTAAACACTTTACCCGATCATTCGGATTGGGCATTGACTGGAACAAAAATGCAGCGAGAAGTACACAGAGTTACATCTTTTGATTTGGACCCTGTAAAATTAGAAAAAATGAATATTCAAAGACATGAAAAATACAAAACAATAGTAAAAGAAGAAAAACTATTTGAAGAATACAAATTAAACGATGCGGAAATTGTGTTGGTTGCCTATGGGACGATGGGAAGAATAGTAAAATCAGTTGCAGATAGTGCCAGAGAAAAAGGCGTAAAAGCGGGGGTATTTCGCCCAATAAGTTTATGGCCCTTTCCATATGAAGAATTAGGAAGATACGCTGAAAACGCTAAATTGTTCTTCACAGTAGAAATGAGTTTTGGTCAGATGGTGGAAGATGTAAGACTGGCAGTCAACGGAAAAAAGCCTGTAGAATTTTATGGAAGAACAGGCGGTATAATTCCAACCCCGGGAGAAGTATTGGCAAAATTAATGGAAATAATTTAAAAGAAGGTGAAGTTAATGGCCTATGCAGAAAGGTTTAAAGCACCAACATCATTAAGTGGAAAAGAGTTTACATATTGCCCAGGATGTTCTCACGGAATTGTTCATAGATTGATCGCTGAAGTAATAGACGAACTTGACATACAAGGGAAAACTATAATGGTTGCACCTGTTGGATGTTCCGTATTTGCTTACGAATTTTTTGATGTAGATGGCACTGTAGCAGCTCACGGAAGGGCACCTGCCGTAGCTACTGGTATTAAAAGAGCCAGCCCAGATAATGTTGTTTTTACATACCAAGGAGACGGTGATTTAGCAGCTATTGGAACCGCAGAAATAATACATGCAGCAAACAGAGGAGAACGTATTACAACCATTTTTATAAACAATGCTATATACGGTATGACAGGAGGGCAAATGGCACCAACTACCCTTTTAGGAATGAAAACTACAACTACCCCATATGGAAGAAGAGAAAATATTGAAGGGTATCCCATTCATGTTTCAGAAGTTCTAAAAGAATTGTCAGGAGTGGCGTTTCTAGCTCGTACAAAAGTTACAACTCCACAAGACGTAATAAAAACAAAAAAGTATTTAAAAAAGGCTTTTTATGCTCAACTCAATAATATAGGTTTTGGTTTAGTTGAAGTTTTATCAACATGTCCCACTAATTGGGGATTAACACCCATAGAATCTATGAAGTGGTTGGAAGATAATATGGTAAAAGAGTTCCCTTTAGGTGTATATGTTGATAAAGTTGGAGAAGTTCACTAATCATCTTATATTCCCTTGTTCTTACAAATATCAAAGGGAATAAATAAATGGAGGTGTTTTTATGTCATACCATGGATTAATAGCCGCCGGCTTTGGTGGACAAGGTGTCATGCTTTTCGGTCAGATAATTTCTTTAGCGGCTATGATTGATGGAAAATATACCACATGGCTTCCATCCTACGGACCTGAAATGCGAGGTGGAACAGCTAACTGTACGGTAATAATCTCTGATGAATACATTGCCTCGCCAGTTTTAGACGAACCAAATGAAGTTGCTGCCTTCAATATTCCGTCTATGATAAAGTTTGAAAAAACATTGAAAGAGAATGGGCTATTGTTGATCAACTCTTCTGTGATCGATAGGAAACCAGAAAGAAAAGACATACAGTTAGTAAAAGTACCAGCCAATGAAATAGCAGACGAGCTTGGGAATTTAAAAGTTTTAAATATGGTTATGCTTGGAGCTTACTTAAAAGCAACTCAAGCGGTAAGCTTTGAAGCCGTAGAAGAAGCGTTGAAAGAAAAGTTGACAGGGAAAAAGGGAAAATTGCTAGAAATAAATTTAAAAGCAATAAAAGCAGGAATGAAAGAAACTGTAAAATAAGAAAATAATATAATAAATGCTGGGAATTTTCCAGCATTTATTATTTTTAATGGCGGAGAGAGTGGGATTTGAACCCACGGACAGCTTTTAACCGTCACACGCTCTCCAGGCGTGCGCCTTCGACCACTCGGCCATCTCTCCATAATAGTTATTAACTTTTCCGAAAGTTATTATATCATAATAATCCCTTACCGTCAACCATCCACAAAACTAAATGTCGTTATATTTTAGATAATCCCAAATTAGGAACAACATCCAACTCTAACGTATCAAACATGTTTCTTACATATTTTTCGTATCCAGCCCGGCATATCATTGCTGCATTATCAGTACATAACGATTGTCTTGGATAATAGATATTCAATTTGTCTTTAAAAGCATTCAATTTTTCTCTCAATAGAGAGTTTGCAGCAACTCCCCCTGCTATTACAATATCTTTTATACTTTCTTTAATTGCAAATTTAGTAACTTTATGAACAAGTGTGTCTATTATCGCTTCTTGAAATGAAGCGGCTATATCTTCTTTTTTTGCCTGCGGATAATCTCTTACAAAATACAAAACAGATGTTTTTAAGCCAGAAAAAGAAAAGTCGTATTCTTTATCATACAAGGGTCTAGGAAAATCGTACAATTTTTGAGCCTTTTTTGAAATTTCATCTATAACTGGTCCTCCTGGATAACCCAAATCCAAAATCCTTGCGACTTTATCAAAGGCTTCTCCTGCCGCATCATCACGTGTTTCCCCTATTATTTCAAAGTCCAAATAATCTTTAACTAGCAAAATTGCTGTATGTCCACCGGAAACTAATAATGTGACAAAAGGAGGTTTCAGATTTGGGAAATCGAGAAAGTTAGCGTATATATGCCCCATTAAATGATTTACACCAATTAACGGTTTCCCCAAGGACAAAGACATCCCCTTAGCAAAACTCACCCCGATAAGTAAAGCCCCGATTAATCCAGGGCCGAAAGATACACTAACTGCATCTATGTCGTTTGGGGTAATTTGTGCCTCTTCGAAGGCTTTCAAACTTAGTTTGTACAAAACTTCGACATGTTTTCGAGCGGCAACTTCTGGTACAACTCCTCCAAATACCTTATGAACATCGATCTGTGAATTAACTAAATTAGAAAGCAGTTGATCTTTACCTTTTAATATCGCCACAGCCGTTTCATCACAAGATGTTTCTATTCCAAAAATGATTGGATCTTTTTCACTTTCTAATATGTTCAAGCGCTTTCTTTCCTTTTCACGGCTGGTTTTTTCTTAGTTACAACCTCTTCATCTATAACAATTTTATTAATTTTATTTTTTATCTCCGGAGCTTCATACATTACATCGAGCATTATCTCTTCAAATATTGTTTTTAAAGCCCTTGCACCCGTGCCTCGTTTCAAGGCTTGCGAACATATCTCTTTCATAGCTTCAGCAGTAATTTCTAGCTTTATACCTTCTATTTCCAACATCTTTTGATATTGTTTGAATAAAGCATTCTTTGGCTCCATGGCGATCTTAATGAGGTCTTCTTCATCCAAATCGTTGAGGGTTGCAACGACAGGGAACCTACCAACAAATTCTGGAATTAACCCATACTTAATAAGATCATCTTGGACAATATTTTTTAAGACCTCACCATCTCTCTGTTTGTTGTTACTTTTTATGTCGGCTCCAAATCCTAAAGAAGAATCCTTTACCCTGTGTTTTATTATGTCTGTCAAACCGTCAAACGCCCCTCCTGCAATAAAAAGAATCTTTGAGGTATCTATTTGGATAAATTCTTGGTAAGGATGTTTTCTTCCTCCTTGAGGGGGAACGTTTGCTAAAGTCCCTTCAACAATTTTAAGTAATGCCTGTTGCACTCCTTCACCAGAAACGTCCCTGGTGATTGATGGGTTTGGCGATTTCCTTGATATTTTATCAATTTCATCGATATAAATTATCCCTTTTTCAGCTTTTTTTACATCATAATCACAAGCTTGCAAAAGCCTTAGTATAACGTTTTCAACATCTTCTCCAACGTACCCAGCTTCAGTTAAAGTGGTAGCATCTGCAATGGCAAAGGGAACATCTAATATCCGAGCCAAAGTTTGAGCGATCAAAGTCTTTCCAGTACCTGTGGGACCGATCAATAAAACGTTAGATTTATCTAACTCAACATCATTGATATTCTTTGAAGAATATATTCTCTTATAATGATTGTAAACAGCAACAGAAATTATTTTCTTAGCTGTTTCTTGACCAATTACATATTTATCCAGTTCTGATTTTATCTGTCGTGGAGTTGGAAGGGGTTTAACTTTTGTTTCAGTCTTTTCCCCGTTTTTTGTTTTATTCTCTTCAACTAACTCTTGAAAAAGATTAATACACTCGTCACAAATATAAATACCGTTAGGACCGGCAATTAAAGCTTCTGCTTGGCTTGCTGGTTTCCCACAAAAAGAGCAATACTTTTCTGACATCAATAATTCCTCCTGTTCTGTGTTTCTTTACTCTGTTTAAGATCGAGACTAATTATACCATGTATATGTTAACATAAATTCACAATAAACTCATATATTTATCCCCACTATCGGGGGCAATGGTAACAATTCTTCTACCTTTTCCCATTCTATCGGCTAATTTGATCGCTGCCAGTATATTTGCGCCTGAAGATATCCCTACAAACAATCCTTCGTCTTTTGCAAGTTGTTTAGTCATTTCAATAGCTTCTTCGTCATTTATCTGGATTACTTCATCTATTAGATTCTGATCCAAATTATCTGGAATGAATCCCGCTCCTATACCTTGAATCTTATGTTTACCAGGGTTACCTCCAGATATAACAGGTGAACTGGTTGGTTCTACTGCCACTATTCTAACACATTCTGAAAATGCTTTTTTTAACGCCCTCGCTACCCCAGTTATTGTACCACCGGTTCCTACTCCTGCAACAAAAGCTTCCAAAGAATAGTCCATCTGTTTGATAATTTCAGGTCCGGTAGTTACTTCATGTGAATATGGATTGGCAGGATTTGAGAACTGATTGGGCATATACCCTTTTGTTTCGTTCACAATCTCTAAAGCCTTGTTAATTGCTCCTTTCATTCCTTGATCGGCGGGAGTAAGTATCAACTCGGCACCAAAAAACTTTAAAATTTTCTTTCTTTCTTCACTCATACTTTCAGGCATAGTTAATATGACTCGATAACCTCTGCTTCTACCAATTGCTGCCAAAGCTATACCGGTGTTTCCACTCGTTGGTTCTACAATTATATTTTGGCTTTCATTAAGTTTGTTCTTAATTTCACCATCTCGTATCATAAAAAATGCAGGCCTATCTTTTACACTACCTGCGGGATTATTTTTTTCTAATTTAACAAAAACCCTTCCAGGTTGAATAATCTTTGATAATGTAATAATTGGAGTGTTCCCTATCGACGTGTAAATCAAAAGATCACCTTCCATATGTTTAATTTTATTTCAGATTAGATTCAACAAAAAAATCTTTCACTGCTAGATTTTTTTAAATAGAATCATTTAAATTACAAAATCCGAGTTTATCGTATTGTTTAAGTCATAGTAATTAGAAGAGGGACAATTGATTTTTTTGATTTTTGCCGGTACCCCAACTGCCAATGATTTAGGCGGCACATCCATTAAAACGACAGAGTTAGCGCCAATGACCGATTCATCTCCTATGTATATATGTCCAAGAACTTTAGCTCCAGCACCGATCATAACATTTTTACCAACTATTGGGTGTCTTTTTCCGGTGGTAACAGTTTTAGCTCCCAGAGTTACCCCATGATAGATCAACGTCCCGCTACCAACGCTCGCAGTTTCTCCAATAACAACGCCAAAACCGTGGTCAATGACTACTCCAGGTTCAATATAGGCTGCGGGATGTATATCCATAGAATGTACTATCTTACTCAACACATATATAATGTAAGAAACAGGATATATCTTGTACCTATAAAAGAAATTAGCAAAACGGTAAGCCATCAACCCGTGAAAAGGGATGGAAGTGAAAAATACCTTCCACTTGTTTTTTGCAACCGGATCTTTCTCGACGTACATATCTAAATCTTTTGATAAAGACTTGAAAATTCTTCCAAAATCCCGAAAGAAACTTAAAATACTTCTCATACATTTCCTCCCCGACTAAATTAAATATAACTAAAATTGTCGCTATTACAACAAAATTATATCCTAATTTCTTTTCAAGAGAACGATGTTTTTCTAAATTACTGTTAACGCTTTATCTCGGGGAGATAATTTAGTTAAGTTAACTTTCTGAACTCTTGAACTAAGAAACTGGCCCTTTTTTCGTTTTTCTTTTCTACCAAAACTAATTCTTTGGGGGATAAGTAAAATATTATATTTTCTGACATTCTCGATAAAATTGAGCGAATTTTTCTAATATGTATCGTTATTAAATATTGATTTTCAAAAGAATAGGGCAATTTAAAAGATATTTTTGAATTGTTGTTTTCTTTGTAAATGTAGCTGTTTCCTTTATTTAAGAGTAAATAGGCAATATTACTTTCAGAAAATGTTACATATAGTTTTGACAAAACCTTTTTTAATTCCCTTGTGTTGATCTCTTTTTCTTCGACAAAGCTCTTTTGGGTTACCAACAAATTTTTATTGTAAGAAGGCATGGACGAACATATTTTAATGAATATTCCTGGCATTCTTAATACAATATCTTTTTTGTCTATACCAAAATCGAGGATAGAACTTTTTTTCAAAAGGTTTAAAGATTTAACTATATGCCGGGCGGAAATAAACGGAATTTCTCTATGAAACTCTTCCCGGACATTTCCGTAGATGCTGTTCAATTTATAATAATTACTCATATAACCAAAAATTAAGTTATCATTGAACGTAAAAAAGTCAATGACATCTCCTTCGTTGGCAGAAGCAGAAACAAAATCAAGTTTATTAAGAAAAGATCCTATTTCTTTCTTGCTTAATAAAGTAAATTCTCTACTAACCTCGATTTGTTGGGTATCCATCTTTTCGATTTTACTATTCAATGTGATCCCTTGAATTTCAAAGGATATGAGCTTATCTTCTACAGTTAATTTAACCAAAGAATCATCTTTTAACTTCGTATCCCTTATAATTCCCTTTAAGTATTGAATTGGAACGGAGGCAACCCCATCAAACGGAAGGAATTCTTTGGTAATATTCAGATATATCTTCGCACATCCATCTGTCGCATAAATTTTGAGAGCCCTGTCATAATAAAAGTAAGCATTTCTGAAGGAAGGTTCAACGGAACCACAGAATGCGTCAAGAAGTTTTGTAATATTTTTTAATTCACCATAAGTCAACCAACCTTCCATTTATTTCATCCTTTAAATAGTGACATTTGATTTGTTTCTGGCAAGTCTTTCAATACTCCTAATTCCCTTAAAGTCTCAACGTTCGTTCTGTTACACCCACTCTTTGCAGCAAAATCTTCTATGGATTTAAACCCGCTCTCTCTTGATTTAATAATATTTTCTGCAGCTTTTTCGCCTAGATTAGGTACCTTGATAAAAGGCACAACAAGAGAATTTCCATCTATCAAAAACTTTTTTGAATCAGACTTGTTCAAATCAACCATTTTAAAATTATAACCTCTGAGCATCATTTCCAATGCCAACTCTAATACGACCATCTCATTTTTTTTGCGAACATCCAAATCCATATTACGCAGTTCAAATATCCTTTTTTTGATTGCATCTCTACCGGAGAAAATGACTTTTAAGTTGAATTCATCACCTTTGACGGTAAAATACGTAGAATAAAAAGCTAAAGGATAATGAACTTTAAACCATGCGATTCTAAAGGCCATACTAACGTAAGCAGCCGCATGAGCTTTTGGAAAGAGATATTTAATTTTTTGACAAGAGATGATGAACCATTCAGGCACTTTTAATTCTTTCATTAGTTCAATGTCTTCTTCGTCGATACCTTTGCCTTTTCTCACCTTTTCCATTATCGAAAAAGCACTTTTGGGTGGAGCGCCTTTGGATAGTAAATAATTCATTATATCATCTCTACAAGAAATTACCTCGTCTAAAGTTGCAATCTTCCTGTCTATCCAGTTTTTAGCTATTCCAGCCCATACATCGGTGCCATGTGATAAGCCAGATATTCTTACCAATTCAGAAAAACTCTTTGGCCTTGTGTCTTCCAACATCATTCTGACAAAAGTAGTACCAAACTCCGGGACCCCTAACGTTCCAACGGTTGTACCCAATTCATTTTTTAAGTCTATTTTCAATGCTTTTGTAGAAGAGAACAAACTCAAGGTTTTCTTGTCGTCCATGGGAATAGTCATAGGGTCTACCCCAGTTAAATCAGACATCATTTTAATGAATGTAGGGTCATCGTGCCCGAGTGCGTCTAATTTTACAAGATCGTTATGTATTACGTGGTAATCAAAATGAGTAGTTTGAACATTTGATTTATTATCATTGGCGGGGAACTGAATCGGTGTGTAATCGTAAACTTCCTCTTCTTTTGGAACTATCATTAATCCACCCGGATGTTGTCCTGTCGTTCGTTTTACCCCTGTTATCGCCTTGACTATTCTCATTATTTCACTATTTTTTACTATCCCCTGCTCTTCGCAATATTTTTTAGCGAAGCCAAAGGCAGTTCTATCTGCAATTGTTGATATAGTACCCGCTCGAAAAACATGATCTTCTCCGAACATTTTTTCTATGTATTTATGTGCCATGTTTTGGTAATCTCCAGAAAAATTCAAATCTATATCGGGTATTTTGTCACCTTCAAATCCCATGAATGTTTCAAATGGGATATCTTGGCCATCTTTTTTCATTTTTGCTCCACATTTTTCACATTTTTTATCGACAAGATCATACCCAGAACCTATTTCCTCTTTATCAAAAAACTCCACATTTTTACAACTTGGACATATATAATGAGGAGGTAGAGGATTTATCTCAGTTATTCCCAACATAGTAGCCACCAAAGAAGAACCAACGGAACCCCTGGAACCAACCAAGTACCCATCTTCTAAAGATTTTTGTACGATTTTTTGGGCAATTAGATAAAGTACCGCATAACCATGTTTTACGATGGATTCTAGTTCTCTATTCAATCGGCTTTCAACAATTTCTGGTAAAGGATTCCCATATATTTCATACGCTTTTTTCTTCGCAAGTTCTTCTATCTCTACTTCTGCATTCTCTATTTTTGGAGGATGAAGTTTGTTACTAAGAGGCTTTATTATTTCTATTTGATCTGCAATCTCATTAGTATTGGTTATGACAATTTTCTCGGCAATTTCTTTATCCCCAAAAATTCTTTGAGCTTCTTCTATCATCTCATCCGTTGTACGCAAATATCTGTGTGCAGAAGAAGTCTTTCTCTTTTCCCCTACTTTTAATGCGTTGTAAAAGATTTGATCTTCTTTATCTAAGTAATGAGCGTTTGAGACCATTACAACTGGCATGTTCAATTCGTTACCAAGGTTATATATATCTTGATAGATCTTTTTTAATTGTTCTTCTGAAATAGTTTTATCTGATAAAGCATCCAATGGAGTTAATTCCAGATAATCGTAAAATTTGGCGATTTCGATAATTTCATCATGAGATCCACCTCTGAGATAGGTCTGAAAGATTTCTCCATCTTCGGTTCCACTACTACCTATAAGCAAACCTTCTCTCATTCGGGATAGTTCACTTTTTAAAATCCTAGGTACTCTGTAAAAATATTTTACATGGGCATTTGAAACAAGTTTATAAAGGTTTTTAAGACCGGTTTTGTTTTTGACCAAAATAGTCGTATCGTTCGGTTGGATTCTCTTAAAATCTATGAATTTTTTTAATTTTTCAAGATCAGACAACATTTCCACATTCTGGGATTTTGCCATTTCTATAAGTTTTAAAAACACCAAAGCGGTTATATTAGCGTCTTCATGAGCCCTATGGTGTTCAAAACTACCGAGTTTTAGCTCCTCAACTACCTTAGCCAAGCCATAGCTTTTCAAAGTTAACAAGGATTTTGAAAGGGCTACGGTATCTATATAAGTTTGCTCAAAGTGTTCATTATAAACTCTTCTAACCCATTCCCGTATAAAACGGTAATCAAAAATTGCGTTATGTGCAACTAAAACCGCACCTTCTATGAAACTCAAAAATTGAGGTAGGACTTCCTCTATCGGTTTTTCAACTTCCAGCATCTGATTCGTTATACCTGTGAAATTACTTGTAAAGTTTGAGACAGGTTTTCTTGGCTTCACCAAACGATGAAACTTAGACACGATTTTCATATTCTTTATTTTCACGGCACCAATCTCAATAATTTCGTTCATGGCAGGTTCTAATCCAGTGGTTTCCAAGTCAAAAACAACAAACTCAGTTTCACTTATTTTTTTATCTTTTGTCAGCAAACTTATAATATTTACAAATTCATCAACGACATATGCTTGAATCCCAAAAATTGGTTTAATACCTACTGCGACCGCTTTTTCATAGAATTCTGGAATACTTTGAACAACACCAGAATCAGTTATAGCTACCGCCTTATGGCCCCAATTTTTTATGGTCTTCACTATTTCGCCCACATCGAGTAAACCTTCCATAGCACTTAGTTTTGAATGCAAATGAAGCTCCACCCTTTTTGTGGGGTAGTTATCTTTCCTTTCGAGAGTTTCTTCTTTTAACTTAACTATATTTGTAGGTCTAATTGCAAATTCATGACTAAAAGAATCATAAAAAATGCTTCCTTCAATTAATACGTTATCTCCCTCATCTAATTCATTGTTTAAATTATTAGCCGTTTCAGAAAATGTTTTTACAACCGCGGAACTTTTTTTATCAGTGATATAAAGAGTAGATATAGGACCTTTTTCATTGTACTCTTTGTAAAATATTTTCCCGTTAACTACCACGTTACTTCCTTCATTTGAAGGAAGTAACGATAACGGTTGTGGTACCTTTTTAAAATCCCTTCCCATAATTACGACTCTTTCTGTATCATCTAATTTTTTGGAAATATCTGAATTAGACATCAAGTTACTATCCTCGGTATCAGGCCTGTGATAACTATCATCGATAAAAGTGGGTTTTAAACTTTCATCTATCATGATTTGATAAGGGATTCTGTCACCGAGATATTTAAATAAAATATTATCCAATTCCTCTTTTTCTTTTGTTAGCCTGTTTATTACTATCGGTGAGTACGTTTTAAATACTATTTTGTTTTTTTGGTTATATTCTGGCTTTAAAAGTCTTAGATAATCTTTTAAACGATGATTCATTATCAACTGTTGCCAATTTCTTACGATAAATTCAGGTCCTTCATCATTTGTAAAAGAGATTTTGACTTCTCTCTTGAGAAGTCTACTAAAGAAAAGCTTCAATGAAGCTTCATCGATATCTTTACCTATATCCTGTAAATTGATTTCTGCCTCTTCGTCTTTTACAATGATTTCTCCACTTAGTTCAAAAGGAACAAAACCTACATTTTCCATCAAGAAATTTTTAATATCCTGCATTTTTGAAGCTCCTCCTAAAATTTCCATGACAAAAAGCCGTGGCTAATGCGTCTGCTGCATCATCTGGAGTAGGTGTCTTTTCCAACTTCAATAATAATTTTAAAGTCCTTTGAATCTGTCCTTTTTCAGCCCTTCCATATCCTGTAACAGCCTGTTTTATCTGAAAAGGTGTGTATTCATAAATTGGTATATTTTCTTTTTCTAAACAAAGTAGTATAACACCTCTAGCCTCTCCTACCTGTATGGCGGTTGCAACGTTTTTAAAGAAGTACAATTTTTCTACAGCAGACTCATCAGGCTTATAGGTTTCTATTAAGTTTCTAAGCTGTTCGTCTATGTTCAGTAACCTTTTGGGAAGTTCGTCTTCTTTGCTGGTGTATATTACACCATAATCAATTAAGTTGAACATGTTACCTTTTTTTTCAAGGACGCCGTATCCTATCCTTCCGTAGCCTGGATCTATTCCCAAAATTACCATTAAAGCACACTCCAAATACATTCAATTTCTTCTATTTCTTTGGGGATTTCTCTGGACAAGTTTTCGCATCCATTCTCAGTTATTAGAAGATCATCTTCTATGCGAACGCCGATACCCTCTTCTTCTATATAAAGGCCTGGTTCATTGGTAATAACCATTCCTGGTTTTAAAGGAATATTCTTATCTCCTACGTCATGGGTATCCAAACCTAAAAAGTGACTCACAGAATGAAAGTAATATTTTGAAAGTTCTTCATCGGTTTTAATCAATCCTATTTTTTTACAACTTTCTGCTAACGATTTCTTAGCAATTTCATTCAATTCAAAAAGGGTCAAACCTGGTTTTACTTGTGACTGAACTTCTTTCTGGGTATTTAAAACAATTTGGTAAATTTCTGCTTGTCTTGGGGAAAACTGTCTAGTTATGGGGAAAGTTCTTGATATATCCCCACTATAGTAATTATATTGTGCCCCCAAGTCCAACAATACTAAATCGCCCTCTTGTGTTTTTCGTTCGTTGGCAGAGTAATGTAAAATCGTAGAGTTTGGTCCTGAAGCTACTATTGGTTTAAAAGCTAAATCTTTTACCCCACTTTTTCTTAAAGAAAAATCGAAATATGCTTCGAGCTCGTACTCGTACATTCCAGGTTTTGAATTTTTAATTATGTTCAAAATCCCTTCTCTTGTAATTTCAATAGCTTTTTTAATATTATTGATTTCTTCTTCATCTTTAATAGTTCTCAATTCTGCGATTTTTGCTGAAACATCTTTTACACTGACATATGGAAATAATCTTTGTATTTCTTGAGCAATTAGCTTTTCTTTTGTCAAATTTTCCCAATGAGGAGATTTTAAATACAAATATAGGCTCTTAATGTTAAACCTTGATAAGGTGTCTCCAATATATCCATTTAATTCATCCAAAAAAGATATATCTTCTTCTTGAATTTTACTAAACTTAGAACAATGTTCTTTGCTTGGTTTTTCACCAACCCACCTAGCTAACTTTGGATCGTTTCTTTCTATGAATAGTTTTTCAACTGTTTTTGATTCGGTTTTGTGAATTACTAAATAAGCGTTTTCTATATCTAAATCAGTAAAATAATAGAAGTTTCGATCCGGAGTAAAGCTATAGGTTTCGTCTGCGCTTTTTACTGGACTCTTTCCTGAGTAAAGAATCAACATCGAACCTTCTTCCAAACTGCTGCTTATTTTCTCTCTTCTACTTTTCACATCAGCCATATTGACCCCTCCTAATCCCAAAAAATCTGTTTTAAAATTCCTTTTTTATTATATCATTAAAATATCATACTTTTATTTAAAGAAATAACTTTTTTAGACGATTATATACTAGAAGTTAATCTAAAAAAGGAGTGAGTACAATGTTTGATGATGAGAATATAAAGTTAAAAATAAGTGGTGTAAAAACTGATAATTTAGATATTCCAGTAGATAAGTACAGTACTTTTGAAGAAATGGTGCAAGACTACATTAACAAAACGAAAGGCGTTTTAACTAAAATAACCATCAATGAAAAAGAAATCCCTTTGAATTATTACGATGAAATAAAGGATTCTTTCTTTGAAGGTGGAGAAGAGGTAGAGTTGGAATTCACATCAAAAAAAGAAGTTTTGTTCGATCTTATCTCCCAATCACTTGAATATATTAGTAAGGTTAGGGAAAATTTAGAAAGGGTTTCAAAAGAAGTTTTGCTTAATACAAACGAAGGGCATAAAATGCTTAACAGTATTGCAGAAGGTTTGCAAGCACTATTAGACGTCATAGAACAAACACGAGCTTTCAGCGAGGAAGATTTTTACAACCCAGGAGACTTAGACGACGTACAAAATGTTGTCCAAGATATAATTAGATCTCAAGGTGAACAAGATTATTTGGAGCTTTCAGACATCATTGAATTTGATTTCAGTGAAGTTTTGTCTACCTTTGAAACGATTTTAAAAAATGCTCAAAAAACTCTTGAGAAAAAAGGGGTGTAATTTGAATGTACAATAATAATCAAAACGCTAACTATTATTTTGAAAACAGTATAAAAACAGCTAGTCCTGCAAAGTTAGTCGAACTTTTGTATCAAAATTCGATCGAAAGAATAAATAAGGCAATAAAAGCTATTGAAAGCAAAAATTTTTCCGAGGCCAATAAACAGATCATAAGAGTTGAAGACATAGTCACAGAACTCAACGTTTCTTTGAATCTTGAAAAAGGTGGAGAGATAGCTAAAAATCTCAGAGCACTATACAATTACATGTATCAAAGATTGTTAGAATCAAATACCAAAAAAGATACTGAAATTTTAAAAGAAGTAAGATCTTTTCTACAAGAGCTCTTAGATACTTGGAAAGAGATTTTGAAAAAAGAAGTCAAAACTTCTCGAGAGTTAAATGCCAAATCCGTCGACCCTAAATTTGATCTTCAATATTAAAAATTCAAAAACCCTCCAAAATCATAAGCGACTTTTGGAGGGTTTTTGTTTAATCAATTCTGAAATCTATCCCATCGTAGATCTTCAACATCTTTATTTCGTGAAGTGATGGCTCCAAAAGCCTTTCTTCAAGAATTTTATCGGTATCTATACTTACGTTTGCAATGACGTCTTCTTCGTCTCCCAATTTAATTAGGGTATCCCCGTGCGGATCTACAGCTATGGAATTTCCACAGAAAGGGATCGAATCTTCAGAGGGCTTACCAACGGCGTTTACACCGATTGCAAACAATTGATTATCTTGTGCTCGTGCGGATGTTCTTACTTCCACTAATTTTTCAAAACCTTTTGGAACAGCAGATGTAATTATTAGTATTTGTGCCCCTCTAAGTGCCATTATCCTATATAATTCAGGAAAGGCATGATCATAACAAATTGATAAACCTATTTTTATACCCTTCCAATCTATTATCTCAATAGACGTTCCTTCGGAAAGTCTAAACTTTTCTTTTGGAAAAACAAAGATTTTTCTATACTTACCAAGTAATTTACCTGATTCATCTATTAAAATCGAGGTATCGTAATACTTGCCAATTATTAAAGGGTCTTTTTCTAAAATGTTTGCAACAATAGAGATGTTGTATTTTTTTGCTATTCTTACAACTTCTTGAGTTGTTTCTCCGTCAGGTATAATTTCGGCAAGATTTTCAGCGTAATTGTTAATACTTTCAAGATCGTATCCTATGTTAAAAAACTCTGGTAGAATGTATAAATCCGCCTTTTTTACTTCTTTTGAAATCAATGAATCTAACTTTTTAAGGTTTGTTCCTTTGTCGTTCAATTTTGAATTTAATTGTACTAAACCAAATATTTTTTTCATGTTGATGTCCCCCACTGTATAATGTGTATGGATGTGAAACTATTTGAGAGTGGCTAGTAAAAACTCTATTCCCCTTCTTTTTATTCTTACATCGTTCAACTTTACAATTATATGTTCTATTTTTGAAGAATCCACACGTTCAATTTTAGATCTGTTATATAACGAGGATAACTCTAATTCTAACGCTTTTCTCATTAATTTATACTTTTCAAAATGCAATTCGTATCTACTAATACCTTGAGTTTCCTTTATTTTCTTATCTACATCCTTTATTTGTTCTTTAAGGTCTCTGACTTCTCTTTCCATTTTATTTATTATACTTATATCCGGTTTTGAAAGATCTTCAGAGATATCCCACGTAAATTTAGGATATACGATGTTAACTTTTGAGCCTTGATCATCAGAAAAAGTATTTAAAGATAGCTTAGGTATTTTTAACGTTAATATCTCTTTTGGCTTGATCGTCCCATCAAATTCTTCTAATTCGTTCTCTAACAAATCGGTTTTTATTGCTTTTTGAGGTAATCTTATCTCTTTTTTCTTGTGAGTAGGATTAAATAACGGTAGGGTTATCTCCACTTTATTTATTGAAGGAGAATGCTGCTAACGCAGAAATTATAACACATATTAGAGTTGCTGAAACCGCTACTATAATACTAATCAGAAAGCTTCTCATCATTTGTTTACCTTGAAAAAGCAATGGATAATTTTGAAAGGTTACTTCTTTAGGAATTAAAGTAGAGAGAAATGCGCTTGCTTCCTCTTCAGAGAAAAACATTATAGATTTAACCGTTGAATTGTGAATAAGTTCTTTAGTTAAGTTATAAGCACCTAAGTAATTATCAGACTGAACGAGTGGTTTTCTAATATCGTTAACCGTTTTATCTACAAAAACCATAGGAAACTCTTTTTTTAATAACCTTTTGAAGATTTCATCTTCTACCAATTCTTTTGTAGGAAGGATTATATATCCTTTTGGGTTAGAAGAGAGAATATATTTCATTTTTAATTTCGTTATAGAGGAATTAGAATCTATAAACTGAACGAAAGGTTCGTACTCTGTGATGTGATAAGCCTACTCAATCCCCGCCAATATCTCAGAGGTAACTATTTGTAATAAGATGGATTTTCCTCCATTTTTTTAAAGAATTAGAAAAAATTATGAAAATAATAGTATAATTAAAAAACCTGATATCCCTACAACTGCAACCGCAAAAAAATAACAAAAGATCGAGGAGGAAATATTTTGACTAATTTCAAAGAACAAGCTCATAAAATCTTAGAAGAAAGTCTTGTAATCGATGCACACTTTGATTTACTAATGGATGTAGCAAATCAAAGGAAATATGGGATTCACAAAGTTATAGAAAACGATCATCTTGACAATTTTCGTAAAGGTGGATTAAATGCCGTAGTTTCCTCTTTGTTTATCGAAAGCTTTTTAACCCCTGAAATCTCATTAAGAGAAGCTTTAGACCAAATCAGTTCATTTTACAAGGAATTAGAAGAATCAAGCGATTATTTAATGTTATGTAAATCCTACGAAGATATAATTAAAGCAAAAGAAAGTAATAAAATCGGAATATTTTTATCTTTTGAAGGAGTTGAACCTCTATACAACGATTTAGATTTACTCGATATCTTTTACCGTTTAGGTGTAAGATTTGTCGGGCTGACTTGGAGTCGAAGGAACTACGCTGGTGATGGAAGCAAGTTTCTACCGCCAGACCCCAAGAAAAACTCGAACGGTTTATCTGATTTTGGAATTGATTTAGTTAAAAAAGCTCAAAGCTTAGGTATGGTAATAGATGTTAGCCATTTAAACGACAAAGGATTTTGGCAAGTTATCGAGCTTAGTAAAGGACCTATAATAGCTTCCCATTCTGATTGTAGAAAGATAGTAAACTTAGAAAGAAACCTCTCTGATTCACAGATAAAGGCGATAGCAGATACCGATGGAGTAATAGGAATAAACGCCTATAACAAAATCGTATCGAATGATCCGGAAAAAGCCAATGTTGATGATTTAGTTAAACATATAGATCATATTGTAAATTTAGTAGGTATTGAGTATGTTGGTTTAGGATTTGATTTCTGTGAGCACCTAAAAAAATTTAACCCCCAGTTTGTGAACGAACTTAATCCATCCCCATCTTTTCAAGTTTTAGATAACCATTCAAATATTGTATTACTCGTTGAGAAATTACTACAAAGGGGATATGGTGAAGAAGATATAAAGAAGATATTAGGAGAAAATTTTTCAAGGGTGTATAAAAAGGTACTAATTCATTAGAAATTTTAAATTAGTAATTTATAAAAATATGATAAAATAAAAAAGTACAAAACCATATTAGGGAGTTAAGGGATGCCAGGATATTTAACACACATTATCTTCGGTCATAAGATTTTTCCAAACAGTTTGAAAAATGTGAAGATGTTTAACCTTGGACTGATGGGCCCAGATATTTTTTATTACAATATTTCTGATCCCAAATATCACATTATTGGTGAAACGTTGCATAATGTTGATTTAACAAGGTTAATAAGAGAGATTCAAAAGGAAAGTCCTGAGTATGCCTTAGGTTTATATCTACATTCTTATCTTGATATGAAAATACATCCACGGATACATATCATAGAAAGAAACACTGGCAAATCACATACTAAAATAGAAACCTTGATCGATGCAGCTTTATTAAAAAAAGAGTGGAACACCACTGTTTTCAGGTTAGACAAGCATTTTTTCCCCAACAAATTACCAGCCAGGTTTATGAGGATCTTTGATGAAGTTTTGTATGAACATTACGAGATAGAAGATGTGAATATTAAAAACTTGTATGATGTTTTTTTGAAAAACTTTTTCTTCTTATACAAATGGTATCCTATCAAGGCGGTTGCTTCATATGTGCTCTACGTTGTTTCCGTGGGAAGATTCAATTACAAGGACTATTTTATATTCAGAACCCCTTCCTTGGATATTCTGAATGATTTTGGAATTGAAACATTGTGGAAAGAGTCTTTGGATGAGATTGATCAACTACTATCCGAAAAATTTAATTAAAACTAATGAAAAAGGGATGTGAAACTTTAATATGGCAACAGGTAATTTAGTAGTAATTGTTGGACCTATGTATTCCGGTAAAACTTCCGAATTAATCTCTTTCATTGAAATTTACACACTTGGTAAAAAGAAAATAAAAGTCTTCAAACCTTTGTTAGATAACCGATACAATGAAACTTACATTGTATCCCACTCTAATACATCTGTTAAAGCCATTCCCATCAATAACTCCGCTGAAATTTTGCCTAAACTTGATGGAGACGAAAAAGCGGTTTTTATAGATGAAATTCAGTTTCTAGACGAGCCCCTTAGAGAAGTTGTTGTCGAGATGATCAATTCAGGTAAGGATGTTTATTGTGCTGGTTTGGATTTGAGTTATAAAAATAATCCATTCAAAGTTACTTCACTTTTAATGGCTCATGCAGACACGGTAATTAAAAAGAAAGCCGTTTGCCATGAATGTGGGGAGTATAGAGGTACAATATCTTACAAGATCGTTGAAAATGGTGGAGAAATAGATGTTGGGGGATTTGAAAAATATATCGCCGTCTGTAGAGATTGCTACTTGAAGTTGAATGAAAAAAAACAAAATCAAGATAAAAAACTGAAACAAGGGGGTTGATCTATGAGAATTACAAGCATCTATGATAACACAGAATTAGCCAATAAAGTGAAAATCCCTTGGTTGGGCTATGGGACGTACAAAGCCCATGGAGATGAGTTGATAGAGGGTGTAAAGTACGCTTTAAGTATAGGATACAGATTGATAGATACTGCAGAAATGTACGAAAACGAAGAAGAGATAGGTAAAGCAATCAGGAAAAGTAAAATACCGAGAGATGAAATTTTTATAACCTCCAAAGTATGGAATACGAACCAAGGTTTTGAAAGTACTTTAAACTCTTTTGAAAATTCATTAAAAAGATTGGGAACAGATTATTTAGACTTATACTTAATTCATTGGCCTGTAAGTGGAAGATATATAGAAACCTGGAAAGCTCTTGAAAAGCTGTATAAGGAAGGTAGAGTAAGAGCTATTGGTGTGAGTAACTTTTTAATTCATCATCTCCAAGATATAATAAACAACTGTGAAATTACCCCTATGGTGAATCAAGTAGAATTTCATCCATACTTACTGCAAAGAGATCTTTTGGATTTCTGTCAAAGAAATAAGATACAGCTAGAGGCTTGGAGTCCATTAATGAGAGGAAGAGTTCAAAATATACCTCAGATAGTTGATATAGCTAAAAAGTATAAAAAAACTCCCGCACAAATAGTATTGAGATGGGACTTGCAACATGGGGTGGTAACCATTCCAAAATCTGTGCACAAGGAAAGGATAAAAGAAAATGCTGATATTTTCGACTTTGAACTAACAGAGGAAGAAATGAAGATAATAGACAATTTAGATCAAAGTAAAAGATTTGGGGCAAATCCCGATGATTTTTAAGGTTAACATAGCTTTTAACAAGATTAATTGATTTTTCAACAATGAAATGATATAATATGAAAGCGTCATTACAGGAGGCTGGGTCCTGCGCAATAGGAACCCGCGAAACTGGTCAGGCCTGGAAGGGAGCAGCCATAAGCGGAGATTTCTATGTGCAGCAGGGTTACCCAGCCATCTTTAATAATTTTGGAGGTACGAATAAATTGGCTCAAAAAAAGAAAAATAATAACGAATATGAAGATGTTCAAATATACGGTCCTGAAGATATTGCTTTCATGAAAGTTGACGAAGTAATAAAAAAAGTTAATAACGATCTGAACCCTGTAAAAGAAAAAGAAATCAAAAGAACACCCTCTTTTGAGCATTACTACACCGAAAACCCAACTTCAGAACTAACGGTAAAAGAATTAGTTTTAATATTAAGAAATGGGCATAAGTATCTTTTTAAAGCCCCTTCTGGAGTGTATGGAAAGAAAAGGATAGACAGGGCAAGCATTTTATTAATCGAAAAAGTAGAATTAACAAATGAAAAAGTTTTGGACATGGGATGCGGATATGGTGTAATAGGTATATCCTTAAAAAGAGAGTTTCCGGACATAGATCTGTATATGAGTGACGTAAACAACAGAGCAGTTGATTTTTCTAAGATAAATGCCAAAAATAACAACGTGAACGCTGTGATCAAACAAGGAAATCTATTCAAACCATGGGAAGATGACTACTTCGATGTTATTGTTAGCAACCCTCCAATAGTTGCAGGTAAAGAAGTATTATATGAACTAATCGAAGAATCTTATCACCATTTGAATGAAAATGGCAAGATATATTTAGTTGCTTACCACAATAAGGGTGGGAAAGCATTAGAAAGTTACATGGAACAAATCTTTGGCAACGTAAAAGAGTTGGAAAAATCCGGAGGTTTTAGAGTTTATCTTTCGATAAAGAGGGGCTAAGATGTTTTTTGGATGCAAAAATCTTTCTTTCAGTTATTATGAAAAAAAAGTACTAACGAATATAAATTTAGACGTCAAAAAAGGCGAGTTTATCGGATTAGTTGGGAGTAATGGAAGTGGGAAATCTACGCTTCTAAAGCTTCTATGTGGTATTTTATTCCCTCAAGAGGGAGAAGTAATTATCAAAGACCAAAAATTAGATGAACATAATAAAATAAAGGTCGGTTATATTTTTCAAAACCCAGAAAATCAAATTATAGGGGTCACGGTTGAAGAGGATGTGGCTTTTGGGTTAGAAAACATAGGGGTCCCAAGAGAAAAAATGCTAGAAAGAATCGAATGGGCACTTTCAACGGTAGGGTTGGAAGGGTTGAACCACGCAGACCCAAATGCATTATCTGGAGGGCAAAAACAAAGACTTGCAATAGCCTCCATTCTGGCAATGGAACCTGAGATTATACTCATGGATGAACCTACTTCCATGTTAGATCCAAAAGGTCGAAATGAAATCTATAAAGTTATACGCAATCTCAGAGAAATAGGAGAAACGATCATAATTGCCTCTCATCATTATTCTGACCTGGAGCATGTAGACAAAATAATCGCTCTCAACGATGGAGAGATTGTTTATGAAGGGGAGAAAGATCAATTTTACAAAAGTAACGTTATTCAATCTGAACTACCTTTCAACGAAAAAATAAAAAGACAATTTAATGCTGATTTAAAAGAGTTGGTTGATGAAATATGTCGATAATGTTTGAAGATGTAAGTTTTACTTACGCATTGAATACACCTTTTCAAAAGACAGCCCTAGCAAATATAAATCTGGAAATAAAAAAAGGGGATTTGTGGTTATTCGTTGGACATACAGGATCTGGGAAAACTACATTGATAAGTTTAATGAATGGATTACTTCTACCCCAACAAGGAAAAGTCTTAGTTGAGGGATTATCCACAAAAGACAAAAAGGTCAACATAAAAGATATCAGAAAGAAGATAGGCATAGTTTTTCAATACCCTGAATCCCAATTTTTTCTTCCCACTGTAAAGGAAGAAATAATGTTTGCACCAAAAAATTTTGGGGTTCAACTAAGTGATGATTTACTAAAGTATTATTTAGAGTTGGTAAAGTTACCGGAATCATACCTCGAAAAAAATCCATTCGAACTCTCAGGTGGAGAAATGAGGAAGGTAGCTATTATCTCTGTTCTCTCATATAACCCTGATTATATAATCTTTGACGAACCCACTGTTGGATTAGATTACGTAACAAAAACTTCTATATTCAACCTTATAAAAGAACTTCACAACTTGGGAAAGACCATAATAATATCAACCCATTGGATAGACGAATTCGCCAGTTTGAAACCTAACGTACTGCTGTTAAAAAATGGAGAAGAAGCTTTTAAAGGCAATTTTGACGAATTTGTTTTACTGGATGAAAAAACTCTCTTGGAAGCTGGTATAATATTCAATGAAAAGATGCAATTGTATAAATGTGCTATAAAAACCGGGAAAAAGGAATTGGCTGAAAAGATTTCATCTATTTAAATAAAATTGAGGGGATGATGAAAATTGAAAAGGATTCTGATGTTATCTATTTTTGTTTCAATCTTTTTATTGCAGTTATTTTCTCAGTCTAGTGAAGTTATCGATCTAAGAAGAAGTTTTTTGATTTACACAGAAGGTGATTCCAGTATTGGTTCTTTGTTAGAACAATATTTAAAAAATGATCTCGAAGAACAAGGCAAATATAAGGTATTATCAAAAGATGATCTGTTATTAGAAAATCTTAGAGAAATGCTCGAAAATGAAGATTACATGAAGAAAAATCTAGATGCGGATTTTTTAGTTTATATTCAAATACTTGAAAGCTTCCCTAACTTAGAGAAAACCGAAGAATTAATATGGTGGGAGTACCGTATACTAGCGAAGGTCAACGTCGTCAAAATTTCCACAGGAGAAAACATCTATTCTAAACTTCTCACTTCAAGTGGCACCTCATATATAAATGCTAGTACAAGTGATTTTGAAGCGATATACTATTCAAGAAGATCCGCTGCCAATAATCTTGCCTCTTCTATCTCTACGGAGTTGAACAAACTTTTTAAAATAAAAGCCAATATTATATCTATAGAAAATAAATATGTTCATATAGATGCTGGCAGAAACGTTGGAATAAGAGAAGGTACGATGTTTGAATTTGTAATCACTAAAGAATTGAATGGAGAGTTCTATGACCTTCACGGTGGGAAATTGATAGCCGAAGAAGTCTGGGATAACAACAGTTTGTTAAAGATACTCGAAGCCCCAAAAAATTTCAACTACCGAGATGAAAATGTTTACGTATTAGAAAATCCAACTCTCTCTCCAATAAGAACCATCACAGGAATATATTACGTGAACGAAGGATTTGAAAAAAACGGTGTCGGGTTCGAAGCTGGATTCGATAACTATGAACACTTATATACTGGATTCTCTTTTGTATTTTTGTTCGATGAAAGCACATTTGATGGAGATTTTGATTTCAAATTAGGTTATCTTAACTATCTATCAGAAAAGGACGCAACCCTTTTATTGGGGATCTTAGTTGGGGTGAAAAGTGTTACAGCTTCGGATGACGCATCCGCTGTTTACTTTAAACTATCACCAGTTATAGATTATAGTTATTATATAAACGAAACCTCTGGACTATACATAGAAGCGGGATATAATTTCCTATTCCCCATAGAAGAAGTAGGAAATATCGAAACGACAAATGATTTTAAAATCAGTGCAGGATTCACTTTTAGATTCTAATATATTAGAATTTAAAGCAGAGGTTTGATGGAGGTGTGTTTATCATGTTTAAGCTTCGTTCCGAATACGAACCTCAAGGCGATCAACCAAAAGCAATAGAAGAACTCTCTTCTGGGATCAATAAAAATTATAGGTTCCAAACTTTACTGGGCGTTACTGGATCTGGTAAAACCTATACAATGGCTAATATTATTGCAAACGTGAATCGACCAACTTTAGTACTATCCCCTAATAAAATTTTAGCCGTTCAACTATACAACGAATTCAAAGAGTTCTTCCCGGAAAATAGAGTCGAATTTTTTATAAGTTATTACGATTACTATCAACCAGAAGCCTACATCCCCTCTCGAGACATATACATAGAAAAAAATGCAGACATAAACGATATTTTAGTTAAAATGAGGCTCTCAACGTTAAAATCAGTTTTAACAAGGAGAGATGTAATTGTAGTTTCAAGCGTCTCAGCTATCTATGCCTCGGGCAATCCCGATGACTTTTCAAACATAAACCTTTATCTGAGAGTGAATGAAGAGTATTCTAGAAGAGAAATCTTAATTAAACTTGGTAAAATGCAATACACAAGGCAAGAGAAAGATTATCTCGGTGGAACGTTCAGATGGAAGGGTGATGTTTTAGAGATATTCCCTCCTTACGAAGATTTTGGAATAAGGGTAACTTTTTTCGATAACGAAGTCGAAAAGATCGAAGCACTTGACGTATTCAACAGAACCATAATAGAAGAATTTGATAAAATTACTATTTATCCAGCGAAAGAATTTGTAACCAGTCAGGAAAAGATTTTTTCAGCTATTGAAAGAATAAATGCCGATCTGCAAACCCAAATAGAATATTTCAAAAGGGAAGGTAAACTTTTAGAAGCTCAACGAATAGAGCAAAGGGTAAAACAAGATTTAGAATTCCTTCAAACATTGGGATACTGTAAAGGGATAGAAAATTATTCAAGGTATTTCGATGGTAGGAATCCTGGAGACTCTCCATGGACACTTTTGGATTACTTCGATGAAGATTTTGTTACTTTTATTGACGAATCTCACATAGCGGTACCACAGTTAAGGGCAATGTTCAGAGGGGATTACGCGAGGAAGAAAAACTTAGTTGACTACGGATTTAGATTGCCGTCAGCTTTAGATAACAGACCTTTAAGATTCGAAGAGTTTTTGGAAAGAACCAATCAAATTATCTTTGTATCAGCTACCCCAGGCCCATTCGAAATGGAAGTATCAGACCAAATAGTTGAACAAATAATCAGGCCTACGGGACTTGTAGATCCAAAGGTTGAAGTAAAATCGACAGAAGGGCAAGTAGACGACTTCATTTCCGAAGTAAAAGAGGTTGTAGAAAGAGGAGAAAGGGCTCTAGCGGTGGTTTTAACGAAGAAAGATGCAGAAATCCTCTCAGACCATTTGAACCTAATGGGCATTAAATCACTATATCTACACTCTGAACTCGATACAATTGAAAGGTCAGAGGTAATAAAAAAAATAAGAAACGGCGAAATTGAAGTAGTTGTTGGTGTAAACTTACTTAGAGAAGGGTTAGATTTACCCGAAGTTTCTCTTGTTGCCATAATGGATGCAGATAGAGAAGGATTTTTAAGGTCTGAAACTACGTTGATTCAAACGATTGGTAGAGCTGCAAGAAACGTTCAAGGGAAGGTATTACTGTACGCCGACCGAATAACGGAGGCGATGAAAACTGCCATCGATGAAACAAACAGAAGAAGAGAAATACAGATTCAATACAATATAGATAACAACATCACTCCAAAAAGTATCATTAAAAAATTACCAGAAGACATGTTTGCACCATTCAAAGATAACGAGGTAAAAGAAGAAGATTATATATTCGCTGTAGAGGAGAACCTCTCTCCGGATGATTACTTGGCTATGCTTGAAGAAAAAATGTACGAAGCAGCCTCCGAATTAAAATACGAAGAAGCAGCGAGGTACCGGGACGAGATCAAAAGGATAAAAAGAAAATACAACATTAAACAAAATTAATTTTAAAAAACAAAAGAAGGCAGGAGGTAGATGATTCAATCATCTACCTCCTGCCACACGATTGTATGAGCTACTTGGTATTACACATAGAGACATTTTTATTTCAGTTTAGTTATCATATTTTGTAGGCTTTTTTCCAAGTCACTTGAAATCCTTTTTACTTCAGAAAGCAGTGCTTGTTTATCTTCTCTTGTTCCAAGTTCTTCAGCTTTTTTATGCAATTGGGAATGTAATCTTAAGAGCTGTGCCCAATCATCAGCTAGTTCTTTTTCGATATGAAATGTTTTTGAAAAAATACCGAAACTACATCTATCTGGATTACTTTCTAAATCAATATTAGGATCCTTTAACTTCTTTTCAAATAAATCAACCCAATTTTGATGAGCTTTTATAGCTTTTTCAAACTCTTTTATTTTCTCCTCGTTATTGTATAAACTAAAAGTTGATACAGTTTCTATAAGTGCATTAAGTCCAGTAAAAACATGCTCTGAAACATTAACTAAATTTTCACTATCTTTGGATAGAATATCCGTATCTTTAGTAATACCCTCGACACTATTTCTTATTTGATCGACCATTTTTGAAACAGAATTCATGTTTGAACTTATTTCTTCTGCTGTAGCAGTTGTTTCTTCAGTATTGGCAGAGAAATTTTCAATTATTTCGTTCATTTCGGATATTCTTGAATTCATCTCTTCAAACTGTCCCAATACATTTTGAGACTCATCCTCTGTTTTTTCTATGAGATTTGATGTTTCTTTATTGGAAAGATTTGTTTTTTGAGATATTACAATTAGATCAGTTATTATTTTTGCTATGTTTTCTGTGGCTTCTTTACTTTCTTCTGCAAGTTTTCGTATTTCATCCGCTACTACAGCAAAGCCTCTTCCAGCTTCGCCAGCTCTAGCTGCTTCTATGGCAGCATTCAAAGCTAATAAATTGGTCTGTTCAGTTATACTATCTATTGTGTTTATTATTTCTTTTATTTCTTCAGAATTTTTGGATAGGATTTCTGAATTTTTCATTGATTCTTCAGCTTTTTTTACAGCTTCGAACAACATTTCGTTCATTCTTTCAATATTTTTTACTCCTTCATCTGAACTTTGGTGTATTCCATTTGATATTTCGTTTAGATTTTGTGCTGATTTTGCCTGATTATCGTTTGCAGTGGTTAAATCTTCGATACTTTGACGTACCTCATGAATTCTCTCATCTGTATCTTGTGAATTGTAATTGATGTCTTTTGTTTTTTGACTAGTGTTATCCAAATGCTCTTTAGAAATTTGTGAAGATCTCGCAAGATTGGCACTTAAAATTCCAAAGTCTTGAGAGATTTGAGTTATTCTCATCATTGAATTTTTGAGCTTATTCACTGCTTCTTTGATTGAGTTAGCTATTATCTCAAATTCACTATCTAAATTCATGTCAGAAAAGTCCAAAACCAAATTACCATTTGAAAAATCGTTTACTTTATTTTTCAAATAATTAACTTCTTTAACTAGTTTTCTTGATATAAGTAGAGTAACTAAAATAATTATAATCAAAATAGCAGAACTGATAATTATAGAAAAAAATATCCCGTTGTTATTGTTAGAGATAATTTCACTGTAATCTATTTTTGTCCCGACATATCCTATTACTTTATTACTAAAATCTACTAGGGGGAACATAGCCATTAAATAATTATCTTTTATATCGTAGAAAAAATCATTTCCCGATTTTATTGATTCTACATTGTTGGTAAATAAAGAAAGATCATATTTATTTGATTCAAAAATTTCTACTTCACCACTTAAGTCATTATCGAAAATTTTAAGGACAGAGTCTCCTTCGATTTTCTCTAAGAGTTCCTTGTTTATTGATAAACCCAATTCTGCTGTACCTTGAAATTCATTATTATAATACACTGGAGCTACATATCTAAAACCTAATCCAGCTCTTCCAATTTCAGGGCCTGAAGTAGGTTCTTTTGTTTTGTTTACCTGATTTATTGTTTTCCTGAAAGAACTCAAATCATCACCGTATTGTCCTGTGTCATGTAATCTCAAAAAAGTAACAGAGTTTTTGTGAAATTGAAATTGCTCAATATTATTTTCCCTTAGCGTGTTCCAAATCGGAAGGGTCAGTTCTTGAAGCTTTTGACGATCATTCTCTGCAAAAGCTTTTGCAATCTCTTCATTTGCCAAAATAGAATCTAAAGTTCTTTTTAAAGAGTTTTCAAGGTTTTTTAATTCGCTTAAGTAACTATAATTTACCTGTTCTACAAAGTTTTCATTTTGAAAATCATAAACCTTCTGTTGATAAAAAATAGATACAAGAATTATACTTATAACCCCGACTATTACTATTACTGGAACGAAAAAGTTTAACTTTGTTCTAATTTTCATATGTGTTCCCCCCTATATAATTTGTGGGACGGGAAACTTAAAAAATGATACTATAAATCTGACCTTATGATTTTACCCTTCTCGATTGTGATTTGCGTGTAAACTTCGCACCTTCTTTCTCAAAAATCTATCCGTATCAAAGAAGAACCTGAAAAGAGCCCAAATGAATATAAAAAAGATACATAATGTAACCCACAACATTTCAACTTCTCCCATGGCTCCAAAAATACCTGTACCTCTTATACCAGTGATGATAAAGGCTAACAGCCACTCTTTACTCAAAAGAGCTACAATGGTTATAGCAAAAAGAATCCACGGTTGGTTAATAACCAAAGAAAACACAAATAAAGAAGCCAGTCCGCCAATCCATAGGATTATTCTGTAGATATTTCGACCTTTACTTTTACTCTCTTTTAAATCTCCTGCCAACTCTGACACCTCCAAATTTATTCTTCATCTTCGTTAACCTTCAACAAAGCCAGGAAGGCCTCTTGAGGAATATTGACTTTACCAATCTCTCTCATCCTTTTTTTACCCTCTTTTTGCTTTTCTAACAATTTCATCTTTCTGGTCACATCTCCACCGTAACACTTTTGAAGGACATCTTTTCTTAAAGCTTTAATAGTGGATCTTGCGATTATCTTACCCTTGCAATATGCTTGGATAGGTATCTCAAACTGATGTCTGGGAATTAAATCTCTTAATTTATCCACTAATTTTCTTGCAAGTGTATAGCTTTGACTGTCATGAACAACGTAAGATAAGGCGTCAACTTTCTCTCTATTTATTAAAATTTCTAACTTCACTAAATTAGACTCTTTGTACCCTGTTATCTCGTAATCCATAGAGGCGTAACCCTTACTGATAGCCTTCATCTTATCGAAGAAATCGAAGATCAAATCAGCCAAAGGAATTTCAAAATGCAAAACCACCCTATTTTTACCTGCATTTGATACATGAGAAAAATTTCCTCTTTTTTCGACTTGAGCAAGATTTATCAAATCTCCCATATAATCAGGTGGCGTGATAATATCCAACTTGCAAAAAGGTTCGTAAACTTTTTCTATCAAATCTTCATCTGGAAACTCTGAAGGATTTGTAATTTCTATTTCTTCCCCATTTCTTAGCTTAGCCTTGTAAATTACACTCGGAACAGTTAGGATAACGGCGAGCTCAAATTCCCTTTGCAAACGTTCTTTAACCACATCCATGTGAAGTAAGCCTAAAAAACCTACCCTAAAACCATATCCCATAGCAGGGGAACTTTCAGGTGTGAATACAAGAGACGCATCATTCAATTTCAACTTTTCAAGAGCCTTTCTTAACTCCTCATAATACTCGGGTAAACCTGGATAAAGTCCCGCATAAACCATTGGTTTTACCTCTTTGTACCCAGGAAGAGGTTTTTCTATGGGATTCAGCGCATCGGTAATTGTATCTCCCACTCTTGCCTGCTCAATATCTTTTATTCCGGCTACAATGTAACCTATTTCGCCAGCGGACAGGTCCTCTGTCTCTATCATCTCTGGGTGAAAGATCCCAACCTCGGTAACCTCATAGGTTCCTTCAGATGCCATTAATTTAATCTTGTCACCTTTTTTTACCTTGCCACCAAATATCCTACAATAAACGATGATCCCTTTGTACTTATCGTACTTAGCATCGAATATCAAACCTTTCAACTTATCTAAAACATTGCCTTTACTAAGGGGCGAAGGAACCTTTTGAATAATCAATTCCAGTAAATCTGTGACACCCTCTCCGGTTTTAGCACTAATAGGGATTATTGAGTCAGCTTCAATACCAACCAAATCATTTATCTCCAACATTGTTTCATCGATATTTGCAGTTGGAAGATCTATTTTGTTTATTGCACCAATGATCTCCAAATTGTTTTCCATGGCTAAATACGTGTTAGTAACGGTTTGAGCCTGAACACCTTGTGTGGCATCGACCAGTAAAATAGCACCTTCACATGCTGCCAAACTTCTCGAAACTTCATAGGTAAAATCAATATGCCCAGGAGTGTCCAAAATATTCAGCTCATATTCATTTCCATCCTTTCCAGTATAAAAAACCTTGACCGGATGTGATTTTATAGTAATTCCTTTCTCTCTTTCTAAGTCCATTGAATCTAAATACTGTTCTCTCATATTTCTTTCGTCTATCGAATGTGTCAATTCCAGTATTCTATCCATCAAGGTTGTTTTTCCATGATCAATATGTGCAATTATTGCTATATTTCTAATAAAATTGGGATCAAACAAAAAAGAAAGCACCTCCACAAACCTAAAAATATAGAAATATTATATCATAAAAAAGAGAAACTAAAAAGACTTACTGCTGATAGACGACTCTATATCTTCCAATTGTCTTGAGTATACATCAATTCTTTCTTTTAGATTTTTGAAATGTTCTAGGTTATTTATCTCCTTTTTAAATGCCTCGTAGTTTTCAAACATACTTGTTTGCATTTTTACCTTTAAGCTATTTAAAAAAGATTCAACATTAGATTTAAGTGTATTTTCTAAAGCCTTCATTTGATTAGAAATTTCATTATCCAATCTTTTTTGAACACTTCTTGAGATGTATAACCGGTTCAACAGATTTTTGTTTTTAAACGTCACTGTTTTAAAGGTTCTATCTAAAATTTTGTTGATTTCTTTTTCTAAATCATTGGAAAAAATAATAAACTCTTTATCAACATCCAACTTTAACTTTTCCCTTAAGAAAGGATCGATTCCTAATCTATCTACAACTTCCTTCTTATCAAAAAATCTATTTATTCTGCTCTTTTCTTCATCCCTAATGTTTAAAATCTCTCTGGTTATTCTATCGTTCAGGGTTTTTGATACTTCTTTTTTGAATTGAGAAATCTCATACTCGATATTTTCTTTCACTTTTTTCTGCGTCTTATAAAAGTTTAAGATTGAATCTTTCAAATCAGTTAACTTATTCAAGTAATAATTTTTTATAGCATCATTAATTGAATCAAACCTAATATTAAAAAAAGAATGATTCTCTCCCAAAAACGCATTAAGGGTTTCATAATATCTCTCAAGAACTTCCAATTCATCGATTTTTTCGTTCAAAATGTTGCTATTTTGGTCAACGGAAAATCTAATCTTACCTATAATTGTTTTCAACTTCATTCTTTTCTTGTCATGACTACCTATTTCGTTAAAAATATAATCTCTAACCTGTTGGAACCCACTATCAGGTTTAGACTCAATTTCTAGCTTAGCTGAAGTTAAAAAGATTTTGGGATCTTTCAAATCTATTTTGTTGCATCTATTTATAAGCTCTTTTTTAGCCATTTCTATCTCTTCTTGTGAAGCTCTATCCTTCTGGGAGAGAATAAAGATGACATCTTTTTTCAAATCCTTGATGATCTTTTCGATCAACTCCCAATCGCTTTTTGTATATATATTTTTCGAGTCGAAAACAAACATTATCAGATTGCTATTTTCTAAAAAATCTCTGGTAATCTTTTCATGTTTCTCCATTATTGTGTCCGTTCCTGGGGTGTCTATTATCTCTATTCCTTCCAAAGAATCCAAATCTTTGTAGATTGTAACCATATCACCTCTTGTTTCAACGTTCCCTTGACCCTTTCGAACGATTGTTATTTTGGAAGTCTGAGGTCCTGGTCCGACCTCGAAGATACTCTCTTCTCCTTCTTTAATTCCAAGTAAAGCGTTTAAAAAGCTACTTTTACCAGCTTTAACTTTGCCTACAACCACAAAATTGAAAAGTGTTTCAAATTCGCTCTTCACTTCGTCAATTTTATCTTTAATCAAAAAAGAATTCCCATTGATAAGGTCTAAATAATCGTTCAACAAGGCTTTTAACTTAGATTCTTCTTTCTTGAATTTATCGCTAACTAAGGGTATTCCCATAGAACACCACCTCTCATTTTTGAATTCAACTTAATTATAATACATAAGTCATTGATTTTTTACTGCTTAATACTTGTCTGTCGATCCCCTAGGTTTTCTACCTTGAACCCCCTTCGGAGCGTTTCCTTCTTGGAGGTAGACAGACAATTTGAAAATTAAAAAATCCTAAAAATCTTCGTCATCTTCTAAAAGCAATTCATCAGATAAATCTTCGTTAATAACTAGTGTGTCTGAAATATAACCCCTGTCCTCAAGTTCTGCCTCAAAATCCCAATTGTATTCTAAGTTATTTTCTTTAAAAAATTTATAAGTAATATCACTAAAAATAGTCATATATACATGGTTTTTAATTCTATTCGGTAGGGTTTCAAAGAAAGCAGGATCTTCAAACTCTTTAAAAGATTTCACATATTCTTTGAGGTACTTTTGATCTTCATACCCTTCAAAGAGTGCCTTAAATTCTTCTTCTTTCAAATTGTGAATTATATCTTTAAAGTCATAATCTTTGGCGTCAAAACGACCAATATAAATAGCTTTCCCGGATCTTACTTCACTAGCTATGGTATCTTTTGATGGTGAATTTACTGTATACACTTTACCGTTTTCATCAAGAATTACATCAACTATCCCTTCTTCAATATCTAAAGCTTCACCAATAGCCCATTCAACTAGAATCCTTAAATCATCTATATATTCTTCTATCAAACTTTTCCACTTTTCATCCATTTTAAATTCCTCCTTTTATAGAGTTTCTAATTATTATGGTGGCACTTTCTCTCTTTAATTGTTTGCATTAATGTGAATAAATATAATATAATTACCTTATATAAAATGAAAGGAAGGGTCTTTCATGAATATTTCTGACTATGATAAATTAAGCAACTATGAATTATCCCAAGAAATAAAAAGGTTGAGGACGGGGAACCAACTTGATGAAGCTGAGAAAATAGGAAAACAACGTCTGGAGCAATATACACATGAATCAAAAGATAATGATAAAAGCATTAATTTCGTAAAAAATCAATATTCTTGGGTACTATATTTCAAATATTTTAAAAACAAGCCTAATTTTCATGTAAAATACTACAAACAATTAAAAGAACTTTTAGAAATGTACAAAGACGGTGCTGATAAATATTCTTCGTATTCAGCAACGGTAGATTTACTCATAAAAAACATTAAAAATAGCCAAATCTCCTTGGATCAAAAAATTTACTATTTATCGTTAGTTAATCCTGACAACCTAAGCAACGAAATTAGACAGTATGAAAAGAATGGCGAGAAAAAACAATTGGACTCTGTTTTAGCTAGTTATGTTAGTTATACTGCAAAACTTTTACATGTAAAAGATCTAAATAGGTTTCTTAGCTTTTATGAAAAGGCTGAATCAAAAAAACCAAACTTTGCAAATAGGCAAAATAAATATTGGCATATGAGTAAATATTACCACGCGAAGGCTCTTCGTGGGGATCTAAAAGAAGCTATAACTTGGCTTAAAATTCTCAGAAACGAATTAAAAAATGGAATTATAGATCAATACATTGCTGAAGCATTGAAAAAGAAAGACAAGAAAAAAGCTTTGTGGTATTATATAAAATCAGTTAAAACGGATGCAAATCTTAATATTTTGTACAAATCTTTCTGGTATATTTCAAATCTTTTGAGAGAGCTTGGTAAGGTAGAAGATTCAAAATTATTTTACTTTTACTTTAAAAAAGTAATGGACAAATACGGCTACAAATTTACAGACAATTTTGTAATACAAGAGTTTGAAAAGGAAGTTCTCAATGTGTCAGATAAAGAGGCAAGGAAAAAGATCGATGAGTATTTTTATGAGCTCATGCCTAAAGAAGAAGGAACAATAAAGATATACTTTAAAGATAGAGGGTTTGGTTTTATTACATCAAAAAACAACATTGAATTTTATTTTAAATCTAATAATTTCATAAATTTGAAAGATACTTCAGAGATCATAGCCCATAAAAAAGTTAGTTTTTTACCGGAGGTAAAGCTTAATTTTGATCCAAAGAAAAATCAGGAATTTTCATATTTTGCTGAATACGTTGAGTTGATAAATACAAAAGCTGAACCTAATACATAAAAAATAGTCAAAGAAAAATAGTCTGTTGAGGCCCCAACGGGGTTCCAACAGACTTTATTTAAGATTAACTTTTAGATTTGAAATACGTTAATTCTCGAGCAAGATATCCTAAAAAACTTAAGAGTTCTTCTTTAGTGTACTTGGCTTTTCTTTCTTTAACAACATCTTTAAGCATTTTGAAGGCTGATCGGTCTCTAATGATATGTTTATCTACTTTATTTTCATTGATAGCTAAAAATTCATCAACGTCATAATTTTTAATAAAATTTATGTTGCCTTTTATAGTGTTGATAAATCCGTTAAGATCATCTATTTTTACTGCGAAATTATCGGCGATTCTCTGGGCATCCTTTATTATCGCTTTTTTGTTTGTCATTTGCCATCACTTCTTTTTGAGTCTTCTATTATTTGATTAAGATTTTCGTTGTTCGCTTCACTCATATTTTTAAGATATGCATTACCGCATGAATATATGAATTGGGCTAACTCTTTTTCTGCGTAAACTTTTCTTGTGTTTTTGAATGATTTATTCGGTTGAATTAACTTTAAAGGAGTAAAACGTACTGATCCCATATCTAAGTTTTTACCCCTTCCAATTTTGAGGTCAAATTGATATTTAGGAACAATTCCCGTCGCCAAAAACAACAATCCCATTTCAACCTTTGTCAGCCCTTTGATGAGTATTTCAAAATCCAAGTACGTTTTAGTGGGCAAAACCTCAAATAGAACTTTGTGATCCAAATCTTCGTGATCATTGTGGCTGTACAAACGGATCGATGGGTAGCGATTTTCAAGTTTTTGATTCCATTGTTGCTTTCCATCAATAATTTTTGTTTTTGCTTTTTTTTCATCAATTATTATATCGTTGAAGAGAAGCCTTGAAGCATATTTCCCTCTTCCAGTTATTGCGTTCACTGGGTCTGGTTTTATGTTTTTAGGATCTCTTTCAATTTCTTCATCGTATGACTCGCTTAAAGCCTGCATGTATGTTTTTATAGCCCCTTTTAGTTGGGAACCTGGTAGAACGATTTTACCAGCTTCTCTTTGTAGAAGGTAAGTAGGTTTCTCATTTTGAAATTTAAACAAGTTTTGGGTGAAACACAGAGGCTTGAGTGTCTTTATGTATCCAATTAAGGTTCCATAGAATAATTTGGGATCTTTGTATATATCGGAATGTTTTACCGTCGTTGCTACAGGGGCTGACGGTTCTTTTCGCTGTACATAGTAGTACCCTTTTGGAGATTCGTATTCTTGCATTAATCATCATCTCCTTGTATATAACCCATCCTAAAATAAACATGAAAATTATCCTTTTTAACGCCATTGACATTTGTTTTGGGTAAGTTTTTAATCTTGGGGTTTAAGCATAGTTTCTCATTTGGTTCTATACTTTCCAGATCATAAATTTCTTCACCGTAATTATACATGTAGTCAAATTCTTTTGCAAATGCTCTAAAGTAGAAATCTTTGTAGTTTGTGGATTTTAATTTATCAAAGATTTCTTTCGCTTCCTCCACTGTCAACTTTAAATAAACGAATTCTTTGTAATCATTGTAGATCACTTCGCATTTTAACTTTTTATCAAATTTATCAAATATTATATTCATCTTATCACCAACTTTCGGGTAGTTTTGTCAACATTTGATCAAAATAACTTTTAATTTCATCTTTGTTGGTAATCTTGATTTTTAAACCTATTAAATCTTCTTCCTTTTCTGCATTTTGGAAGTTGAATTCAACGTTTTTGTTCATAAAGCGACCATTTTCAAATGTAGTGAAAGTTATGGCATTTTTATTTGTAGAATATATCTCCAACGATTTGATTTCAACATCTAACTTTCCTAATCCTCTAGATTTTTTACCGCCAACTTTAACAAACCCATCATTTATATTGTTTATCGTTTTGTAGAACATCAAAACTTGCCAAATTTCAGGATTTTTTAGAAGTACATTACCATAAAAATTTCCACCGTTTAATACTTCAAAGTCGTATAATGCACCTCCTACAGTGCTCCCTGTAAACCTGTCAATCTTAATTCCGTTTCTTACAAAAGTGTATTCTTCTATTTCTTTTATTTTTTTGGCTTTTTCATCATCCCCGTCATCACTTTCAAAAGGGAAGAAGTCTTCAAATCTCACAACAGAAGCCATTTTCATGTTTCCAAACATTTTACATGCATAACATACTTGTGGATATATTTCTTCAGCTTTTTCAACCTTTTTTAGCTCAAATTTGTCACCACAATCTTTATTACGGTTTATAGAAAGTTCACAAACTTCTTTACCCATAGATTTAAGTAAAGCTTCTGCGTCTGCTCTAAAAACACCTTTTAAAGAACTTCCTGGTATATGTACAGTTTTTCCCCAAGGTGTGTTTAGCCTTACAAATTGTGCATCGGTAGCTACTGGACTTATATCTATGTCACCAGAACCTATGTGAAAACCACTTTTGGGGGTTATCTTGAGATGGAATATATGAAAATTTCTTATCGTTTTAAACATTTTTTTCACCAGCTTTTGCTAAATAATCTAAAGTTGCCTTTTTTATTTCTTCTATTCTAATGGGATCTAACGGTTGGGGTTCGAATCTACCCTGAGTGATATCTTCTAAATCTATGGAGCTAATTTTATAATTAAATTTTAGCTTACCTAAGCCTACTGATTTTTTACCACCAAATCTTACAAGTCCGTTGTTCACCATATCTATGAGAAATAGAATGTATCCAACTTGATAATCTTCTACGTTTTCCATCAAAATGTCAGTTTTAAAAGCTGTTCCGACAGATACGATCTCGTAATCATATTTGGCCTTGTCTGCAGTTATTTCGGTGTCTCTTCTGATCTTTATACCATCTCTATTTTCTATGTTTTGCCGATTTTGATCTGCTATCGCATCACTGAAAAAAACCCTAGAAGAAAAAGAGTTAGAACCAAAAAGATTGCAAACTTCGCAAATGTTTTTTTCTATGTGGGCAAACCATTCATTTTCAGTTTTATATTTCTTCCTTTCCTTTTGATCGATGCATGGTTTACCATTTTCTTCTTCACAAACGTTGATATTTTTGGATTTTAGTATTTGCTCTAAGGTTGATCTAAAAACACCTTTCAAAGTTGAACCTGGTATCACAGCGTTCCCTTGTGAATCTTTTAGTACGCTGTTATCGACTTCTAATGGGGATAAACCTTCCTCACCTGATCCCACATGTATTGGTGTTTGGGCGATGATTTCTACATTGACATAGTACTTATTCACAAATTTATCAAAAGCTAACATTTACAATCATCTCCTTTTCCCGTATTCATTAGTCTTGTTGGGGGGAAAATTCTTTTTATTAGGATAATTGTTGTTTGCGGGGGATTTCTGATTATTTCGATTATGATTTATCTCATCGAGATATTTTTTATACCTCGCCATGTAACCAAAGAATAACCCCAAGGCTTTGAGGTACATTTCATCTGATTTAAATCTCTTTTCTATTTCATTTAGTTTATCTAAAACAATCATTAAATAAGTTTTTTCATCATTATTTGAAGCTCTTCCAATTTGGTAGTGTAGATAATTTAAAAATTCCTCTTTACAATCTGATTTAATTGCGGTAGCTGCGTATTTTCTAATCTGCGTATTTTTTGGAGCTTTTTTGCCATGCTCATCCATCAGTTTCTTCATCTCATTTATGAGATACGTTTTTTCTTCTCCTGACAACATTATTTAACACCTCCAACGGTATTCAATTTTGAATAATCTACTACCAAAAAACTTCCAAACCCGCTTCCTGTTCTGTGCCCCAAACCATCTAAAAACATTTGCCAAATTTCTTCTATACAATTTTCATTCTCAGATTCCAAAATGATTACCGATCCTGCTTTTAATGTTTCATAGAAAGTTTTAGTGTTGTTTGTTCCTGTATTCCATGAGGAAAAAGTGTCTTTTCGATAAATAGTTTGATTTATCTCAAAACCGCTAAATAGATCTTTTAACTCTTTACCAACAGGAACTATTAGATCAGATGTGAGTAATAGTGGAATATATGTGCTCTCAGAATTTATATGTCTTTTTACACTTTCTGTGAAACTTTTTATATTTTTTTCGAATTGCTCTTTTAGATTGTGTAAAGGTATTATCTTTGCCTTCATTTTTCCAAAACCCCTAGTTTTTGAATTTCCAACGGAGATGCTATCGATCCTGGCAAGCATTTCTATATATTCTTTATTTGAGGATCTTATTATCCCAACCATTTTTTCGAAGTGTTCAGTGATGTAACTTCGTAACTGTCCTGCTTTAGTGGCTCTTGTTTGCCTGGAAACTGCAGTTTGAGTATACTGTTTGGTATCTGATTCAACATTAATTATTGAATTGTTGAAATAATCGAGGTAACCCCCAACATTTTCAAGTCTTTCCCCATCAGTCGACATATCTTCTAAAGACAGTAAATTTCTACCTATGTTTATATTGTTTTCGACCATTTTTGCCAAAGCCAAATCGAAGATGCCTGTATCAGTACTCTTGTACTTTCTTTTCATAGTGGTGGATGGAGAGGGAGCCATTAACTTATCTTCTTTGGATGGAACCACTGTTGGGAATTTTACTTCTTCGTTTAAAACTATTTTTTCAAATAAAGGATCGGTGGAAATTATTTGAGCGTAAGCCCCTCTAATTGTTTCACCGTAGATAATTTTTGATGATTTGTACATATAGTTTTTTGATCTCTCTTTTATAGCTAAAAAAGGTTCTAATGGTTCTAAAACAAGAAGTGCGTAATTTTCAAAATCTGTACTTACTTCGACTTTTGAGTTACTATCTTGATATTCAAAGGAAATATCAACCAATCCATAACCTGCTGATTTCATCCCACCGATTTTCTTAACCATTTTTGTCAATCCATCCAATAACTCTTTTTCTTTAGCGGTTAATTCACCATCGACATAAATATAACCTTCCAAAATATTACCGTTAGCCAATGCGTTTGTACTAAAAAGCTTGTTGTGAGCATGGGTTTTGGTTTTTCTATTGAGTACTACGTGTGTTTTTTCAATGTATGAGGGATCCTTACAAATTATCTTAGAGAACTGTAATTTCCCTTGCTTTGAACCTTCCATTCCAAAGAGGCTAAATACTTCTTGTTTGTATGGGGTCAATGTATCGGCGGTTTCTCTTAAAGCACCTTTTAATGCAGAGCCTGGTATGTAAGCTGAGTTTATGTCTCTTTTTTGTGATTTGTTCCAGATACTAGAAACCTCTTCAGAAACTAACAAAGGGGACTTTGTTTCAATGGCCACTTTTATTTTCATTTTTCTCCCCCTCTTCAATAAAATTTAAAAGATCTATAGAGCTTAAGACTCTTGTTCTATTTTCTTCTGGAAAAAATATATATGTGTCCAATTCCTTTAATCTTTGTTCGTGTTTTACGTTTTTAATGTTTTTTACGAAGAAATAATTAATGTTCAACTTAATTACAGGAGAGATTTCATTCATCAACTTCACAACCTTTATTAAGAACTTCTTCTCGTCACTATTTAAACTCTCCAACAACTTTAGATAACTTTTGAAATAACTAATCTCCATTCCTTCTGCCATAATTTCTTTAATATCGTTGTTAGGGCTGAAAAACTCCTCACTTTTAACTTCTGTACTATTGTTCCATAATACCCTTGTAGCTATGTAATTTTTCTCTGTTTGACCGTTTTTATAATCGTTGTAGAACTTAGACTTGGCTTGCCTTAAAAGATTGCTCGAAGCTTCAAAAATCATTTTTAACGGCATACTCTTTCTACAAAAAAGTATCGAGCCGCAGTAACTTATGCTGTTTCCTTTGCCATCGATATTCCCGAATTTTTCCGATAGAATTTCGTCTAACCTTAAAAATATATCAAATGCTAACTTTGCTGGAATAAAAAGCATTATGTCGTCTCCTCCAAGGATCGGAGCAGCATATTTATTTTCTAAATTCATTTCTCTAATTACTTGATTGACAGCGCTTTCAGATGCATTTTCGATGTTTTCTGATAATGTGATGTATTCTTTGTCAGTTTTTATTCGGGAATACACTTTTCCTAAGTTGTTACCATCGATGTAGATGACCCCAAGCCAATCCGTCTGATTTTCTTTAACATGCTCTGTGTCAATGTCCAAAAGTGAGTCTGCGAACTTTTCTTTTTTTATTTTTTCTTCTCCTGAGTCTATCTTCTTTTTGCATATTTCACATACTTTCATTGTATTGGATTCGTTAGGATCAGCTGCTCTATGGATAATTTCTGAGGCGGGATAAGTGTTGCAAGCTTCACAGAGGTCAAATTCAGGGGTGATTCTTTTCATCTCCGTACTTTTTGAGTTTTTCTCTTCCCTCATATTTGAGGCTAATAAAGAAAATAATTTATAAAAATCAGTCTGTTCAGTGAGGTTGTTGAACTTAAGATTGAACTCTTTTTCTAATTGTGAGGTGTTTAAATCCACTTTTTCTAAACCGTGTATCAACTCTGAAGGGGAAAAATCAACCTTTGAAATTGTTAAAAAGCCACCTGGTACAATCTTTTTAAAGATTTGTCTTAACTCTTTCTCAATTCTTTCAGAATCGTCTTTTAAAATTATTGCTAAACCTGTTCCACCAACAGCATGAACCAAGTATGAATTTTCCTTCTTTAAGATCTCTTTGACTTTTTGATCGTAATCTGAGACCATCTTGCTTGCACCTATAATAGCCTTAAACTCAGATGAACTGAAGATATAATTCTTGATGCTGTCCACATCGTAAGATAAAACGGTCAGAGGTTTTTCCATAAAAAAATCGTTATTTTCTATCCAATCTTTGGGTAAATCTGAATAACGACTTTGTAGAATCTCATAAATCTTTTCCCTACTGAAAATATCAGGCATGATTCACCTCCTGGATTTTGACATGATTTTTACGTAATTGAGAAAATTATACCACAATTTATACATTATGATCAAAAATTGTCATTTATAAACTCTTCTATCTTTTCTTTAGCCAAAAGCATTTCTTCAGGATTTTCCGCCGTTGTTGATACTCCAAGATACAGTGTACCTTTTTTTGTATTTAGGACAATTTTGATTTCGTCACCAAAGATTTTTACTTGATTACGTTTTCCGGATACCTCTTTTTCGTTACCGCCCTTTACGTAAACTTTCTCTATGAAATCCAGCTTTTTGAATTTGTCTTCTAAATTGTATTCTAAAATTATTTTTTTCGAATGCTCTTCGGAGTTGGAATATTGCATTATAAGATCATTTTTTCTATGCTTTAGGCTTAATTGATCTTTTTTTGTCAGGTTGAAAAATTGTTTAGCAGATTCCACAAAAACTTGTCCCATAGGATTCAGTTCTATATATTTAAGGTTATCTAAATTCCCTATGTCAAACAAAGGCGTTAACCGTTCATCCAAAACTTTGTACTGATTAGCTATCTCAGGAGTGTATTCAATAAAACCCTCATCATCAAATTGATCGATAAAATACAAGTAGTCAAGATACAGTTTATAATCAAGACTTAATGGTAAGGGAGGCAATTTTATTACAGTAGGGAATCTTTCAAATTGATAATA
The DNA here is from genome assembly GCF_016772115.1 of Petrotoga sp. 8T1HF07.NaAc.6.1. Taxonomy (NCBI): domain Bacteria; kingdom Thermotogati; phylum Thermotogota; class Thermotogae; order Petrotogales; family Petrotogaceae; genus Petrotoga; species Petrotoga sp. 8T1HF07.NaAc.6.1. The sequence continues at coordinate 50,359 of NZ_AUPG01000011.1, forward strand.
AACCGGTATATTCATACCTTGACCAAGAGCTAAAGCAAATGCTATTTGAGCCTTGTATCCCCCAGTTGCATTTATAATCGTAGAAGGTCCATGTTCTTTAAGTATAGCAGACATACTTTTTACCAGATTTTTTAAGCCATATCTTTTAAAATCTTCTCTTTTTTCATCGTTCAATCTTTCTATCTTCTTAACTTCTACTTTTTCAAACGAAGAGTCTTTTGAATATTTAAAGTATGCTTCTAAAAGCTTACCAACTTTTTCCCCAGTTTTTGTATCAGATATAAAAAAGTACAAGTTTTTCCTTTCCTGAATGTACCCTTCTTTTATAATGCTTTCTACAGAGTTAATCTCAGCCCCTAACATCCTTTCATTTTCTTGCTTTATCTTGTTATCTAAAAGTTTGTCTGCTAGTTCTTCTAGTCTTTCTGATTCATACAACTTTTTTAGCTCATCGTCTTTACTTATGTTTACATACAAACTAGCTCCAACCGTCGCTATCAAAGTATCAACCATCTTTAAACCCTCCTTTTATGTTAATTTTTTTGCTGCCTAAGGCAATTATTATTCTAAATCATCTAATATTCTGTTAAATATTCTTATTTTTTCAGTATTTGGGAGACTCTTTTCTTGTATTAATGCTTTTGCCAAATCCAATTTTGCAGTATATCTTTTTGTTTTTTCTTTTTCTTTTGTTTCTTGATAGGTTAAATTTTTTATTATCTTTTTTGTTTCATTATTTGATTCATTTATCAATCTTTTTGTTTCTTGACCATAATTAATTCTATCACTTCTTATTTTTTCTCTCAAAACTCTGCTTTCTTCTTTTATCCTTTTCTTTTCATAACCGTATCTCATACCAGATTCTATTGTATCCAACGTATTTTGAATAACATTTATACTTCTTAAAAAGTTCTGATTTTTTGGTTCTATTCTAGTTAATTCACCAATTTTTTTAGATTCTTCCATACAAACTCTCCTTTCATTTTTTATTTATCTTCTATTTTCTATCTTCTTCCTTTTGCTGTGTAATTTCTGTAATACCATTCTCTTCCTCTTTGTCCACATGTTTCTTTTATAAGAATTTTATATTCGTGAGTAATTCTATTATTTTCTTTTACTTTTTCACAGTATTTGATTTTTTCTGAATTTAAATTTCTTATTTCTTCTACTGTCTTTCTATGCATTTGGATTAAGCTATTTTTTTCATCTTCTAGATTTTTGTCAAGATAATCAAGATTGTTAATTCTTTTGTTTAGCACTTTTATTTCATTTGAAATTTGATCAGCTAAACTTTTTAGATTACTTATTTTATTATTTATTAGATTCTTTATTTGATATAAACTATCTGCTCTTCTTAATGATTGATAATGTTTATCTATTAATATTTTGTAATTAAGTTGGTTATCTCTATATCTCTTATATTTTTCTAATTCAATTTTTGCTTGTTGAATTTTTTGATACTCATTTTCAAAAACAGCTTTGTAATTATTTTCCATAACTTCTTGAACAAACATATTAACAATAAACGAACCTGCAAAAATAAATCCATACAAGAAGAAATTCATATAATCACTCCTTTATTTGTATTCATTATATTAGCAGGCAGTTATTAAAATATTAACCATCTTTAGACTTTTGTATGTTTCTAAACGAATTAATCCCCCCAAAGCCCTGCTATAATGTCATCTATATAACCTGTACCTCGGTATAAAATATTGCAATATGACTATTTGTTAAGATTATACATGTATGTTACCATATTTATAGTGCTTTGAATTTTTAATTTATTGTTTTAGAAACGCCCTTGAGTTCGGGTTTGTAAGATTCAAAAAAATGTTTATAAATTTGTCTATTTTCTCTATCTAAATCAATGATTACTAGGTTATTTAAAGCCCTTGTCATGCCTGTGTATATCACTTCTTCACTGTCTTTGGAATCTATTATCAAAAATACAGTATCTAGCTCTAATCCTTTAAAACTGTGAGTTGTGCTTAACTTAATTGAATTGTTTTTAAAATTAAAATTGTATTTCTTACTTTTTCTAACTTTATCAAGTTCCATTTTTAATCTTTTTTTAAAGTATGGTTCACTGGAATCTTTGAGTTGTTTTTTGAGATTTTTTACTATTTTCTCAAATGTTTCTTGATCTTCAAAGGTTGTATGTGTGCGTGATTTCTCTTTTTCAATGTAAATTTTTTCCAACCTTCTAAGAATTCCAACCTGGGAACTAAGAATCCCAACATTTTTTGATTTCACGTTAGATAGTTCTAATTCATTGAGTAATATTTTGAAAATTGTATCTTCTACATTTTGTTTTACTCCACCTAAGTAATAATAATTATAATAATAAGAGCCAAAAAGTATTTGTTGATCTAAATATCCTCCGATTTGTTCGAATATGTACTTTTTACTTAGGAACTCTTTCTGAAAACTATTTATTATTTGAATCAATCCATTATTAATTCTGTGTGTGTTCTTCAGTTCATACCATCTATAGGGAATGTTAGTTTCTGGCTTTTTATCCTGGCCCATCTTTCTTTTATAAATATTTTGTTTTTCATCTGCAAAGAGAACATACTCACCATTTTCCGCTAAAAAACAATTTTTAATTATTTTAAACCACTCGTATTCAAAATCTTGAGCTTCATCGATGAATATGGCTTGAAACTTTTCAAATTTTGCCTTATTCTTTTCAAAAAAGTCCACATCCTCATATATATCTAAGCTTTTTATAGGAAAACAAGCGTTGTTCAGTTGGGACGTTAAGAACTCATGATAGTTAATTATTATAAAATCGTTCCATTTAAATTTTTCTGGTATATTACTCAATATTTCCTTTATGTAATTGACTAACGTTATATTGTAAGTAAGTATTAAAACTGGACTTTTAGTTCTTTTATAAGCATTTATAGCTCTTTGAGCCATGATTAAGGTTTTTCCTGAGCCAGCAACCCCTCTTATCTTTTGAGCACCTGGTCTGCTTGCGGTAATTGGTAATTGTTCGCCTGAAAAGGCAGTTTCATTCTTACCGTCTTCCATATAATGATAGAAAGGGTACAAAATCCTTTTGAACTTACCATATAGATCGTCATTAAAACATTTATTCTTAACTTCTGAATCCATATAAGAATCTTTCATTACCTTTGAAAAGCAATCTCTATTTAACAGATCCTGAGTTATTATATAACTATATCCACTTTTTATTAGCCCATTTTGCTGAGTGATATATTTGTTAAATTTCTCCTTTATTCTTCTGGTGTTTTCGTTGCTAAAAAATACAGCTGTTTTTATTACCCCATAAATTTTGGGATTTTTAATTGCCTCTTCTGCCAACCCTTCAATGTGCATGTTGAAAATTGTATCTTTATAATTCTCTACTTGTCGGAAAGGGGAAGAAATTGGGGTCAGATCACTTTTTAAATTCCAATGAGTGTTTCTTAAATTTTCGCTATTTTTGTTGTCGTTGGTATTGTTAGGGGGAGTAATGTAGTAATTATCTAAATTCCAGTCTTTCACTTCTATAATTAATACTCCATACGATTTTTTCATTAATACAATGTCTGGATTATCTCCGTTTATATTTGGTTGAAAAAAGACTTCTAATTCGTTGTCTGGATATGCTTTCAAAAAATTTAGAAACTCCCATTCACCTTTAGTGGGAGGGACTTTCATTTCTCTTATTCCCTCAAACGAAGGGAAAAAATTAGCCACCAAACTTCAACCTCCTTTTGGCTGATTCGGATTTTTTGCTAACTATGACCATAAACCTGTTAACCACCACCTTTTCAAATAGATGTTGATATCTCAAATACCTTCATGTTATTAGGAGGCAGTTATGCCATGCTTTAGTCTTTTCACAATTAAATCAATGTTATATATGCTCATCAATTTGCTAATGCCTAAAATAAAAAAAACGCCTAATAAAGGCGTTTTGAAAAAACCAGCAAAATTTATTCCTTAAGGTGGGATAAGACTTTAAACTATTATTGGCACTTTTGGTTAAAAAATAGTCAATTAATAGTCCATTTCTTGTTTTAAAACACCAAAGTAAACAAAATTGTTCACTAAAGTGTATAGAATAGAATTGATAAAAAAGTCGAACATTTGTATAAATCTTGCATATATAGGAGTCTTCAACTTGAATGAGTTTTTAAGCTATTATCTCAAAAATCAGTTGTCCTCACAATCATCAAAATAATGATCTTCTAGTTCTGAATTGCAATCTTCTTCCAATATTTTATATATTTTTTCTTGTTCTTCTTCAAAACTATCTATATAAAAACTATCTGGATAATTTTCACAACTATTTGTAATTCCTTCTATATTTAACCACACTTCGTTAGTTTCTAACTTTTTATATTTCCTTTTATCTATCTTTTTACTCATTTTACTTACCCCTTTATTTGTATTATCATAAAAATTTTTTTAAAACTTTTTGAGTTTTTATTCCTTAAAGGTAGGCTAAGACACACACGTTATTTGCGGGGCAAATGAGAGTTTTGAAATTTTTTCAAAAGCATTGCAAAGAAAGCATTTTTGCACAGATCAGCAAAATTATTCCTTAAAGGTAGAGTAGACACCCTGTTTAGGGAGAATAAACTCTAATGTAAAATGGAGAGCGTTTTTATTCCTTAAAGGTAGGATATACACTCCGAAACTTTGGAAAGCCAAATTAGGGAGAAGAGTTGCGTTTTTATTCCTTAAAGGTAGGATAGACACGTTTATTGTTATAATGCTTATGTTGAATTAAGATTGTTTTTATTCCTTAAAGGTAGGATAGACACAGGGAAAATCCTAGACTTATTTTCAAAATATTACAATGTTTTTATTCCTTAAAGGTAGGATAGACACCATGTCTTATAACATAATAATAGCTTTAGATGAAGAAATGTTTTTATTCCTTAAAGGTAGGATAGACACTTTAAAAGCTATAGCTGAAGAATGCTCTGAACTTACAGTGTTTTTATTCCTTAAAAGTAGGATAGACACTTTTTGAAAATCAGCTTCTCCCATATCTATTATTTTCGTTTTTATTCCTTAAAGGTAGGATAGACACAAGGTACTTTGCCTTTTGCTTTTGAAGGATTAAAACTGTTTTTATTCCTTAAAGGTAGGATAGACACTAAAGCAAGATTTCCCAAAACTAATGAATTGTATGTAAAGTTTTTATTCCTTAAAGGTAGGATAGACACTCTAGGATTACGTATTAATGTTGGTACAAGAGATGGGTTTTTATTCCTTAAAGGTAGGATAGACACTTCTTTGAGGAAGATGTACCATTCGTTGTCAGAAATGTTTTTATTCCTTAAAGGTAGGATAGACACTCTAATTTTTTTATCATTTTTTTTAATTAATTCTATCGTTTTTATTCCTTAAAGGTAGGATAGACACTTAGAAAGGGAGGTAGTTAAAAATGATATACTTGGGGTTTTTATTCCTTAAAGGTAGGATAGACACGCATGGGTTCACGATAAAAAGTGTATCATAAAAAATTACGTTTGTCAAGCAAAACTTTGAGAAAATGTTAAAAATCAAATCAAAGGCTTATGAAACGAGCCTTGTGACTTTTAACACTTGTCTGTCGATCCCCTGGGTTTTTTACCTTATTGGAGGTCGACAGACGTTTTTTTATATCATTTTCTGTTTTAGGTTAAATAGATAAATATTTGTTTATTAGAAGTTAAGTTAAACAGTGTTTTCGCTTAACTTAAAGTTATATAAGCAAAATTGATGGATATTTAGGTTCCATATTTGTTAGAAATTGGATATGATGCAGATCTTGGGGCAAGGAATTCTATTATTTCCTAATATATCTTTTATTTTGCTTGGTGTTGGATCTTTTTGATTAGATGTCTGATTGGGTTTTATTATGTTTTCTTCAACAATTCGATCTTTTGTTTGAGTTGTCTTTTGTAAGGATGAACTCTGTTCTTCGAAATCTATTCTTTTACGATAAAAATGTTCCTTTTTACCTTTTCGACCGTGAAGTCATTAATAATGTAATCTTTATCAATCTCAAGTTTTTCTTTTGCTCTTGTAATAGCAACGTAAATTAAATTAATCTCTTCCTTTTTGAGTATGATTCTATTTTCTTCTAGCATTCTTGTAAGATTTGCAAAATCATCAAGAATTTTTACTCTATTCCACTCGAGGCCTTTGGATTTATGCCCGGTAGTGAGAATGACTTCTGCATCTTTTTGAGACGTACTTCTACTTTCAAGTTCTGTGACAAGTTTGCTGATATTTTCGTTTTTATGTTTTAGAACAATATCAATCTTGGTTTCAAGATCGATTTCATTCGCTTCATGTGCATATTCTCTAAGTTTATCAAAAGATTCGAAATTTTTCAAAAATTTGTCGTAAATGGCCTCCCTTCTTTGAAAAATTAAATTTTGAATATCAATTAAATCTTGGAAATTATAGCTGTTGATGCCTCCGACAAAGTGGAATTTTACACTGGGGTTTTTTTCCATTTCGTCTACAGCATAATCAAAAAGCCCGGCGTTTGTTCTAGCAATCACAGCCAAAGGATCTTGTATATCTGATTGATCAGCTTTGAACAATCCTTTGAAGGGAACAGAAGCATTAAGCAGTTGTAAATATGGATTTGCCTTTTGTACTATGTCGTGTCTACAACGAAAAGACTGTGAAAGATAGAGTGTTTTTACACCATCTATTGTTGAAAGCATCTCTAGACTATTAATTGCTCCACGCCAGCTATAAATTTGTTGATACTTGTCCCCTATAAATACTTTCTTTGCATTTTTTTGAGAAAGAACAATATCTATCATTACACCTGAAATATCTTGTGCCTCATCCACCATAATAATAGAATACGGTAAAGTAGGATTTGAAAGCTGATAGAGTTTGAGGTAGAAGTCATGCTCAAAAGGAAGCGATGAATCGTTTACAATTCTTTCCCAAATTTCAGGAAGCTTACTCAATATATAGCGCTCTGTTTTTATATCTAGTTTCCCAAATCTTTCGACCTTATTATATTTTATTTCTTTATAAGCTTCCATATCGTAGGCTGAATTTGCAAACTCTCTAATATATGAAAGTAGTAGTGAGGCTGACTTGTATCTGATACGTTTAGTTACGTCATCTAAAAAGTCCATTAAATCGTAAGCCCGAAGTTTGCCAAATCTTTCCTTATAGTTCTTTCCAATGGCACCATAGGCGAGAGAATGCATCGTCTTGACAGTGACGTTGGGCAAGTGAGCAAATTTTCTTTCTCCTTCTTCCTTCATGGATCGGTTGTAAGCCAAAACAAGTATCTTTTCTTTTGGCCTTGCTTGGGCAAATTGAACAAGAGTTGAAGTTTTGCCAGTTCCTGCATAAGCATTAACAAGAAGAATGTCTTTAAAATTTGCATCTACAATAGCCTTCTGCTCTAAAGTTGGTTTAAGCAAAGGAATCACTCCAATTTTTTAGAAATTCCGGACTTTTTCATACTCAAAAACCAGATGACAAACCATCCTTTTCATAACGCATTCTCATATAAAGCTTTATAGTTTATTATTATTTTTTCTTATAAGCAGGTAAAAACTTAGGCGTAGTTTGCTAAGTAAATGAGGGTTTGGAAAGGGTTTCTAAGGAATTATGAAAAAAGTTTTCGCTGTAAGCAGCAAAACTTATTTCGTTCCTCATAGGTAGGATAAAGGTGATACCGTAAGGGCATTTTTCAATACCCTTGCAAGTGTTTCCATCCCTTAAAGGTAAGCTAAGGTACATACGTCATTTGCTACGCAAATGAGTATTTGGAAATTTTTTCAAAAGCATTGTAAAGAAAGCATTTTTGCACAGATCAGCAAAATTATTCCTTAAAGGTAGGATAACACACACGTGTCGTTTGCGGGGCAAAAGAGGTTAGGAAAAAAATTCTAAAACATTATGAAAAAATCTTTTTGTACAGATCAGCAAAAGTATTCCTTAAAGGTAGGATACACACATTTAACCTTTATGGTGGGTTAACTTGTCAGGGGGTGTTTTTATTCCTTAAAGGTAGGATAGACACAAAAAGGGCAACCCTTCAAGACACACAATGACACATTGGGGTTTTTATTCCTTAAAGGTAGGATATGCACAATGCGAAATTGTATTAAATGAAGATTTTCCGCCATTGTTTTTATTCCTCAAAGGTAGGATAGACACTCTCAATATTACACGAAAATTTCCGAGGACGAAGAAGGTTTTTATTCCTTAAAGGTAAGATATACACCAAGAGTCTATTAGGCGTAATGCGTTTTTTAATCAGGTTTTTATTCCTTAAAGGTAGGATATACACATTAGAAGAAGTGTTTGGCTTAACAAAACATTATGTTAGTTTTTATTCCTTAAAGGTAGGATATACACTAAAAACAGACCGTGTAGATATCTATGCGGTCTTTGAAGAGTTTTTATTCCTTAAAGGTAGGATATACACGGAGAGACATTCTTCGTTTACCGTTGGAGAATTTTTGTTTTGATTCCTTAAAGGTAGGATATACACAAGAAAAAGAAAGAGTAATAAAAGATTATAAGAAGTTGTTTTTATTCCTTAAAGGTAGGATATACACGAAAATTAGGAGGAGAAAAAATGAAAGAAGAAAGAAAAAAGTTTTTATTCCTTAAAGGTAGGATATACACAAGGGAAATGGTGAACGCAACAGAAGGTCTAGAAATTATGTTTTTATTCCTTAAAGGTAGGCTAATACACAAACGTCATTTGCTACGCAAATGAGAATATGGAAATTGATTCTAAGACATTGCAAAGAAGTTTTTTTGCACAGGGCAGCAAAAATAGTGTATCATAAAAAATTACAATTGTCAAGCAAAACTTTGAGAAAATGTTAAAAATCAATTCAAAGGCTTATGGAATAAGCCTTGTGACTTTTAACACTTGTCTGTCGATCCCCTGGGTTTTTTACCCTATTGGAGGTCGACAGACATTTTTTATATCATTTTCTGCTTTATGTTAAATAGATAAATATTAGTTTATTGGAAGTTAATCTAGGCGGCTTTTTTGATTAACTTGGGGTTGTATGGGCAACAAAATGCCATCTTTCTTTGTGAATTGGATTTTTGTTATACTCACTATCAACAATTTTAAAAGAAAATTGTTGTGAAAATCAGATCGAACATCAGGATTATAGAGATAAACCGTAAGCTTCCAATAACCTTTTCTCTTTTCTTATTTTAGATTTTTTTCCAAAGTGTTATAATATACACGAGGTGATAAGATGAGGCTTTTTATAAAACTAAGTGTCGACAATCTTTCTCTGCCAGTTCATTATAATCATTATCAACAGGCGTTGATTTACAATTGGATCAATGATGAATATTATCAAAGTTTTTTGCACGATGTAGGTTTTAAGGCTGATAAATCAACTTTTAAGATGTTTACTTTCTCAAAGTTTTTTGGTAATTATAACTACAATCAAGATACTAAAAAGATCACCTTCATGGATAAGATTTGGTTTACTCTTTCATCACCAAATGACAAATTTTTAGAATACATTATTGATAAGATACTATTCACCAAAAAATACTTTCTAAATAGACAAGAGGTGCAAGTTGAAGATATCAAGTACAGTAAGTTTTTACCTTCCAAAGGTTTAGAAGTCGAAACCAAATCACCTATCACTGCTCACGTTTCTTTAAAAGATAACGACAAAACTAAAACACGTTATTTATCACCTGCTGATATTGAGTTTAATGAGATAATAAGAAGTAATTTGATACGTAAATTCGAGGCTTTCTATGGCTATGAACCTCAAGATGACAACTTTACAATAAAACCGTCAGATGGCCATTTGAAGATGACAATTTCGAATTATAAAGGATTTATAATAAAAGGATGGGAAGGAAAATTTTATATAAGTGGGTCACCAGATTTGTTAAAAATTGGATACGATGCAGGTCTTGGAGCAAGGAATTCTATGGGATTTGGTTTAGTAGAAAAGATTAGAAATTTTAGGTGATTGTTCAATTAATAAAGTCCAAATAAAGATTTAAGAAATTCAAATATTGCACTAAGAATGATAATAATAAAGAAAACTAAAAAGAACCAACCAATATTTCCTAATATATCTTTTATTTTGCTTGGTGTTGGTTCTTTTTGATTAGATCCTTGGTTGGGTTTTATTATGTTTTCTTCAACAATTCGATCTTTTGTTTGAGTTGTCTTTTGTAAGGGCGAGCTTTCTTCTTGGTTCGTTTTTGTTTCTTGAATTGATTCCACTTTCTCGCTTTTTTGCTTTTCTTTATTCTTCTGCTTTCTGTTTTGTTCTATGGCTATAGCTGAAATCAGAATGATCACTCCTAAAAAAATCATACCAACGGATCCATTTGATATACCAGCGTTAATTGCGCCCAAAACAATGAGCCATATAATTACAGCTGTTCCTACATTGTATAGATACATGTCATCTCTCCTTAAAAGCTGAGTTTTACGAATCAAGTCGTTATTATCAAAGTAAAAGTATTTATCTATTAACCGATCTAGATTAATTATTTGACTTGTTAGTTATGAATAAGGGCTTTTTTTTTTAAGAACAAATCTGTCGATCCCCTGATTTTTTCCATATTAGGGGATCGACTTTACAAACTCATTTCAAACTTTGGTTATACTTCCAAAAATGCCAATTAGAGATATTGGAATTGAAATGAACCAAGCTAAACTATAGGTTATAAAAGTTAGTAGGAATATTAGAAAAACTTTTATTTGACTTATTGCAATTCCCTCTTGTTCAAATTCGTTTTTAAGATTTTGATAGAATGTTGGTTTGTTTTTTAGTTTTGGAATAAAATGTAATGTAGTGTAAGCCAAAGTTGCGGATATTAAACTAATTAATATATAGATTTTCAGTAGCAGAAGCAGCAGATAAATCTCCTCCTTAATCGTTTTTTAAAGTTTTTTTATCTGCACAATAGTTACAAGGCAAGTCAAGCTTTTCGTAGTGTTTTCTCGTCTAAAAGTGTGAGAGTATTTATTTTTCTATTTCTAATATGCATGTTAAAAGCTAAGAGTCATTAGAGTGGGAAATGAATTTTTGGAAGTGTTTCTAAAGCGTTGCGAGTGGAAATTTTCGCGCATGTAAGTGAAATTTATTCCTTAAAGGTAGGCTAAGACACAAGTGTCGTTTGCGAAGCAAAGGAGAATAAGGAAATTATTTCTTAGGTATTATGAAAAGAACGTTTTGAACAGATCAGCAAAAAACCATTTTGCACAGGGCTGCAAAAAGCGATTTGCACAAATCAACAAAAATAGTTTATCATAAAAAATTACAATTGTCAAGCGAAAATTTGAGAAATTGTTATAAATCAGGTCAAAAGCTTATGGAATAAAGCTTTGACTATTTAACACTCATGTTAACCATAGGTAGTTATACTTTCTTTTAAACTTTTTGCTATTATATCGTTGTTATACAAGCTCAACAATTTACTATAGTCAAAAACAAAAAAGCGCCCTATAAGGGCGCTCTTTATAGTTTATAAAAATTTTATCGATCGTTGTTAGTTCTTTTCAACACATACACACAGTATTTTTAATTTAACTTAATCCATACTTCTTCTTTATAATTTTGTATGATGTGTTGAATGAATTCATCCGCTGTCATGGTGGATGTGACAAAAGCAAGAAGGGAAGCTAATGGAGGAATTAGAATACCAGCGTTTATCGCACTACCACCAAAAGCAATTCCGATAGGCAAACTCATAGGGGGGAAAATTAAAAACGTTACTAGTGTAGTTCCACCTATTATTCCCCATTTTATTGTGTTATATAATGCAGGTTTTTCATATTTCATATAGTTGATCTTACTTGTATAAAAGTCGTAGTTTTTACTGTAAGAAACATAAGCATCTACTGTGTTGTCTTCTTTAGCAACATACATTTCTCCAAAGAAAATGCCTTTTTCTTCAAGATAGCTTACTCTAACTTCTATTTGATTTCCTTTCGAATCACTAATTTGTTGAGTTTCTATGGGTGTTTCTGCTTCATCATATCTAGTTAAAGTTATAGATGCAAATGAGTTCAAAACTATTCCTATTATCAAAATAATTAATACACCTTTTTTCATTTTATCACCTCACAATAATTTTTATGCAAAACGATTTTGTGGCAAACATGTAAGTAGTTTTATTCAAAGAATTTCTCTTTGATATCGCTTTTCTCACCTCCTTTATATTTTGTCTGGAACAATTATTAATTATTTAAGGGAAGGAAAATAATCTAACTCAAATGTAGGGTAGTAGTTTCAATGTTATTATGAGGCAGTTAGACGGGGAGTTTTTCTATAACTCTCTTTTAAAATGAGTTATCTTTGGTAAGTTGAGTTCATATATTTGAAATGAGTAGTTGGAAGCTATTCTAATGACATTTTGATGTTTTAATCATCATTCTCAATTACGTCACTGAATTTATCCCTGAGAAAACTTATAGCTGCTACCAAGATTCCAAGATCATCTATTGGATTTCCAGGTAAAATGTCAATCGGACTGATCAGATAACCAAGTGTGAATAGAACAACTAATACAGCCATTATTATGAAACTAATCAAACCAGTAATTTTCTCTGAAGGTTTTTTGGAATAAGGTTCAATAGAATTCTTGTTTGGTATCAACTATCTCACCTCCTCTTTATTTTGTTCGGAACATTTGTTAATTGGTTGTGAAAAGGAAGGTAAAGTAGTTTAATTTTAGGATGGGTATTTCCATATTATTATGAGGCAGTTAGGTGAGGTGCTTTTCTATAACTCTCTTTTAAATTGAATTGTCTTTGGTAAGTTGAGTTCTTATATTTGGTTGGGATTGTTTCTTAATAGTTATGAACAAGGCGTAATTTGTTTTGCAAATTAGAATTTGGAGGTTATTTTTTGAAGCATTAAGAAAAGGTGTTTTGCATAAGGCAGCAAAACTTATTCCTTAAAGGTAGGCTAAGAGACAAACGTCATTTGCTTCGCAAATGAGAGTTGGAAAGTGTTTCTAAAACATTAGGGGAAAAAACGTTAAGCACAAGTTAGCAAAATTTTTGTTTTGAAGAAAAATCTGTCGATCGCCTGGGTTTTTTACCCTATTGGAGGTCGACAGACATTTTTTACGTAAAGTTACTTCCCTTTGATATAAAATTCCATCAGTCGTGTTCTCATCTAATATGATAAATTAGAAGTATTTGCGAACGTACAGGGCGTATTTATTTTTTCCAATACCCTTTTGTTTGAGTAGTTCTCTAAATCTTTCTACCTTTTCATTAGTTTTAATGTCGAATAGGTTCGATGAAATTTCATGTGTGTAATACTCTTGAATCGCTTTTGTTTCTTTTGGACCTTTTTCTTCGTCTAATGCTATGATGACATTGTCAAGGTCTTTTAAAGTTTTTTCGATGAGTACTTCTACTTCATTCCAGGAAAGTTTTCCCAATCCACTACCAATTTTTGGGATTATTACCTTGTTCTGTATTGCATTCTGAATTAAATATCGTTTTAAATTTTCTACCCCTAACTGTATCCATTCAATCTTTGAGGGATATTTAAAACGTGATTTTGTTGCCATGTTTCCAATTATAATGTCATTTTCCTTGTAAAAAAATATCTCGCCAGGTTTGAGTTCTCCTTTTTTGCATGTCTCTTTGTATTTTTTTTCAGTTTCGGGAAATCTTATTGCAATCTCTAAAGCCAATCCCTTTCCCATGTATCCTTCTGTATTCACTGGATTTATTATAAGATTCCCTGGTTCTAAGAATTCTAACAATGAGTATTTTACAATTTGCATAAAATTCACCTGCTCAAGAAAATTCGTTTTACTGTTATATATTCATACTTTCATTAGGAACTACAAATTAACACAATCAATATAAAGTTCGTTTTGAAACATCATATCAAAAATTGGTGAGTCTTTAGGGGTTTTTATCTTTTTTCTATCAATTTTTTCTTTATTTTCCAAAGTTCTCTTATTTTCTTCTGAGAAGGTGTAGACGTTTTTAAAATACTTTTTATCAACTATTTCAGGAATTAGTATTTCTGATTGTGTGATCGACTTTAACTTAGGCTCCCTCCACCAGTAAATGCTGAATATATCATCGAAATTTAATGATTCAAAGGTTTGCTTTGTATAAATTGAAATTTCAGCATTTTTTGAGCTAGCATTTCCATATGAAATCAAGGTTCCAGTTTGATTAGCCACTTCGCTATCTATGCAATAATTTTTATTCAAAACGATTTTGCGGATAACATGCAAATAGTTTTATTCAAAGACTTTCTCTTTGATATCGCTTTTCTCACCTCCTTTATATTTTGTCTGGAACAATTATTTATGGGAAAGAAAATAATCTAACTCAAACGTAGAATGGTAGTTTTCATGTTATTATGAGGCAGTTAGACGGGGTGCGTTTACGCAATTATTCTTCATTCTCGTTCACTTCAATGTTTTGCCATTTTTGTATTTGATTAAGAAATTCCTTGGAAAAATTTTCGAGATTTACTACATTCATGTGAAATAAATCTTTTAAAGCATCTGCTCCTGGTTCTGTGATATCTAGTAAGACCATAAAAGAGTGGTCTTTGTCCAGGTTTAGTAGTTTAGAAACTTTTGAATATTTCTCCACGTATCTTTGATAATCTGCTGACTTTATTTCAAACCAAAAAATCTCTCCCTCTATTTCGAAGAGAAGGTCTAACTCAAAGTCATCTCCATTTGCAAATGATATTTGCGGATTTGCTAAATAAGAAAATTTGATAGAAGGATTAACTTGCCTTATTAAAGAAATAATTTGATTTTTAATATATCTTTCAAACCATTTGCCGGAAAAAAAGTTCAACGCTTTGGGTATTCTGTTTGGAGTAGCTAGTAAAAGATATTTTGGAGATTTATAATATGTAAATTCTGACAAAAAGGCAATTTCATGAAGCCAACTAGCCAATTGACAAATGCTTGAAATTTCCTCCTGGGTTCTTTCCTTAAGATACATTTTAACAGTCTCTCCTGAGTTCATTTTTCGCTTTATTTGTTGTAAGAATGCATGAATTAATTTGTATCTATCACCCATAAAAAAAGCTATTTTATCTAAAATTCCGTCCCCATTTTCGTCCTCTGGTAAGGCCTTTATTGTGATTCTTCGGTTAATTAAAAAGTTTGCGAGGATTACTCGTCTGTTGAGGATATCCTCACTTTCATCTGGTGTTGTATTTTTATTAACGTATGTTTGTGAATTTGCATAATTAAAATTATTAGAAATATTCTCTTGATTTTCCCTATTCAGGCTTTCGGCAATGCTTTCTAAGGCAGAAGCGATTCTTTCTAAAATTTTAATTAACTCTTCATTCATTATATCTTCCCCCAATGCATTGAGTTGTATGGTTCTTGAATAATTCTAAATCAAGCACTAAAACTGACTTTTAAACCTTTATTATAGATTAGAATTGTGAGTTGGTTATTAAAATTGAGTGGTACCGCATTTCAATATAAAAACTGAAGATATTTTATCATGAAAAATTGGGTTAAATAAATTAAAGAGAGGAAAAACGCAAGCAAATGAGAATTAGGAAAGAGTTTCTAAAGCATTATGAAAAATTATTTTTGCACAAAGCGGCAAAATTTATTCCTTAAAGGTAGGCTAAGAAACAAATAAAAGCTTATGAAATGAAGCTTGTGACTTTTAACACTTGTCTGTCGATCCCCTGGGTTTTTTACCTTATTGGAGGTCGACAGACATTTTTTTATAACTTTTTCTAAGGCATATAATATTTTGGTTAAATATATGAATATTAGTTTGTTGGATACGATGCAGGTCTTGGGGCAAGGAACTCTATGGGGTTTGGATTGGTGGAAAAGATTAGAAATTTTATGTGATTGTTCAATCAATAAAGTCCAAATAAAGATTTTAGAAATTCAAATATTGCGGCAAGAATGAGAATAATAAAGAAAACTAGAAAGAACCAGCCAATATTTGCAAATACCTCTTTTATTTTGCTTGATATGGGTTCTTTTTGTTTATTTGTTGGCGTAGATTCTATTATGTTTTCATCAGCATTTCGATCTTTTGTTATGGTTGTATTTTCAATGTGCGAACTTTGTTCTTTTTGATTTGTTTTTTGAATCAGTTCAACTTTCACGTTTTTTTCTTTTCCTTTATTCTTTTGCTTTCTTATTTGTTCTAAAGCTATAGCTGAAATTAGAATAATCACCCCTAAAAAAATCATACCAATAGATCCATTTGATATACCGGCGTTAATTGCTCCCAAAACTATGAGCCATATAATTACAGCAGTTCCTACATTGTATAGATACATGTCATCCCCCCAAAAAAAATTGAGTTTTCTGAATCAAGTCAAAATTAATATGGCAGATAAATAACTTTTTCTATAATGTTTGGCAGATTGTTAAAATGTTCGTAATATGGGCTGAATGGTTTATTGAAACCAGGGTTAAACAAACTGTTTTTAGTAAAGGATATAGGTGGCATTGATGAATAATACGCTTGAAGATCTTCAAGCCAAATTTTTATCGAAAGTTCTTCGTCGGGTCTATCAGAAGTCTCAATACTATCATCAAAGTAAAAATATTTATCTATGAACCTATCGAGATTAATTATTTGAATGTGTTAGATAGAAATAGGAACTATATATTTTTAACACTTGTCTGTCGATCCCCAGCGATTTTTACCTTATTGAAGGTCGACAGACATTTTTTACGTAAAGTTACTACCCTTTGACGTAAAATTGAATCAGTCGTCTTCTCATCTTATTTATGATGGATTAGAAGTACTTTCGAACATACGCGGCATATTTATTTTTTCCAATGCCCTTTTGTTTAAGAAGGTCTCTAAATCTTTCAATCTCGACAGTGGCTTTATTACAGAATAGATTAGTAGAAATTTCATGTATGTAATATTCTTGAATAGCCTTTATTTCTTTTGGACCCTTTTCTTCGTCTAACGCTATGATTACATTGTCAAAATCTTTGAAAGCTTTTTCTATGAGTACTTTTACTTCTTTCCAGGAAAGTTTTCCTAATCCACTACCAATTTTTGGAATTACTACCTTGTTCTGTATTGCGTTGTGAATTAAGTATCGTTTTAAATTAGCTATTCCTAATTCTATCCATTCAATTTTTGAGGGATATTTAAAACTTGATTTTGTTGCCATGTTTCCAATTATAATGTCATTTTCTACGTAAAAGAATATCTCGCCTGGCTTGAGTTCTCCTTTTTTGCATATCTCTTTGTATTTTTTTTCTGTTTCAGGAAATCTAATTGCAATTTCTAACGCTAATCCTTTCCCCATGTATCCTTCTGTATTAACAGGGTTTATTATAAGATTGCCTGGTTCTAAGAATTCTAATAATGAGTATTTTACAATTTGCATAGTTTCGCCTACTTTTGGAAATTCGTAGTACTATTATATATTAATACTCTTGTTTGGATCTCCTAAATCAGAATAATTTATGAAAAGCTCATTTTGAAACATCATATCAAAAATTGGAGAATCTTCAGGTGTTTTTATCTTTACTTTATCAATTTTTTCTTTACTTTCCAAAGTTCTCTTATTTTCTCCTGAGAAGGTATAGACATTTTTTATATACTTTTTATCAACTATTTCAGGAATTAGTATTTCTGATTGCGTGATCGATTTTAAAGATTCTTCATTTTTACTCAGTTTTTTTAAATTTTAATCAACACAAGATCGATGACATACAAACTCATCAATATGAATTCGACCACTGTCTTGATGGATGTGGCAAGAACAAGAAGCTAACAGAGGAATTAGAATTCAAGCGTTTATCGCGCTACCACCAAAAGGAATTCTAATAGCGAAACTGGTAGAGGAAAAATTAAAAACGTTACTGCAGTAGTTTGCTTTCGCCAGCAGCCTGCCCGGATGAGCGAAGGAGGCTCCACCCTGTAACCCTTTTAAAATCAGAATCTTATTTTTGAGAATCTTTTTATTTCTAAAGTGCGAAATTTTTTTACAAAGTGATTTTGTGTCAAACATACAAGTAGTTTTATTCAAAGAGTTTTTTTTGATATTACCTTTTTTACATTCTTGATATTTTGTTTGGAGCATTTTCTAATTGTTTGTGGAAAGGAAGGTAAAGTAGTTTGATTTTTTGGATGGTTATTTCCATGTTATTATAAGGCAGTTAGTAGGGGGCTTTTCTATAACTCACTTTTGAATTGAATTATCTTTGGCAAGTTGAGTTCTTATATTTGATAGGGATTGTTTCTTAATGGTTATGAAGAATGTTTAATTTATTTTTGCAAATGAGAATTAGGAAGATGTTTCTGCAGAATTATGAGTAAATCTTTTTTGCACAGGGCTGCAAAATTTATTCCTTAGAGGTAGGATAAGACACAAGCGTCATTTGCGCGGTACATCGTTTGTGCAGCAAACGAGAATATGGAAGTTAATTCTAGGGCATTATGAAAAAAACATTTTGCACAGGCCTGCAAAAATCTTTTTGCACAGATCAGCAAAATTTATTCCTTAGAGGTAGGATAAGACACACACGTCATTTGCTACGCAAATGAGAATTAGGAAGAGATTTCTAAGGCATTATGAAAAATTTTTTTGGCACAAAGCAACAAAAATAGTGTATCATAAAAAATTACAATTGTCAAGCAAAGCTTTGAGAAATTGTTAAAAATCGATTCAAAAGCTTATGAAATGAGTCTTGTGACTTTTAACACTTGTCTGTCGATCCCCTGGGTTTTTTACCTTATTGGAGGTCGACAGACGTTTTTTTATAACTTTTTCTGTTTTAGGTTAAATATATAAATATTTGTTCGTTGAAATTTAAACTAAAACAGTCTCTTTCTTTAACTTAAAGTTGCAAGGGTAGAAGGATGAAGTCTATTTACTCGTTAATCGTGGCACAAATAAGTTTTTGGGAATGATTTTCGAGGCATTTTTAAATTATTTTGCTCCTTTCTGTGAGATAAGTCATTTGATTTCCGTGTTGTTAATAGGGCGGTATCTAATGAAGTTTTACTCAAGTTCCCTTTGTCAAAATCAATTGCTGGGGTTTCTCAAAAAGTTAGAACAAATGTGATAAAATATTAATATGTTCATTTGATGAGGGGGTGAAAGTTATAAGTAGAGAGGTTGAGAAAAAATATTTGTTAAATGAAAGTACCTTTAATAAGATTCTTCAGTCAAAGAAACATAGCAAAGTTGGTATTGTTCAGTGGTATATCAATGATGAGGAAGATGCAAGATACAGATTAACCTTAAAAAAGTTACCAACAGGTTTTTTTCAGGAATGGACATATACATCTAAAAGCAGTGACTTGGAAGAAAGGGAAGAGAAAGAACGATCTGTTTCACCACAAGAAATTGCAGAAAAATGGGATTTACTAAAAAGTTTCAAAATGGTTGCGAAGATTAGATATGTCTTGGAAAAAGATCCTGAAGTCGTTATCGATGAATTTTTAAAACCGTTCGGGCATCAGTTAGCTGTTAAGGATTTAGAATACTTAATGGAGGTAGAAGAGAAGGGCGAAGTAAAGAAAAAAGATTTTTATGAATACCTAAAGGCAAATAATTATCCTGTAGAAGATTTTATTGAAGTCAATGATGATTTTGAGAAGTACAAAAACAAAAATTTAGCAGCCAAGTTCGAAGTAAAAGATAATTCAGTATTTGATATTATTGAATTTTTAAAGAACAGGTTAAAAGGCGATATAACGTTAGTTATAACTCAGGGGAGATCTCTTTCTAGTGATAGATCAAAATTCTACAACACATACAAAGAATTGAAAGAACTTTTTATTAATGAAGAATATGAAAAGATCAAAGCTTTTGATATTCCATCTGTTTTATCTGCTGAGATAGAGACTTATGACTTGATCAAAGATATGGGGTACAATATTAAAAATATTGTTCTTTTTACATTACATCCTTTCTTTGGAAAAGCTGGCTCTGAAAATAAAGATATCAACAGTATAGATAAAAATCATGATTATTACGATGAAAATAATTCTTGGGAAGGGGCAATGTTGAAATGTATTTTTGAGAAGAAATACAATTTAAACGTTGAAATTGCTCCTTTGGAAAATGATTTATCGAGGAATCTTTTTGACCTTAGTTGGAGTAAATTGGATGATGTTTTAAGTAAAAATTTTAAAGATCAGTTGATTATTGATGTTACAGGTGGTAAGAAAAACGTGGGATTGGTTATAGCTATCTATTCGTTATTTAAAAATATACCTTTTTATTATAAATACGAAAATGGGAATCTGGAAGAATTTCCCGCCTTTGGCCTTGACTGGGATTATGATTACTTCGATAATATCTATTCAGTAGTCAAAACTCTAAATTTGAATGAGAATGATAATACATTGGATATAAAAGATTTTTTAAACTTACCTGAAGAGATTGCCAATGTTTTTTCTTTCATAGACTCATACCAACTGAAACCATTTTATCCTTTGACAAAAATTTTAAGTGATTATGAGGAAAAACGAGAGTTACCATTTGGTGTTGGAAAGAATCTACTCGATGTTTTTGAAGTTGATGATGTCAATAAAGAAAAAACAAGAAAACTGAAAGAATACATCGAGAATATGATTACAACTAAGTGGTCCAAGCAGTGGATAGGGGATCTTATACCTGAGACCGTTGAGCATTCACAGAGACATAGTAAGAGATTAATGGATTTTACGGCAAGTTTAATAAACGTTCTTTCAGAGGAAAAATTTTTACCAGAGGGCATTAGCGATGGTTATTACGGAGATACGGGGATAAAGTACAAATATGTATTTTATTTTATTTTAATTTTAGCCCTCAACGTTCACGACTTAGGACATACATACTCAAAGTTTAAACTCAATAATGGTAATTTTGTATACCTTGATAAATATCCTTCTTTGGTTAGGGATTTGCACAATGAGCTTTCCGTCCAATTCATAGATGAATACAAGAGCGAAGACAGTATTTTTAATATCTTTGAGCCAATTGGTGAGAATGATGTTGATTTAAAAAAACTTTTTGGAGATAAAAAAGAAGAGATTTTGGAGGCTGTTAAATTAATCTCTAAGTATCATAGAGGGTATTTACCGATAGATATAGATAAAGATAGAGAGTCAAAGAGTAAAGAGTACGTCAAAATCTTTGAAATCGATATAACACCTCTTGAGAAACTTCTGGAATCTGAGAGATCACCAATTAAAGACGAAGAACTCAAAAAGCTAGTTATACATGCTGCAAGATTGCTGAAGTTTATAGATGGGACAGATGTACAGGCTGATAGGGTTGTAACGAATTCTTACCATAGTGCAAGATTGAAAAGAACTAAGTTTGAAATTTTGAGTTTGATTGATAAATACGAACTGAATTTTCCAAATTCATTGAATTTAAAAGATCTACAAGAACTAGTAAAAGGGGTAGAAGTAGGACCAGTAAATGTTGTGAAGGAAAAAAATTCGCGAGATTTATTTGATGAAATTAAAGATAAGTCGCAAGCTTTAGAAACGCAAGTTTATGAATATATAAAAAAGCAAATATCTAACGGGAAGTATAGTATAAATAATCCAGAAATGGAATTATTGGATACCATTGCATTTAAATCTTTGCAGTTTGAGCATTTTGAAAAGCATAGAAATATTGCTGCGATTTATCCATCGTGGTTGGAATGGAATAACGATGAAAGATCAGAAAAAGTTTTTTTACACTTGAATCTCATAGAAAATGTAACAAACAACGACGATACGGAGCTTAAAGCCCAAGTGATAGAGGAAATTAAGAAAGATATAGAAAAGGAGTTGGAAGGGGCTAAACTGAGAATTATGGGAAAGAGTCTAAAATTATCTTTCGACAAAAAGGCGGTAAGATCATATGATTAAAGAGTATTATAAACCATTTGTTGCTGATGATTGGAAGCCTGTTGTGGAAAAATATATTCATTATATAACTAACAATTTGGAAAAAGATGTTGAAAAGGCTCAGTTAAATAGAAATTTAATTGAAAAATTAAATAACATAGATATTAAGAAATTCGAAAAAACTGCCGAAACCTTGGAAGATGATTGTACTAGATGTGGGCTTTACTCAATCGAGGTTGAAGATAGAGAGGGAGCTTTGACTGCAGAGGATATCCAAATCCTGTATCCTGATGAGGATGGGTATTTTAAACATAGAAACAGAAAATTATACACACCTTGGGTTATTTTCGACGGTTACGAAATAGATACCAATTCAGATTCAGAAGAGGAAAAAGAGGATTCAGACACAAAAGTAATGGATTTAAGCAACAAACTGATAATCCCAGGATATTATTTGGCTATTTTAAGTACCTTTGTTGGTATTTTAACTGAAAAGAGATCAGGGGAAAAGAAAGAGAAGATTGAAGTTAGGTTCAAAAGGATAAATAAATTAAGTGGAAAGATAGGGGTATGGATATATAAGTATTATACAATAAGTAAAGGTAAAGATATGTTTAAAAAGGTCCCGATATTCTTTATCCCTGATGAACTAAATTATATTGAGTATTATTCTAACCCGCGAAAAGTCGTGTATCCAAATGAACTAGTAAACGAAAACCTTCGATTACCTCACGAATCGCACCTTGGAATAGTTGATCTTCTTGAAACCCCAGAGTCAGAAAAAATTGGATTGACGTTAAGCCTGGTTGATTCAGAAAACTTAAGATACAACATAGATAAATTCCAATTTTTTAATGATTCCAGTAAAAATACTGCAGAAGATTTATTATCTTTTGCAAGTTATCAAATTCCATTTATTTTACATTCAGATGGTGCAAGAATTTTGATGGGTTCAAAAAACCTTAAACAAGCAATTACTCTTGATAATGCAGAAGAACCTTTTCTAAAAACAGGCAAGGAAAAGGGTAAAGTAGGGATAAACGCCTTTGTTGGATATGGATTGTTTGAAGGGTTCAATTTTGAAGATGGAATTATCGTTTCAGAAAGTTTCGCCAAAAAAATGCAAGCAACGGTACTTGAAGAAGATAAATTCAACATCGAGGTTGATCCAATTAAAATTCCTGAGGTGGCTGGAAATAGTTGGATTTATGACACAACACAAATAATCTGGAAGATCAGAGAAAATCAAACTGTTAACTATGGAGACGTCTTGTTTGAAGTGAAGAGCCCGAAATACAAAAACAATAAAAAATACACATACCAAGGAAAGTATCAAGCTATTGTGAAAAGTATTCCTCATAGTCCCGGAAGACCGTTTAGAACTTTCGACCTTAGTGATGAAATTAAAACTGTGATTGAAATATGTATCGAGTACCAAGTTTTTAAACCTCTTGAAATCGGGGATAAAATAATGGGCAGGCACGGTAATAAAGGCACAATAGCACTGATTTTGAGTGATGATGAAATGCCTAAAGTTACAGTAAAAGATAAGAAAATATCACTTGATGTAATACTATCCCTTTAGGGGTTGTTTCAAGAATGAATCTTGGTCAGCTATATGAAACTCATAGTACGATGGCACAAAAGTTTTCTGATTTTGATGATTATAAAATGGTGTGTCCCCCTTTGAAAATGGGTACAACAAGATGGATAAAATATTAGAATCTTTAAAGAAAATTGGTTCAGACGATTATGGAAGGTTTAAGGTAAGTTATAAAGATAAAGATTGGTACCTAACAGTAGGTTTTCAATATATGGTGAGATTAGATCACTGTGTACGAGATAAAATACACTTTGTACATAAAGCTACTGAAGGAAAAATTAACAAACAACCTTTAAAAGGAAGATCAAACAATGGTGGTCAAAAAATCGGTGAGATGGAATTCTGGAGTTTGTTCAGTTACAACAATAAAAATTTAATAAACTTATTTGCCAAAAAAAATATTAACGAATCTGAATTAGGTGATTCCACGAAGGAGACTCCTTTAGAATTCTTTTATTCATTGATGGAACCTTTGGTTACGTAATAAATCATGATAATTCTATGAAATCAATATTTGAAAATAAATTACCAAATAAAATTAAACCAAATAAAGAGATAGAAGAATTTCTTTCCCAAAAGTTTAGAAAAGATAAGAACTTATTGAGCATTCCTTCTTTTTTGGAGAGTGTTTTTTATCTAAACGGGTATTTCAACAACAAAGAAATAGAAGATTATTTTGAACAAATAAAAGTCTCATTCAAAGCCATCAGGGGAGAATGGAAAGTAGCTTATGAGTCGATGAAAGCTCGAAAGGATTACTCGGTTAAAACCTGGAAGAAAGAACAATCAGCATTTTACGATAACTTTAAAAACTATGTGGAAAAATACTTCGAAAATTACAAAGATGACATAAACGATGACGAAAAAAGTATAAAATCGATTTATACAAATATCGAGAAATTTGTTTTTTTGTTAAATGCAAATGAAAACTCTCGCTCGAAGAAAAACAGGGAAACTCTCAAAAAGGTTCTCTCAATAATAAAAGAATCGCTATTCCAAAAAGAAGGCTATATCAGATCTCATATGGTGGCAAGAAGAATACATAACTCAGGGAGGGCTGTTATCACTCCTCAACCGAAAGACAACATCAACTACTATTTAGACCAAAATATCCCCCTGAATATAAATACAGTTATATTACCGATTGAATTTGGTCTTGAAATTTTGAAAAATCACAAGTCTATCAAATGCAACGTTATGGGAATAGACAGAGCACTAAAAGGAGATTATAAAAAGAGAGTCGAGGTTGCAAAATGTCTTAATGAGATATTCTCCGACGGGGATCTAAAAAATAAATATGTGATTTTAAACAGACAGCCTTCTTTGCACAGGCACTCAATGCAATCCTTTAAACCGCTTTTTTGGCAAAATTATACTATCGGTCTGCCAATAAACGTTTGTGAAGGGTTTGGAGCAGATTTCGACGGAGATACTATGGCGGTTTACTATCCATATGACCAAAGTGAAGAAATCAGGGAAGAATTGTACAAAATGCTTCCATCAAACAATCCGTTCAAACTTGGAGATGGCAGCTTAAATTATTCAATAGACCAAGATATGGTTTTTGGATATTATACCGTTACCAAAAAAGATAAAAATTCAATGAAAGAAGAATACTCTGAGAAGTTTAAAAAGTTGATTCAGGCAAAGCAAAATGAAGATATTCCTGAACTTATCAACCAAGAAATTATAAACGGCTACTTGTTAAGTTCTATGGAGAATAACCTGACCCTCTCAGTCTATGAAATAGAAAAAAATGAAGAAGAAAATAGTATGAAATATATAAAACAAAGCAAGTGCAGAGGTAAAAAAGAACAATTTGACCAACTTTTTTTTGAAATCAACGGTGTTTCGAATAGCAACTTTCTAAAAGGTATTCCGATAGATGATTATTTTAAAACAGGCAAAAACAAGGCAACTATATCGATGAGAGCTCGACGAACTTTAATGGACAAAAAACTTCATGTTGCACAAGCTGGATACTTTACAAGAAAATTAGTGGAATTTCTTGGGAATATATATGTTGGAGACTTTGATGAATACAACGAGATAATGCTAACCAAAAAAATCATAAAATCTTCTGGTGAGGACTCAAAGTACAAGTTCGATTTGTCTGAATATATGGGAAGATACTTCATTAAAGACGGAAAAGCAGTAAAGATAGATGAAAATACAATTATAGAAATAGCTAATATCTTCGAGTCTCAAGGTAAATTAAAAATCTGTTCTCCAAAAATAGTTGAAGACGATAATAGCTTTTACGTATCGAAGAAGTATTTAGGTCATGATATATCCACATTAAAAGAATTTGAAACAAACGAGTATATAGGTCTTTCCGCTGGACATGTTCTTGGGGAGAGGGGAACTCAACTTTCCATGCAAACTTTTCACACAGGTGTTAAAGGTATGGATATGAATGTTATAAGTTCAAAAATCTTTGAATTAGCGTTTAGTGAAAAAACTTTTGAAGAATTTATATATGGTATAGAAAATGACCCTACTCTCAAACAATACGAAGTGTTAGAAAACATCAAACTTAATCCAATATATTTCGAATTACTTTATTCCCTTGCTCAATTTTTGAAAGAAAAAGGAATCAAAAGTGCCAAATCGTATTTCATGGATTTTAAGACGCGTGGACCTTTAACGGTTATGTCTTTCGAAAATGGGATGAGGGTGTTAAAAAATATAGAATTTAGTAAAGAATATGTTGAAACTCATCCGAGAACCAGTTATACCTTTTATAACGAGGTGAAATAGAATGGGATCTAAAGAAAAAATAAAAGAAAAAGCAAAAACTAAAGTATTTTATAGCTATGGTACTGATGAACCAGAAACGAATAATTTCGATGATGACGAACCTGCCTTGGTTGAAGAAATAGACGAAGAAGATCAAACAAACAAAGAGCGTTCACAGCAAGAAAGAGGCGATTATTCTTTTGAAACCCCATATGTTAGTTCAAGGAAAATTCAATACGAAATTTTAAAAACAAACAAGGGGTACAAAATTATTAATTATCTTAACTCTAAAACAATTACTGAAGATATACAAAGATATTTAGATTCTTTTCCACTATGTGTTAATATAACTAAAGAAAGATTGGAAAAAATTTTCACCACAAGGAGAGACAATAAAGCTGGTTTCAAAATTGATAAGAATTTGAATTCTTACCACAACATTATGCTTCCAAACGGTGAAGTGATCCCTCTTGTTAATTTAGTAAGAAGTGGTGGAGGTCCTATACCACGAAGAATTAATAAGTATTGGGAATACCGATCGCGTTTTTCTAGCATAAGTATAAAACAGAAGTTTGACCAGGTTGAAAATTATTTTGATTCCGATACCATAGAGAAGATAGAAAAAAGTGGAAATATAGAAAAAGAAACGATCTTACATATCTTAAACAACATTTTTTCTAACCATTATTCAACAAGCTACAAAGATTTCAAAGAGTTTATAGAAAAAAATTTAGAAGAGAGTGATTTAATTAAATCAGAATTAAAAGAAATATTTTACTACGTGAAGGAGAGGAAAAAATGATTTACATAGAAGACACTTCTGTCATAGAAGATATTATTGACTCATTACAAAAACAATTTGATGAAAAGAAAGAGAAAGTAAATGTAAAAAATTTGTTCACCAATAAAATGTCTTCAGATGTAACTCTGTGCGTTGTGGATCAAGATTTCTTCCAAAAAAACAAAATTGATAGCAAATGCAGCTTTATTCTTTTGGTCGATGACTATGTAAAACCTCAAGTTTTTGACCTATTTCTTCAATATGAAATTATAGGCATATTCAGAAAATCCCGTTTAGAGTTTGAATTAGAGGAAAAAGGCAAACTAGAAAAGTTACTGAAAGAGGAGATAAGAAAATTAAAAAAAGTCGATAAAGAAGATAGTAATTTTAACGAAATAACCAGAAAGATTCCTTATAAAAATATAAAAAATTGGAAATTTAGATGCTCAGTCAAATCAAAAGAAGATTTGGAGAATTTGTACGAAGAAAAAAAGTATATTAGTATTTTTTTAGATCCCAGCATGAGAGATTTTTATCACAAGTTAAAAGTTATCATTGATGATATAGTTAACTCGATTGAAAAGTATTTTGATGATATAAAGAATGTAATGAATGAAATCAAATATATCGATGATGATTTAAGCAAATTTTCCAAATACCTTTTGGAAAATCTGAAAGATACTTATAAACTTCCTTCCATTTTAATAGAAGGTGAAACTGGAACAGGAAAATCCTTGATAACAAAAATAATTTACGATGCAGTTAAAAATCGAGTTGCTGATGACAGAATAAAATACTATCAATTTTCCTTAGTTAATATGGAGCAAAATCTCATCGACTCCGAATTGTTTGGAACAAGAGAAGGCGCCTATACCAATGCAACCGATAGAAAAGGTCGATTGATGGAAAATATTTTTGGATTTGTGTTTTTAGACGAAATAGCTGAAATACCGTTCTCTACGCAAGCAAAATTATTGTTGTATTTAGATGATTATAAAATCACACCAGAAGGATACGACAAGGAAGCTATCCCTGTACCTACCTTTCTAATGGCTGCAACAAACAAAAACTTACTCAGTGAAATTCAAAAAGGGAATTTTAGAATTGATTTGTATTATAGGTTCAAATACAAAATTTCCATACCCTCATTAAGAGAAAGAAAAGAGGACTTGAGATTTCTAATTAGCTTTATACTTCAAAGCCCTTTTATCAACATCGTTGATGAAGATCTTAATTACGCAGTAGACAAAATATCTTTTGAAGCCATTGAAAAACTTGAAAATTATTCTTATCCTGGTAATTTTAGAGAACTTGAGTCAATTCTGAAAGCTGCGGTTAATGACTGCGTTATTAAAAAACAATCAATAATTCTGCCAGAAAACATAAGAGGTATTTAACAAGAATAAAAAAAACATTACCCCACAACGTGGGTCCCTAAGGAATGGGGAGAACTCCACCTAAGCCCACAATCATCTATCCTATTCCTTTGGTTTTCTACTTTTCATTTATCGTCATCACCAATTCTTCCGCTTTATTTGCTACCTTTTATTCTTCTTCTTTAACCTTGCTTAACTAGATATCAACCCTTGTGTAAGATAAAAACAGCAGATATGCATAAAATAAAAACCCAATCAACATCTCATATTGGTAAAAAAATTAGTTGCCCTATTATTTAGGGCAACTTTTATTGTCGTTATAGGTAGGCTAAGACACAAGCGTCATTTGCGCAGTACATCGTTTGCGTAGCAAACGAGAATATGGAAGTTAATTCTAGGGCATTATGAAAAAAACATTTTGCACAGGGCTGCAAAAATCTTTTTGCACAGGTCGGCAAAATTTATTCCTTAGAGGTAGGCTAAGACACAAACGTCATTTGCGCGGTACATCGTTTGCGCAGCAAACGAGAATATGGAAGTTAATTCTAGGGCATTATAAAAAAAACATTTTGCACAGGGCTGCAAAAATCTTTTTGCACAGATCAGCAAAATTTATTCCTTAAAGGTAGGCTAAGACACAAGCGTCATTTGCGCAGTACATCGTTTGCGTAGCAAACGAGAATATGGAAGTTAATTCTAGGGCATTATAAAAAAAACATTTTGCACAGATCAGCAAAATTTATTCCTTAGAGGTAGGCTAAGACACAT